>PAQE01000035.1 GCA_002709705.1 Methanobacteriota archaeon | reverse complement strand
ACTCACCGTTTTCGGTGACTACACCTTTGATGGTTTTCTTGTCCATTATGACTTCCTTAACAGCTTCGCCCATACGGAAATCTACGCCCAAGTCTTTGGCAATTTCACCCATTCTTTCAGAGACGCTTCCAAGTCCACCCATCGGGTGGAATATCCCGTATTCGTATTCTAGGTAGGCCAGCATTGTGAACAGGCTAGGGCAGTTGAACGGAGACATACCCAGATATTTTGTTTGGAAGGACATTGCTAACATCAAGCGTTCATCGTCAAAAATCTTCATCAAATCTTTTGCCACTGAGCGTTGAGGCCTTAGGACCTTGGAAACGCGCATTGCCCTCTTTGAAAGAAGATCGCTGGCTCCAAACCATGGTTCCTGCAAACACTGTTTTGACTTGTCGAGCTTCATTTTGTTGTCTTCGAGATATTTCCTGAAGCCTTGCGCATTCTTTTCTCCCGAAAGTGCTGCGATGCGTTCGCACATTTGGTCAACGTCGCTAGTGCAATCAAGGACGCCCCCCTGTCCAAAAATCAATCTGTAGTTGAGATCGAGCTTCTTGAGTTTGAGTTCTTTGTGTGCATCAAGACCGATTGCCTGGAATATGTCTTCGATAACTTCCGGATAGTGAAAGAAGGTTGGTCCTAAGTCGAATTTGAATCCGTCTCGTTCGAAAACTTTGTTTCGACCTCCAACGCGTTCTGACCTTTCAAAAACGGTTACTTTGACTCCAGATTTGGCTAGCAGTAAGGCAGATGCTAGACCACCAGGTCCTGCTCCAATAATTGCTACAGATGGTTGTTTTACGCTGGACATAATATTCACGCTGTTGTTTTTGTTATTAAAGGACGGTTTTTACCCACCGATTTCCAGTTGCTTGCAGGCTCTTTATTGAGCAGAGTTGTTGTATCGATTAGAGTTGCAAATTCATCGAGATATGGGCCCATTGAAGATATTAAATCCACTTCTGGATGTCCTTTCAAAACCATGCCATCCATGTACATTAGAGATCGGATAATTGGGAATGCTTCATCACCGAATGAGCAACCTGCCAGAACAGCGGCCTTGACGGTCTTCATCATTTGTTGAGTTAGTGAAACTTCGCTAACAGAGGTGCCTACGAATCCGTCATATAGTTCGTACATCGAGTCATAGTAGGTTTCGAGAGTTTTGCCAGAAGGTGCAACATCAGCCATAGTAAGCATCGCATCAAATGCATTCTGAAGTTCACCTCTAGCGAGGAAATAGAAGAAACCAAACAGCGCCTTTCTAACATGGTTAGGGGCTTCACAGATGGCACCTGTGTCGATGAAAACGAAATTTTTGTCACTTCCCATCATGGCATTTCCGGGATGCAAGTCGCCGTGGAATACGCCCATGCCAAACATGTAGGCTCCATGGATTCTGAATAATTGTAGCAGATCTTCCCACTCCATCGTACCTGCATTAAGATGAGATTCAAGAGTTGGTTCGGTAATTTCTTCCATCACTAGAACATTTTCGCTTGACAGTTCTTTCCAAATTTTAGGGAATCGCAACTTTGGCATAGGGAACTTTTCACTGTATTCTTCAGCTAGTTTTTCTAATCGCTCTTTGCCAGTAATTTCATTCAGCAAGTTCAGTTCACGAAGTGTATAATCTTCAATGTGGTTGAGTAGTCCAATAGGATTTCCGACTTTCTTTAATTTTGGATTAAACAGTAACCCCAACTTCATCCACCTTTTCATGCGGCGAACATCCTTCTCGAATGATTTCTTGAAGTCTCCCTTGATGAGTTTAATTACCACGCGAGAACCATCTCGCAATTCGGCTCTGTGAATCTGTCCAATACTGGCTGCAGCAAATGGTTCCGATTCGATGTAATTAAAATTTGAACGGAAATTTCTGTCTGTATACTTGTCGAGTAATTTGTCAAAATTCTCAGAAGGTATCGAAGGTGCCCTGCTGTACAATTCCTGCAGCTGTATACACCTATCTGGTTCGAGTAAGTCTGGACGGAGCGCACAGATTTGTCCAAGTTTCACTGCTAATAGGCCCATTGATTGAATTTTGTCAATATCTACGGGCTTCTTACCCTTCAACTCTCTTGCGAATCGAAGCAGGGTACTGAGGCGCATATCATTACCTACGCAGTTCGATATATTAATACCCGTTTAGAATCTAATCAGTTAGTTCCATTGAACCACCAGCGTGCTTGTGGATGATGTAATGCCACAAATCTTCAGGTTTCCCAGAACCTTCAATTCTCTGGATTGCAATCTGAGAATCCTTGGAAAATCTACTTGATAACGCACCTTCGATAATGCCGTCGTCCATTTCCCACATTGGTAGGGCATCAGGGTCTTCTACAGGAGGGTGATGCAATCCTACTCTGACGTGGAAAGTCGGGTCGACATCGTATTCTAGTCTGCCTAGGCCCGCATATTCCCACCAATCCATCATTTCATCCAGGAATTCAATGTCATGTTCGATTCCTCGTAGCGAGAAAGCGACTTCTCTACCGATTCTGTTTCCGATTTGTCTAAGCATCAAACCAATGTCAATACCTAAAACCTTCAGATTCGACAACTTACCTTCAGTTAGTTTATTTCTGGCAAGGTTAACTTCCTTGCCGGCAGCGAAAAATGCTTCAGGATCAAACGGAGTGTCTTCTTCTGGCAATTCATCTTCGATGCCCAGAACTGTAGAGAAATTTTTCAAGAACGAACCTTCGCCAATCGTCAGTCGCAGAGGGTCATTAATTTGGTTGTCAGTATATCTTGCAACAGCTGTATCAAATAGAACAGCATTTTCCCAAATCGTGTCTATTAGATTGACGTGAGATTCAGCAAATGCTGGTGATTCAATAATTAGGGCAGCATCGTCTTTACCTCTTCCGACAGGGTTGTCTTCAATATTCAGGTATTGAATGACCTCAATTCCATCGCGTACAAAGCCTAGAGATTCTAATTCATCGGAATGTCGTACATCAATAGAATCGTGTAACTCATTGAAGAATCGAATTGTCCTCTTGTCCAAATGAGTGATTATTTGACATACAACTCCGCTGATTGCAGCGTTGTTGACTGCCTCAAGAGCTTCGGGATTCCTGCAAAGGTGTAGGATACCATACTGGCCGAGAAGAAGGATCAATCTTTCCTCAGATTCTTCTGCCATTTTCTTTAGACGACTGTAGATATTTCCTCTCTCTTTCAATACTGCGAAACGAGGGTCATCACTGCTTCTTGTTTTGGTTAAGGATGCTTTAGATTCCTTGGTAATATCTTTGGAAATTTCTTCGTAACCCTCTTCCAATCGGTTGAGTTGCTGTTTTCTCATTCCGATGATGTGCTCAATCGCTTGATGAACATTCATACTTGAGAAGCGCATTGGCCTATCTGCAGTTACAGTCACGATTCCCATTTCCTGGAGTCGTGACAAGCTGTTGTATGCATCTAGTCTGGTAGTTCCCAATTCCTTTGCTAACTCTGAAGCTTTCATTTTAGAGTTCGAACCTAATACAAGGATGGAGCGCACCTCGCGCTCGTTTAATCCAGAGTCAATTAGAAGTTCTTCCCACATTCAGTCTCCTCCAGAAACCTTTGAAATGTCGGCTAGAATTTTTGCGACGTGCCTTCTTGGCCTGAATAGCCAATCATACACATAGCGGACTTTGTTATCAGGTCCTACTACAAATGACGATTTAGACGGAAACTGCCCTAGGTGAAGGGGAATGTTGTAAGATTCACCTACTGCTCTATCAACATCTGCAAGAAGAGGGAATGGTAGTTCGCCTATTGTAGATTTGAAGTCTTTTAGTTTCTCATAAGAACCCGGTCCAATGCCCACGATCGTGCATCCAGATGATTTGAATAATTCATACTGTTCCTTGAAGGTCAAACACCCACGCTTACAGGTAGGAGAGTTGTTTCGCGAGTAGAAAAACAAAACTCTCCACTGGCCGTGAAGTGAAGTGCTGTCAAACATACTTCCGTCGTCTGCTTGTAGAATAAAGTCCGGAGCAGTTTGGCCAATTATACTATTTCCCATTTCAACCACTCAGACTTCGAGGATGTGCCCCATGCGAGAGGCCTTCGTCCTGAGATATGAAAGATTGTGTTCGCTAGGTACAACAATGATTGGTATACGATTTTTGATTTCGATTCCGTTTTCGGCCAGTTGCAAGCGCTTTTCTGGATTATTGGTGAGAAGGTACAATTCATCATAGCCAATGGTCTTGAGCATCTCAGCTGCAATTTCGTATGTTCTTGCATCTGCTGGTAGTCCAAGTTGTAAGTTTGCGTCGAGAGTGTCTAGGCCTTGATCCTGTAATGCATAAGCTTGCATTTTAGCGTACAATCCGATACCTCTTCCCTCTTGCTTGAGGTAAACGATAGCCCCACTTCCATGGGCCTGGATCTCTTTCATGGATGTCTCTAGTTGTGGTCCACAGTCGCATCTGAGGCTACCAAATGCGTCACCTGTTAGGCACTCGGAATGAACCCTGACCAGCGGAACTATGTCGGGGTTATCGAGGTACAGCAAGGCATGTTCCTTGTTGTTGGTGTGGTCACGAAACGCACGAATTCTGAACGTTCCAAATTTTGTAGGCATAATCGCATCGGCTTCTACAATGCTAGTCTCTCGCTTTTTGCTGAGCATGATATGTTTTCACAACTCCGGTTTATAATAGCCTGTTCACAAGCCTAGAGGGGAAAAACGGTGGTATATATACCAAGCAAGTTACATTAATTCCATGGCTGGCGTAGTTTGTGATTTAGGTGTGGCAGCCAGAGCGATTCACAATGGCAAGATTTTGCTTGTTAAAGAGGCAAGAGGAAGCTACCAAAATCTGTGGGGACTCCCTAAAGGAAGCGTTGATGAGGGGGAATCTCCTGAATCGGCAGTCCTGCGAGAACTTTCTGAGGAAACAGGAGTCAGTGGCACTATCGTAGGCCTTTCTGCAGTGAGGTCTACTCTGTACAAGAAAAAGCCAGCAGTGTTCCTGTGCTACGATGTCACCATCGATTCAGACAAAACGAGTTTGTCCTCAGAAGAAATAGACGAAATCAGATGGGCAGATCTTTCCGAGTTGAAAGATTTGGACTGGGTATCTCAAACCATGCACAACCTTGCATTAGACGGTTTGAGTGGAGAGCGTATGTCGCTGAAATCCTCCAGACCAATCACCAAGTCAGACGCATATCATGTCTACAGCGTAAACCGACAATCCAAGAATATAGGCCAGTGATGTAATTATGATTCCAGAAAACCGCCTGCGAGTGTTCAACCAGGGCAAAAGCTCTGGTGAGTGCGTAGTATACTGGATGATTTCAGCAAGGAGGACGAAATGGAATCACGGACTTCAACATGCTATCGATTTAGCCAATGAACGTAATCTTCCACTGGTGGTCGTCGAGGCTCTTGCTATTGCTCATCAATGGGCTAATGACAGGTCGCATACTTTCGTAATTCAAGGAATGATGGACAACAAGAAAGCCCTTGAAGACTCTCCGATAAAGTACATTCCATATGTGGAAACCAAACCATATGAGGCAAGAGGCTTGCTCGAAAAATGGATAGAATTTGCTGATGTATTGGTCATCGATGACTTCCCGGTGTATATGCCTCGTAGGATTTCAGAAATTGCAATATCAATCAACAAGTGTGAAGTACACTGTGTTGATTCTAATGGATTCATTTCCATGAGACAAGATAGAGAATTCACTACTGCATACTCACTTCGAAGACACCTGCACAAGACCATCATCCAACACATGTCCGAGTTCCCATTACCCAATCCTGTCCCAAATGCAGCTGGGTTGCCAACATTCCCTCAGTCTAAAGTTGAGAGTATATTCAAAGAAAGTGATACGCCAATCACTCCGTATGAATTTATTTGGAGAATCTGCGAAATCGAAGATGTTGGGTTAAACGCTCTATCCGTTCTATCTATCGACCACTCGGTTCCACCTGTGCAGCAAACTAAAGGCGGTTCAATAGCAGCGCTTTCGAGATGGAATGAATTCCTTGAAGAAAGGTTGAGTGATTATTCTGAAAACCGAAATCAACCTGAATTAAACGGTTCAAGTGGCCTATCACCCTACCTTCACTTCGGTCACATAAGCCCCCATCAAATTCTCTCAGAGATTTTTGCGAAGAACAATTGGGACATCTCAAAAATTGTGCCTCCCGATAATGGTAGAAGGTCAGGATGGTGGGGTCTGCCCAATGATGTTGAATCTTTCTTGGACCAAGTCATTGTTTGGAGAGATCTAGGTTTCATTCACTGTGCTAGAGTTCAGAATCACCACGAGTTTGCGTCTATTCCGGAGTGGGCTCAAAAGACACTGAAGGAACATGAAAATGACCCGCGACCTTACATTTATTCATTTGACGAATTCGAGAATGCTCAAACACACGATGAATTGTGGAATGCAGCACAAAGACAACTCCGTTCAGAGGGAATGATTCACAATTATCTCCGTATGCTATGGGGTAAGAAGATCCTTGAGTGGACTCCTACGCCTGAAATTGCTATGGAATACATGGTAGCACTGAATGACAAATGGGCCTTAGATGGCAGAGACCCTAATACCTACACCGGAATTGGTTGGGTTCTAGGAAAGTTCGACAGAGGATGGACTGAAAGGCCGGTGTATGGAAAAATACGCTGCATGACCACCGCTTCTACTAAGAGAAAATTCAGCACAAAGAAGTACATCGAAACATATTCTGTTTCTCCTTCTAAGCAGCAGACTTTGTTCCCCAACGTGGCTGCGAACTCAAGCAATATTTCGTATGAAAGGAGAGATTAAATTGCCCCTTTTTGTTCACAAGGCCAAGGTTGATGCGAACAAAAAACAAATTTGGGACTGGTACAACAGCGATGGAGCATTCAGGCGAATCATGCCAGAATGGGAAGGTATTCAACCAATCAATGCGGGTCGTTTAGTCGACGGTGATGAGACAATTTTCAAAGTGAAAATGGGGCCACTCCGCCAAAAATGGGTTGCTCGACACCACAGCGTAGTTCCTGGCGAATCATTTGCTGACAGGATGATCAAAGGCCCATTCGGAGCTTGGAATCATCACCATGAGTTCGAATCTAATTCTGGTAAAGAAACCTCAATTATTGACAATGTTGAGTACAAACTTCCTTTGCACGTATTCACAGGCTGGTCTGCAGGATTCACGGTATTGCCGAGAATGAAGCAAATGTTTGAGTTCCGTAGCGTAAGAGTTGCTAACGACTTGAAGCAGATTCAAGCAACAGCAGAATTACCTAGGCAGAAAATTCTGGTTTCCGGTTCCACTGGTATGATTGGATTACAATTGTGTGCTTTTTTAGAAGCTGCAGGGCATGATGTACATCGCCTATTGCGCCCAAGCACCAAATTGCCAAGTGATGTTGATTCGAGCAAAGTCGTCAAGTGGAATGATTTGACGGGAGAAGTTTTGGAAGGCGATATGAATGGATTCGACAGTATAATTCATCTCGCAGGAGCAGGAATTGGTGACAAGCGCTGGTCTAAGAAGCGCCTGAAGTTGATCAGGGATAGTCGAATTATCCCTACTAAAAATCTTGCAAAGATAGTAGCAGGACTTGAAAATCCTCCAAAGAAAATCCTTTGCTCATCTGCAATAGGATTCTATGGAAATAGAGGAACCGAGATTCTAGATGAAAATTCGAGTGCAGGGAATGATATGCTGTCGGACTTGTGTAAAGACTGGGAGAATTCATCCAACGCAGCAAAGGATGCAGGAATCAATGTTATCCATTTGAGAACCGGAATTGTGATGTCTCCATTAGGAGGTGCACTTGCCAAGTTGCTGCTGCCAGCAAAAATGGGTGCAGGCGGTCCAGTTGGTGGTGGAAAGCAGATGCAGTCCTGGATTTCCTTGGATGACGAAATTTACGCTATTCATCATTTGATGATGAAAGAAGATAGTGAAGGAGTCTACAATCTAACTGCGCCGAATCCAGTTTCACAGAAGCAATTTGCGAAAACTCTGGGTAAGGTTCTCAGAAGACCTGCTTTTGCACCATTACCTGGATTTGTTATCAAGATGTTATTCGGTCAAATGGGTAAGAAACTAGTTCTTGAGGGCCAAGACGTTAGGCCAAACAGACTTCTAGAGTCCGGTTATGAATTCACACATTCTGAGCTTGAATCTTGCCTGCGCAGTTGCCTAGGAAAAATGAAACTCAAGTGACTGTGAGTTACGCCATTGGTTAGTTCATAGGTTCGTTATCAAAACCCTTGAGAGAGGATATGGATAATCCATGCAATAAAGGCAAATATGACTAAACCAAATACGATTACTGTGGTTCCAATTGCCTCTTTATTACTCATGTCTTTAGTGGTAGTCATTGCCTGAAGAATTGTAGACCAACCATATACAAACAAGAAAATTGAAGCGGAGCAGAAAATCCAAAAGCTCTCATCTGTATCACCCGCAATAAATGCAGATACAATTCCAATTGCAATAAGCAAAAATCCTTTGAGAGCCTTCTGTGGGCGAGTAAGAGGCTGTTTTACTGTATTTGTAGGAACCTTTTGTTCAGGTTTTGATTTGCTGCCATTCGCATCAATCAAGATTGGCTCTGGTTTTTGATTCATTTTTTCCTCGTTCTCAGTTGATTCGAAATTTGAGTCAGATGAATCCTCTTCGTTGTTTTTCATGATTTGACCCCTTATTGATTCTGAATTTTCTCAGGTTATACTATCTTTTACGATTTATTTTTGCGAAAGTAAATCGCAGAACATGCCAATGCAAGTATCGAATTTACAAATCCAAAGCCTGGTACTTCACTGAATGGAACACTAGGATCTCCACAATTTGTTTTGCACTTTCCTACTTCGACCTCACCATATGCTGAACTAGTGCAGGTACTGTCAACCAATTCGCCATTTTTCCAGAGTTCAACACACATTTCCTTAGAATTGTCATCTAGTTTCCTTACTGTAGCAGATTCAGAGGCTGCGTAAGTTGTTATGGTTTCAGAACCATACCCTCTTCTATCTGAATTATCACTCTCTACGAGTGCTCTCCATTCGCCAGAGTAATCTATTCTTATCTCCCAATTTTCAGATTGAGCGTCACTTGCAGCGCTAGATGTTGGCATAAATGCGACAACCACGAAAATCACACAAATTCGGAAACCAACAGATTTCATGAACCGTAGTAATTCCATGTCACCTTAAACTAATACCCGACAATAATTCAAATTTTCATTTTTTACCCAAAACTGGTTCAAGCGCACTAGTCTATCAGTCCTCGATTATGAGTAAGCGCCGTTTGAGGGGTTCGAACCCTCGACCTTGGGATTAACAGTCCCACGCTCCACCAGCTAAGCTAAAACGGCACCCCTGCCGACATGCCTTCCCTATATGACGGCTTCCATCAAAACCGTCGAAATTACTCGTCGATTATTTGCAAAATCCTGCTAGAGATTTCGACTTTAGAATCTGAAAGAGTTATTGCACCTTGGACTTGGTCAATCATTTCGCTGGACATTCCGGACTCGGTATCGAATCTGATCCAAGCCGTTCCTTCCTCAATGAATGTGCCGCGTTGAACGAGAAGCTGAGCTCCTACTCCATGGTTAATGTCAGGATTTTCACCTGTTCGCCCAGCACCTAACTTGCACAGGATTTCACCGATTGTCAGGGCATGAATCTCTTTAATCCAGCCAGATTTTTTGGAAACTATCTCAACCGAATTTGATGAGCGTTCTAATTTACTCCAAGGATTTTCAATAATCTCTTCGATGTCTTTCTCACTAACGTCTTGACGGATACACATGTTACGGAATTCAGCGAGTGCAGAACCATCGGCAATGTTTGGCCGAATGTCGTAACCTAATGAGTCGGCCTGTGCATACACCAGTTCCATCGTATCTTTTGGTCCCTCGCCTTTCAAGCACTGAATACATTCAACGATTTCATGGCTATTTCCGAACATTATTCCAATTGGGTTGTCCATTTCAGTTACCTGTGCAGTAACTTTCATTCCTAGGCTATTTCCGGTTGTGACCATTGATGTAGCAAGAGCCAATGCATCTTCCTTAGTTTGCATAAATGCAGCATTTCCACACTTAACGTCAAGCACTAATTTCTCTAGTCCTTCTGCGGCTTTCTTTGAGATGATTGAGGCTGTGATTAACCCAATTTGTGGGACAGTGGCAGTGATGTCACGAATCGAATAGAGGATTCTATCGGCAGGAGCGATATCTTCAGTTTGGCGAGAAATGAAACAGGGGTTGTCTTTCATTTCATGCATTGAAAGTCCTGTATTGAAACCAGGAATTGCTTCGAGTTTGTCAATAGTCCCTCCAGTATGGGCAAGTCCTCTACCTGCAAGCATAGGAACAGTTGCTCCAGCAGCTCGTAGTGCTGGTGCAAGGATAATGCTCATCTTATCTCCAACTCCGCCGGTAGAATGTTTGTCAACACGATCTTGTGAAGTGTCCATTCTATCTCCAGCGTTCAACATTGCACGGGTCAAGTGACTGGTCTCTTGACTACTCAATCCATTGATCTGGCATGCCATCAAGAATGCCCCAAGTTGTTCTCTCGGAATTTGATTTATGTTATTGCAAATGTATTGGAAGTCACTTGATGTAAGTTCTTCACCATCACGTTTTGCAGCCAATATTTCGGGCATCACTCGCATGAGTACACCTCATGATGCTAAGCCGATTTCAACAAGTCTTTGGTGAAGATATTCACCAGCAGTAATCGAGTCATACAAAGCCTCGCCACCAGTCATTTCTACAAACTCTGGTAGCGGTGTTAAGTCGACATCATCTCTAGGGTGGACGAACATTGGCATCGAATATCTGTCGGATTTTGCATCTGGTGGATTAACCACTCTGTGAGTAGTTGATTTGAACAGACCATTTGTCAAGTTCTGTAGCATATCTCCACTGTCGACGATTATGTGGTCATGGTTTCCTTCAACCTCTATCCATGTACCATCGTGGTCCATGACTTGTAGCCCNTCTGCCGTTGCTCCAACGAGAAGGGTGATCAGATTGATGTCTTCATGTTGCGCACTTCGAACAGCTCCTTTAGGAGAGTTTTCGCCAAGTGCAGGGTAGTGAATTACTCGTAAAATCGTGTTTCCATTATGAGCCATATCAGGAAGCCATGATTCAGGTTTTCCTAGATATAGTGAGGCAGCCGCTAACAACTCAGAACTCATTGATTCCATACCAATGTATAGTCCATCGATTGCACTTTCGAAATCCACTGGTTGCTCAGGCCAGATATTTATGTGAAAATCAGGGTCATCAATGGTTCTGCCAGTTTGCCAGAACTCCTTCAGATCCGGTGCAGGGTTGTCCTTTGCATGCTCGACACCATAAGGAGTGTAGCCGCGTTGGCGGAATAATTCTGCTTGTTCATATCGGTTCTTTTCTTCTTGGGGTAGGTGGAAGAAATCTTCAGCAACCGAGTATGATTTTTTGATTGCCTCAACATCAATTCCATGGCCAGTCAAAGCGAAGAATCCAATGTCCTGAAGTGCAGCACCCATCTCTTGGACAAATGCTTCTCTTCTTTCGCCTCCTGCACGCCAATCGGCGAGATTACAAACAGCAAGTGTTCTAGTCATATCAATCACGTAGTTTTGCTATTAACTTCAGCATCTCAAGATACAACCAAACTAGTGTTAGGACTAATCCAAATGCTCCATACCATTCCATGTTCTTTGGAGCACCAAACTTGACACCATTTTCAATCATACCGAAATCAACTATCAGCATCAATGCTGCAACTGTAATGAAAATCACACTTATTCCAATTCCAATTGGGCCGCTACTGTGTAGGAATGGGACAGTTGTGCCAAACAACATCAGGATTAAATTGAAAACGTAGACAATCATTATTGCGCCAACTAATGAGCATACAACCAGGACAAATTTCTCTGTTGGCTTAATCAAGCCAAATTTGTATACTACGAGCATTGTCAGGAATACTGCTACAGTTCCGACTAGAGCTTGTAGGATGACACCTTCTGTTCCACCCAAGTAATAACCTTCAATCAGGTACGAGAATGCACCGATGAATAATCCTTCCAACAAAGCATAAATGCTCATCAAGATTTGTGGATTTTGTGGTCGCATGAAGATTATTACTAACGCAAGTATGGATCCTCCTGCGAACCCTCCCCAAAATAATAGCCAGAAGTAAGCGGGATTTTGTAGTATGATTGAATACGATAGCATTGCTGCTATTGAAACAAGGCCCAACAAAGCCAGTGTTTTGTTGATTGTGCCATCTAAGGTCATTCTTTCACTCGCAACTCCACCTTGGAAGTATTGAGGGTTCAGCGCGGGGTTACTGCTACGGTACACCATGTGAGTCAGGCACCGATTATAGCACTCCCTTGTCAATCTTACGCGTTATTATTGTCAACTTGTTGCTGATACCACTCTGCTAGCTGGTCTTCAGTCCATCCTGAATCGAGGTATTTTTGCACTTGTTCAGCAGTCCACCCTGGGAATCTGCTAAGGTCTGGACCTTCGGATTCTACTGATGATGTCCCGTCTAGAACCGGCATATCCCAAGTTTTGGTTTCGGCTAATTCGGGAATTTGAGATATTTCTTCTTCAAAATCTTCCTCCTTCTTTTGCTTTAGAAGGAGAGTTCCTGCTCCGAATAGAACGATTATTCCACCGATAATTAGAATCCACATGAATGTCATTCCGCTAGATAGTCCTTCATCATCAGTTTCTTTGAATGCCTGATTTTTGTTCTGTTCATTCGAACATCCTTGGGTATCTGTGGCAGCTCCCTCTTCGGTGTCTGGACACTCATCAATGTCGTCGAGAACTCCATCATTGTCTGAATCAAGGTCGTCTACGACACTGTTGTTTTCACTACCATCTCCCTGTGAATTATTCTGTTCAGGTTGTTGTTCAAGTTCTGGAACGCAGCCGATGACAGTATGATCCTCAACGCCGTCACCATCGGCATCTGCTAGGGTTAATGCACTACCTGCGGTAACATCTGCCATAGTTGCAGCCCAAAGAATCTCATCACCATCTGCGATACAATCTCCATCTGTGTCGTTTGAATTAGGATCTGAATTGTATGAGTATTCTCCGAGATTGGAGATGCCATCTCCGTCAGTGTCGAGCGATGAATCTTGGTTTGTTCTCGACAAATTGTTTGCAACTTCCCAGAAATCAGGTCTTCCATCGATATCGGTGTCAGTGGTAGGATCTAAGCGATTCCAATCTTCCCAGAATGAATCCATGTAAGGCTGCGTAACCTGCTGTGAATGGATAATCAATCCCATCTCTCTATTGCGAAGAATCGAGTTGTCTCCCCAATTAATGCTGGAGATTAGAACACTCTCTCCATCGATAATTACACCTTTGTTGTGTAGTTTGGTGACGGTTTCATTTTCGCTCATCAGGATGGCTTCAACATCTCCTTCCCAGTCATTCAACTCGTTAACGGCTTCTCTGATTCCAGGATTATCATTGACGTAATGCTGGTTGATAACAAGACGGATAGCAACACCTCTAGCTGCAGCGTCTTCGAGGGAGTCAAGCAAGGGATTCTCTCCCCAGCCCCAATACCAATCCATTTCGAAGTATTGTAGTGATAGAAGGATTTCTGAATCAGCGGAGTCAATGAAATCCGCCAACCCCTGCATACAATCATCAGGACATGTCAATAATTCACCGCTAATTGGTCCGGAAATCGCTGCAGTTGTTTGTCCCACAGGGTATGAAACCGGAGGTGAATAGGAACCAGATTCAGGTTGTGTATATGTCGAGTCTTCAACATGTAACTCACTTGGGTCTTCGTCGAATGCCATTCTCTCAAGAACAATCGAAGCAAGGTCTTCACTGTCTACAATGACTCCCCAGTCACGATTACCAACTCCATCACTTGGCAGAGATGATGACTTCCAGTTTCCTGAACTGATCCAAACTTGAGATGAATCAACTACTGCTACCTTGGAGTGAACATATTGGTAAGGAGATGAAGAAGAAGATGAGAATTGCATTACTTCAATTCCTACATTCTCCAATTCCCATGCTATCCCTAGGCTCTGTCCAATATTGTAGTCGCCCCACCAGCTTTCTGGCTCGTGTATAACTACGGTGATATCGACTCCTCTTGCTGCCGCCTCAATTAGTGACATTGCAAGATAAGTGTCGTGTAATTGGTATACGTGCAAATGAATTGAATCGTTTGCGTTATTCATCATTGTAACTACATCATCAAGACCTGCTGAAGGACCAATGAGTGGGGTTACGCTAGTGTCATCGGTGAATGTATTGATGCCACAGAAATGACTTGCGCCAGCAACTGACCAACGCATTTCCCAATCTGCAGATGAATCAGTGTCTGGCATGTTTCCACATCCATCTCCTCTTAGGTACAGAATGCGGTCAACAGTCGTGACAGGTTCGCCGATTGATGGGCCGGACCAACCTTCTTCAGAAGTAGGCCCGTTGCCATAAACGAATGTATCTGCGATGGTTCCATCAGGTGCGACTAATTGGATTGTCGCTCCACTATTTGGCATCCAAACTGGGAAATTCATTACTTCATCAGCATCCAGTATCATCGTGGCACCCATAGCCTTGACAGAACTTGCATCAGGGCTGATAATTACAGAAGAACCTGCGTTAATTTCACCTGCAGTAAATGTCCCGTCGAAAGTAGTTCCACCGGTGGTTATCTTCCTAATCGACCAACCGTTTAGAACAGCCATTAGATTACCAGTATTACTAATTTCAAAGAATTCATCATTGGTAGTTTCACTCTTTTCTTCAAACATGAAACGGCTGAATATCAGATCTTCAGGTCCAGCGAAGTCAGAGGAATCAGGTTCCTCTGCTCCCGGTGTTGGCCATGGTAGAACATCTCCATTGCCATTCATGGTTTTACAATCTGTAGTTACGCTCCAGCCAACGAAATCAACTTCAACACCATCGGGGTCTTGAAGGGCGATAGAATCTCCTAACCCGCTGATAAACCAGTTAGGTGTGGTGAAAACAAATCTTTCTCCAGGCGCGATAATCATGCTGGAAGAGTTCCATACTCTGTCAGGACGCAGGTGCATCAAATCACCATCGCTAGATATCATTCTCCAAGCTGACAAATCGATCATCTGTGTACCATTATTCAACAATTCCACCCAGTCGTCAGCAGGTGTTATACTTCCATCTGAGCAGTGTGCAAGAATCTCAGTTATTTCGATGGAATCATCCCCGATGTAAGGTGAAGTTTGAGGGTTTGCAGCACCCGGTGTAGTCCATGGTGCTTGAGACCAATCTCCATTCCAGAACCAGTTTGATTCACCTTCTGTACTGGAGTTGTAGGTTATTGTAGAGATTATTTGGTTTGTTGAATCTCTTAATTCGATGGTGTCAGGGTTTGTGTTTCTGAGATAGAATCCCTGGCTTCCATTGATAGCAACTAAGACGATCTCACCAGGGTTAACCATGGTGTCACTCTTTAGAGGCAATTGGTGTACATTGATGTTGAAGTTTCTGGAACCAGATGAGAAGTGCCAATTTGCAATGTCTATGGTTTGATTCCCAATATTCATCAGTTCAATCCATTCACCGTTTGGCCAAGATGAGGTGTCATTTCCTACAGCATCTGGAAGAATTTCATTGAATGCGATTTCACCAACCACTGATACGGTGCTTGGTTCAGGTTGGCCAGGAGTTGGCCAACTTGCTGGAACCCATGCTGCCATTGGGTCTGGAGATTCAATAAGTGAAACGTTCAGCCCCGGGTCGCTAGTCCACCAAGATTTGTGGACGATTGCGCCAGCTTGGTCAATCAACATGACCTGATTGTAATTATTCCATAATTCAGTGCCCATGAAGAACTGAACTAATCTTCTTCCGTCCGCAGCAATCATTGTGCCAGGCTGAGTCATATTATTCTCTAAAGTAAGGGGATCAATTTGCGTGACATTGCCCATCCCATCCATTAATTTCCAACCGTTAAGATCGAAATCGGTATTGGCAGTATTGTGCAATTCTAGCCATTCCCCATCAGGTAATGGCACTCCATCTGTTGTTGAATTAACCAAGACCTCTGTGATTTTAATCATCGAAGTTCCATTCACAATTGCTTCCCAATATGGAGGATTAGCAGCGCCGGGGGTAGGGTATGCCGAATGTGACCAAGAAAGGTCGATTTGTTCCATCAAAGAATAACCCGACTCGGTATCAGTCCAAGATACGGATTCCGCTAGAGTGCCATTTGGCCATAGTAGGCGAAGGGTTTCTCCTCCGTTGTTGAATACTCCCCAAGAAGTAGAGGAGTTTACTGCAACTACGCGATACTCATCAGGCCCTATGATTGAGGACGAACCGATTAGATGACTTTCATTGAAAGGAATTATGTTACCCGCGTTATCGACCACTGTCCAACCGGTTAGGTCGATGTCACTTTGACCTGAGTTCCAAATCTCTAGCCACTCCCCGCCTGGCCAAGATGCATTGTCGGCAGATGGCCAAGGGTTGGCCATGACTTCGCTTATTCTCAAATCTGAAGGAACAGGTCCAGTAGATGCACTGTTCACTGAGCCGGGTGTTGGACTGTTAGTCGAAATCCAATCATTCATTGCATTGGTTGGGTCTTCCTCTAGGCTGACTCCGGATGCTGTAGAGTTCCAAGATGCTTGGTCAATAGTG
>PAQE01000034.1 GCA_002709705.1 Methanobacteriota archaeon | reverse complement strand
TCAGCCTGAACTCTGCGAGAACCGCGTGACCATCCGTCATCTAGAATGCCATAGATCCACGAATCTAATTCTTCTGTCAAGAATGATGTTTCTTCCTTCAACGCTGATTCTACATCCTCTACTGCTGCAATTGGATTTCCTTCTATGTCTGTTAAACCCGCAGCATCCACTACCTGGATTAGAGCGTCACAGTTTGCTAAATCTGACAAGAATGCGTTGCCTCTTCCTCGCCCATCCGCTGCTCCTGGAACTAATCCTGCTACATCGACTAGGAAGGTTGGGACAAGGCGTACATGGCCAACGCAACTGCCAGTTCTTGGTTCGCAAATACTGCCCTGTCTTGGATCATCATCGCTAACTGGTTCTAAGCGACCATCCCCCTCAAGTCGCTTGCGTAGGTCTTTGCAGGGACATGGCTTAGGAGCTGCAATAAACGCCACTCCNACATTCGCNTCNATNGTACAAAANGGATAATTTGCAATGTCNACNTTNGCNAANGTTGCNGCACTGAAATATGTCGATTTGCCGACGTTTGGCTTACCTACCAAACCAATGCGCATTACATCACGCCTGAGTGATTNTCTCAATCAATTCGGCCTTGGTGCCACTAGTGGTTAGACCCATTGATTTTGCAACATCTACCAATTCAGCTTTCTTCATCTTCTTGAGTTCTGCTTCAGATGGCGCTTCTACAGATTCTGCTTCGTCATCGACTTCGTCCCCTTCAGAACCTTCTTCTTCCTCGGTTGGCTCTTCAGTCGCTTCTTCAACCACTTCTTCTGACTCTTCAACATAAGGAATGAATTCAATTCCCAGAGTATTGCGAATGTTTAGCAGTGCTATGTCTAATTCAGGAAGGTTAATCCTACCATCGGAATTGATGTCCATGACTTTGACCAGATTCTCGATATCCCATGGTGGAAGGTCAGCGATATCTGCAACTCTTAGAGCGTTTGCAAATTCGAACATGTCAATTTCTCCGGACTCATCAACATCAGCCCAGGCAAAGAATTGGGCTGTTGTTGTTCCTCTACCACACAACCACTTGGTTAGAGTNACTAGATCTTCATCAAAGNTAACTGGGAATTCGTCAACCTCATCATTNTGTAAGTCTGCAGAAACTTCGATAATTGTCGAACCGCTAGAGGATTCTTCCTCTGACTCACCAATTACTAGTGTTGTATCAATACCGACCCCTCGGCCGAATAATGCTCTAATCGTTGTTGTACCTTCGACTAAATTGTATGCGGANATGTCACTAGCACTACCCGCGCTAGAAGACTTGAGTTTTCCAAATAGCAATGTCTTAACTACAGCATTTGCAGCAAGAATAAAGCCGATTACTACTCCATAGAATGCGAAAGCTCCGGTCANGGCAAATCCAGAGATGCTAGATAAATCTTCAACTTCTGCTTCAACTAACGCNTTCTCTGACCAATCTCCCATCAGGAATAAGATGGTCGAAAACAGACCTCCACCGATTACAAGCCATGATGCTGTACTGGCTGAACCTGTCAGGGTTTTGCCNGCCGCTAATGGGTATGAATGGAATAGTGCTGCTAATGCAAACAGGCCCCCTACAACATACAGGTAGGATGCGTTAACAGTCTCTGCAACATTTGATAGACTGCCGTCGCCAACCATTACATTCAATCCAGTGAAGTAACCAAGTAATGCAAAGACAGGAAGTAAAATCGCTCCACCTGCTGCTGCTGTCGCGCCTGGGCTCTCTACAACAGCACTAGCATTTCCACGAATAGTGCATAGCATGTTTGTTGATGCTGCCATTACAGGCATTAGCCCAATTGTGACTAGAATCGCTCCGATAGATTGTGCGAAATTGTCTGCGTGAGAGGATTCTGAAAGGAAGAATGGCGGCACAGTGACAAATAGCAAGAACATCGAAGCTTTTGTTAGACTACCCGACCAAATTGGTTGACCAGTAACATGTGACAAGACATGGTACCCTACTCCAAACATCAATGCGAGAGGGACCCAACCTGAAGCCATGATCTCGGCTACCCAAACTGTTCCTGTCCAATCTAGTGCTTCTCCCAATGCTACTGCAAATCTGCTGAATAACAGAGAGAATAATGCCAAGATTAGAAACCAAGATGGAACTGAAATTGGTGATTCCCCTCTTCCACCCATAGTAATCAATGAGTTTACTAGCAAGCTAAGAACTAGGAAAGCAGAAACTAGACCATACAGGGATGCTTCTCTTACTCCGTAAGTTAGGAAATCCCAATGGTCGAGAACACAAAGAACCAATCCAACCAATACCTGTGCAGTCCATGCCATAGCGATCAAAGATGCATTNGCCTCACTAGCGAGTTTAGCACCTGTAGTTCGTGTGTGAGCGACCAAACTGCCACCAATTAGAATTGCAAATATTGCTGTAGTCATCGCAACTTCATTGAAGTAATGAAGAGCGCTTCCATCATCATAAGACCATCCAATGTTCGAAAGGGAGTCCAAAGCTGTTGGATCGTAATTATGCCATGCAGATAGGAAGCCACCTATACTGGCTAACACCAACCAGAAAATTCCGGTTTGCATCCATGTCTTTGAACCACTACCTTCTCTCTCCTGAAACAGATCAGCAGCAGGACCTGCTGCTTTAGTTAGAAGGAACATACCAAATTGACGAAGGGGCTTACTCATTCCACCGAACCCTTTCTGCATGTAGTGGGTGAATAGCAGAAATGCAGAGAGAAGTATTGCTGATGTAGTGAATGCTTCAGACATATCAATTCCNCCTAGTCCGAAAGGACTCCTCCAACCAGATTAGCGATTATCATACCGCAGCCGACGAATATGCCGATTAAGTAATACCAAATCCCAGAGCCTCCAAGGTTATCCATTAGTGGAATGATCTCGCCGATTAATGGAACAGTATCCCAGCCGAAAATGTTGCTGAACAGAGCGATTAGTCCTACCAAACCTATGGCCATGATGACAAGAATTACTCGTGATGCAGATGGTTCTGCAACTCCCTCGGACACATCGGGTAGTATCGTATTGTTAGCCATTAAATCACCTTGACCCCGTAGGGGTCATTTACGGGACTTGTGGTACAGTCATAAACATTGACCAACGAACAATCATGGTGAACGAAGATGCAATAACGCATTTCCTCTTCGATTCTTACCNGAGCCAAGCGGTATTGGCATTGCTTTATCCAACTCGATTTCACACTCCCAGACTTTCTTACAATCACAATCAAGACCGTCTAGTTCGTGAATGTCTCCACTTACTGAATAGCGCTCGATGGCGGCTACAACATCTGCATCACATGTGCCNCAATTGTGAGCGCCCCTAACTTTGCCACCGGCCGTGGGATGGATTATTAGGCGACTAACTTGATCATCTGCACCATTTCCAGAATTCGTTGGATGGATATCATAGTGGACATCGTGGATCAATTGAACTAATGACCACAACCATGGTGGCCTGTATTCATTGGCTCTAAACAATCTGTCAATCACAGTACCGTTCTGAATATTCATTGGATTGATACTGATTTCATCACTTTTCTGTGCTACATCTCTAATCCATTTAGCGCCATGAACCAATGCATCGCCTTCGCTCATGAAAGGTGGCTTAAACATTAGATATGTCTTGATCCTCAATCCAAACTTTTCCAAGTTTGCTACTGCTCTATCCCAACTCTTGGTACTGAATCCTTTGTTTACATGGAAACGTAAGACTTCGTCATCATATGCTTCTAGACCGATTGCAACAGAAAATTTAGGATTGATTTTTGTTGCCCATGCCAGCTTTTTTTCACTAAGTTGTTCTGTTCTACTCTCGACAACTAATTCCTTACCCATTTCGTGGCAATCTCTCAGAACCCTTTCTTGGAAATCCAGTGGTATTTCTCTGTCTTCTAGTAAACTTCCTGAAGTGTAAACCTTGACCATTCCCATCGATTCGAAATCGTCAAACTTAGCAAGCGATTTATCCCATTGTGAGTGTAAATCTTCACTGGTGACGTCATCTCTTGTGTCGTTAAAATATCCACAAAATGTACAACCGCTAGACCACCACCAATGGCAACCTTTAGTTCTCAAAATAACTGTCAAGGCAGTCGTAGGGGTCCCATCGGCTAGCGTTTCTGGAGTATAATATACAGTTGCAGGATCCTTTGCATCCCAGGAGTATTTTCTCTCCTGAGCCCATGGGGCATTAGCTGGCGCTTTGACCAAGTCATGTATTCGAGCCGGACGTTTGTCCGACTCGCCTACTATGGTCAACTTACCATTCGCCATGGTTGAGCGGCCGGCTCCGCGTGTTTGAATCTTACATTAATGACTCAGTGAAGAAATCGATTATCCTACTTTCATATTCAGCAGTGTCAGTCAGCATTAGAGTTTGATGTTCGTCGCTTTCCATTCCTTCTCCTACATCATATCTAATAACAGAATCTTTGAACCAACAAGTAATTTTGCTCTCGTTCCCATTTTCAAAGGCTTCATCGCACATCTTTTCGCCGTGATGCACTCGGACTCTCTTATCCTGATTACCATGGACGACATACATGTGCCTTTCACCAATCTCTGTCGCTGCATCCAGTGGATAGTGCTCAATCAAGTTCTGTCCTGCAATGATTTTACCTGCGAAGATTCCTGCGCCGCCCAAAAATGTCGGGTAGCCTTGAAATTCTAATTCTTCAACTACTATATCTCCCATGTCAGAATATCCTGATTCCAACCAGATTGATTGCATTCTGTCATCCAATGTGAATGCTATAGCTGCAGTACCTGCGCCCATCGAGTTACCATACATTCCAATTTTGTTAGGATCAGCGTTATGCTCATCAATCAACCAATCGAATACTGCAACCACATCAACCCATTCATCTTGGCCGCCAGAAACGCGATTATCATCGATTGANGATTCTCCATGGTCTCGTAGATCGAATACAACAACATTGAACCCTGCGTTTGCTAACATTCCTGAAGGTATTAGCAAAGCACCGTCGGCTTTGCAACCTCTAATTCCATGTACNAAAATCACCCAAGGCATCGATTCATTTTGCTTCAAGTACCATGCTGANAGATAGATATCTTCTCCTTCAACACCTATAGTGGCAGATTCGTAACCAGGCCACCAATATTCTGACAAGCCGGTCATAATATTGGAAGAAATATTTTCACTGTTTTGAGATTCATTTAGTGGAACTTCATTTCTCAAAGGTGCGAATTGTTCTGGTGTATTTTGGTCGAAGTTGCCCCAGCAATCAGTATTGGTAAAAGCCACTCCATTGTAGACAATCGAGCCTGCGAGATAATACCCAGTTGGCAACAACACGAATAGCATCAAAAGAAACGGAAAAACCTCTCTCTTGAATCCCATCAAATCCCTCTGTAAAGTATTGTGGAGCCCGCCTTGACAAACTCGCCTTTCGGGTGACTCTTATCACCATCTTCAGCGCTAATTACACATGGATTGAATTTGACTGCAGGAACCCGAACATCTACCCTGCTGCCTAGTCGAATCATCCCGAATCGCTCGCCTCTACGCAATTCATCTCCTTCTGATTTCCATGGAATAATTGTACGAGCTAATGCACCAGAAATCTGCATTACTTCAACCAATAACCCATCCTCTCTTTGGAAAAGTGTTCTTACTCGCTCATTGTATTCACTTTCTTTTCTGAAGGCAGGAAGGAATGGTCCTCTTCTAAGGCCTTTACCAGTTCTATGTTCCATTCTAGTGATCTTTCCAGCTATCGGTGACCGATTAACGTGAACATCAAGCGGAGACATGAAAACCGCTATTCTCCAAACATCAGTTTCTGATTCTTCTCCCTCCGGGACCGCTTCAAAGCGCTGTTCGGTAGCGAAGGTCAATATGTCATCACAAGGCTCAGGGTGCCAAGATCCTGTGTGTTCATCCTCCTCAGCATCACNCATCTCTTCATTTGAAGGTCGACGACCGGTTGCTCTTTCTCTCTTCACGAACATTACATGTCCGTCTGCNGGTGATACNATGACGCCTTCATCTCTTGGAATTGGGCGGTCGGGGTCTCTCCAAAAATTNGCGAAAAANGCTGCCAACATGAGCATTAATACTCCTAAACTTGGAGCTAAACCGTATAGAGGGTTGACAAACCAACCAACTAAAATGAATCCGACACCCATCAAAGTCGGTGTTATTACAGGCAGAAATCCGCCTCTGGCCAACATAGCCAAGTAGCTCACCTACTGACTATCCTGTGAGTCNCCGGAATTTCTCCAGACGACTTCTGGTTCCTTATCTTCATCATCAGAGGTTTCAGCAGATTCATCATTTTCAGGTTCTTCTTCTGGAGCCTCTTCAGCAGGTGCATCTTTTGCTGCAAAGTCTGCTGCTGCTGCTCCCAATTCTGAACCCTTGAGATACTTGTTTCCATCCATATCATAGGACTTTGCGAACTCGATGAAAGCCTCTCTGTCGGTGATATTGTTCTTCTGCATTACTCCGACNAGAACCGATTCTGACCAGTTCCACTCATCTTCTTCGGAATCTTCAGTTGTACCTTCTTCGCTTGAAGCAGGAGTGTTTTCTGCTTCGACGGATTCGATTTCNCTNGCTTCTTCAAGTGTCATTTCAGCAGCACGAGCTTCTACCATTTCTTCCATTCTCTCGGTAATCGCTCTTCCCATGTGCTGAGATTGTCTCTCTGCTTCTGCAGCGGCTTCGATCATCTCATATCGGCGCTTGATTGCTTTGTTCAGATCCTCGAATAGTGACATGTGCTCCATGTACCAATCGTCTCTTGTTTGTAANTCAACAACTGCAAGTCGCAAATCGTTGTCCAATTCTTCAGCAATAGAGAATNCCTTACCAAGCCTATCCTTTTCACGTGAGAACTTTTCTTCCATCTTTTGTAATTCAGGTTCCAAGTGTTCAACCTGCTTACCAGACTTACTTGCTTTCATTTCCAAGTCACGAATTCTTGCGTCTTTTTCGGTTAACAGTGCCTCAAGACTCTCTTTTTCGATTTCTCGTTCAACAATTTCTTTCTCAAGTACTTCAACTTCAGCTTTAGTATCTCTCAACTCTGCTTCCTGCTGTTCATAAGCCGCATACAACTTGAGCAAACGATCTGTTTCTTCCTCAAGTTTCTCTGTAAGTTCTTTGATTTGNGTTTCTGGAGTGATGGTTCCGGCATCGGACATTTCTCTCACCTAAGGCTACGCCTTCCTCTCAACCCACATTGGTCCTACATATCAAGCCGACGCTTCGTCGAAGCGCAAAATATCGTTCTATTGATTATTCAATTGCATCGGTTGCAGCAACTAATTCTCTAGCAATACTGGGCTCTCCCATCGAATGGCCAGCATCTGCAACCATCACCAATTTGCTGTTAGGTAATGCTTTGTGTAATTGCCAAGCNCTACGTGCAGGACAAACCATATCATATCGCCCTTGAACAATTGTTGTAGGTATTTGTTGAATCTTTGAGACGTGATTTAGAATGTATGCTTCTTCAACAAAAATAGCATTGATGAAGTAATGACATTCGATACGTGCGAATGCAACAGCAAAATCCAAATCTTCTGCCTTATCCAAATATTCTGGATCTGGGAACAATCTACTGGTGGCCATTTCCCACCGAGTCCATTCCCTTGCAGCTGCTCTTCTAATTTCTACATCATCACTGGTTAATCTAGAATAGTAAGCTTTGATCAAATCATTTTGCTCATTTTCTGGTATGTGATCCCTGTATGAGTCAAAAGCATCCGGGAACACGTGGCTAGCCCCATCTTGATAGAACCAGTGAAGTTCGCTTTTCCTGCACATGAANATTCCTCTTAGAACNAAACTCAAGACTTTCTCTGGGTGATTTTGGGCNTAAATCAGAGATAGGGTCGAACCCCATGAACCCCCAAACACGTGCCACTTTTCTATACCAAAATGTTGGCGTAGCATCTCTAAATCAGATACAGATGCTTGGGTATTGTTACCTTCTAGTTCAGCGTATGGTGTTGATTTTCCACAACCTCTCTGGTCAAACTGGATTATGTCGAANTTAGCGGGGTCGAAATATCTGCGATACGAGGGTTGACTTCCTCCGCCGGGACCTCCATGAATTACTATTACTGGAATGCCTTCAGGATTGCCGCTTCTTTCCCATGCGATTGTATGCATTTCTGTGACTTGCAAAAACCCGGTTGAATGGGCTTCGATTTTTGGATACAGCACGTCATCAATACTCTGTGAAGAGATTTGCATGATTCGGGCAAATAAACCTAGAACATGTTCCTTTCGATTAAGGCATACGGTTATCGAGGGCTTCGCATTGCGACNGATTATGGAGAAAAAAGCAGCAACAGATGTGTTCTCACAGTGGGCGCTTATCGGAAAAGATGAGGGGATGGAAAGAGGACATGCTGCTTCTGTTAAAGCAATGCTAGAACTTGCTTTACCAAAGATAAAAGAAAATTTCACTGCGATTGATTTGGGTTGTGGAAATGGATGGGTTGTCCGTCTTTTATCAGAGATGGGGGCGTCTCATGTTGAGGGCGTAGATGGGGCTCAAGAAATGATAAANAAAGCAAGAAGTGTGGATTCCGTTCACAACTATTCTCAGGGNTTACTCCCTGAATGGAAACCTGAAATGAGATACGATTTAGTTCATTCAATGGAATTTCTGTACTACCTTCAAGACCCTGCAAAAATGATTTCGATTATTCATGATCAATGGTTAAACAATGGAGGCATATTGGTAGCAGGGGTTGATCACTATCTGGAACATGAAGANTCTCTAACATGGCCTGAGCANGTAGGTGTGCACATGAAGACCATGCAAATNTCAGAATGGGAAGATGCCATGAAANTAGCAGGNTTTGAAGAAATAGAAATCCATCAAGTTGCTTCAAAAGAAGGTTTTCCTGGAACCTTAGTCATGCTTGGGAGAGCTATTCATTAGACTCTCCCAGAGCAATGCTTCCTGAAAAGAATATACAGGCCTTACACTCTCCAGGATTGGAACATTCNGGTGGTTGATAACCGTCATCAACCGCCGAAATATAACCCATCCAATCAATCAGGTCTTTTAATTCAGATTTGGTTTTGTTGTATTCTTCGTCCCGCAGGCGGATCATTCGACCAGATGCTGCAACTAAGATTGCAGGCGGAAGAATCTTGCGNTGTTGCGAAACNGGTTTNTTACTTTCATTCTCTTCTAATGCTAANCAGTAAAGGGTTAATTGGAANCGATGCGCATCTAATATTTCTCTTTCAGATTCACTTTCAGCATATGGAGAATCGNTACCTGATACAACCTGTAATGGGTGTCCATCTTCGGGTGATTCCCTATTATATCCTGTCAAGCAACCTTTGGTCTTAGCATCTACNACTTGTAGCCAACCTTGGCCATCTTCGTCTCTCAAAGCCAATACAAGGTCTGCCCTTCCATCAAAAATAGTATTAATTTCCTCGATTTTCACGAGTGGGATTTCTCCTCTAGGAGACCATCCTTTTCTTTCGATTTGGTGTTTTGACTTTCTAATGAAATTGAATGGTAATTCAGTTCGCAACCCCTCAACTTTCATTCCAAGAATGCTCTCACCTTGAGTTAACTTCCCTAATACTCCATCATTGACTAATTTAGCGAGATGGTACATTCTAGAACGGACCCTTTTTGCCATTTGGTCATCGCTGAAAGATGATTGGGCTAATACTTCATCAAAAGTATCTTCATCCAATAGTCGATTTGGTTGATGAGTTGTCCATGTAGCGTCGAGGTCCTCGCGTTTAGTTGCAGGGTTTGGTAAACCGATTTCCAGTAGCCGATGGAAAAGTGAGCCGAACTCTTGTGCCGAGGGCCAGAAATCCTCTTTTATCTTGATTGGGACTAAATTCAGCGGCTCGGCACGCCAATTCATACGTACCGCAAGCCAATGCCTTCTACGACAATTCCATGCTGCATCTAATGAATGTGAAGGCAGTCCAATTTCATGGATTGCAGTTCTTGATCGAGGCGAAGGTTTTGCTTCAGTCGCATTAGCTATTGCACTAATTCTCTCCTGCCATTTTTGTAATGGTGATATTAACTGAATCGAATCGAAACAAGAGGGGTGGTGATAAATTGTAATTCCATCTACGCTATCTGATGGCAAAAATGCATTTTCAAGCAGAACACCTGGATCTAGGCGCAAGATGTTTCCAGTTTGTTCTAAACCTCCTTCCGACCAAGTACTTCCTTCATTGCCAGCCTTGATTGACGAAAAGGCCAGACCATCTAGGAGCATGTATCCCATGTTCTCGCGTGCTTGCCCTCTACTCATTTCCAAATATCCATCAGAGGAAATATTGACTCCTCCGCTCGGAGTTCCAACCACGATAACACGGTCTCTTGCCCTAGTTAGAGCAACGTAGAATTGGCGACGCCTCTCAGCCATTCTCTGGCCCTCTTCCATCATTGATGCAAGAGTCCACAGACCACTTTCGGGTTTGTCAACACCCCTCCATGGATGAATCCGGCCCGCTATCATTTCAGGCGTGACAAGTACGTTGTCACTAGAAGAAAGACTTGAATCTCTAGCACCAATATTGAATATATCGTAAAGAACTACAATTGGAGATTCTAATCCTTTTGAACTGTGTATAGTCAGTACCTTAACCGCTCCAGCGGTTGCATCAGAAGTGCTCTTCGGTCCGTCAGAACCTAAATCTTCTAATTCTCTTAATCGTAATTGGGCCAGAGCTGCATCTCCGCCTTCTTTATCTAAAATCCTCTCGAATAATGAAAGCCAATTATCGACATCCTGTCGGTCCCCTTCTCGTGGAAATGTTCTAAGTAAATCAGAATGGTCAATCATGATATTTATAGCACCTAGAACGTCATCATGAGCTACTAAATAAGCGAATTTATCCAAGAGATTTTTCAACTCAACTGTTGGCGCAATATCTGCCAAACCTACAATCTGGTTACCTACTGATTCCAACAAATGGTCATTGAGTGTTGCATCGTCTAAACCAACTATACATGATTGCCCCACTGCTAAGGCTGCGGCCCTGTCATTAGGCGAACATGCAAGCCATAGTAAAGACATCAGAGGCCGTATAGCAGGGCGTTGGAGTAGTATGCCTTGCTTATCGGCAATAGCGGGAATTCCGTGTTCTTCCAAGACGCTTAGGATATTCGGAATTCTATTTCTAGAAGCGACCAGAATCATGATGTCTTCTGGCAAGATTTGATGTGTTGCTCCGTCTACTTCCTTCCATGAATCATTTTTACAATCCTTAACCCGAGATTTCTGTCCGCTCAACAGAGAAACTAATCGCTTTGCCAACAGTTGGTTTGATAGATCCCTATCGGTAGAATCTATGTTTTCAAATGGATTTATTGGGATAGAAAG
This sequence comes from Methanobacteriota archaeon, assembly GCA_002709705.1. Lineage (GTDB taxonomy): Archaea > Thermoplasmatota > Poseidoniia > Poseidoniales > Poseidoniaceae > MGIIa-K1. The sequence goes on along the minus strand of PAQE01000034.1, from coordinate 7,046 downwards.
GTCTTCTGGAATTTCCGATACTTCAGTCCTTGCAGGTAAAATCCATTCAAACACGGATTCAATATCTGACTTACGTCCTGGGAGAAGGTCTTGAGCCTCAGCATGCCAAGGCCCTGGCAATGCTTGATGCCTTCTTGAAAAGGTATCTTGGAAAATATGATTCATTGTGTTCAGCAAACCAGGTAATGTTCTATGATTAGTACGCATTTCAATATGGCCTTGAGAGCGTTTAGTAATAACTGCTGAATCAACCTTCAAAGCACCATCATCATTGGCAAATGATACCCATTCCTCTCTTTTCGAATCCTCAGAAATCATCTCACTAGAACGAATGAAACCAGTCCCTTCTCCTCCTTTTCCAGGAATGGGGCGAGGGTCTCTGGAACATCCTGACTTCTTCAGATCACTGAGGCGATTCTCCATTGTAGACTCGTCGATATTTATGTTACGAATTATCTCTACTGCTCTACGCATTACTGTAAGTTCTGCTTGACGGAACCGATAGATGGATTGTTTCATATCGCCCACAATACAGACGGTTGGGTCCCATTCACCAGCAGGTGGCATTGGCTCATCACTCTCTAAGTGTCTTCTACCCCACAAACGAGCTAAAAGACGGAAATGTTGGGGATTCGTATCTTGATATTCGTCAATAATGAAGGCTCGATATCCGCGCCTTAGTTCTCGTAAAATTGTTATTCTTCTCATCAGATCTTCATGAACTTCAGATTTACCATTACAAGCAACTATAGCTCTTGTGAGATGATCATCTAACCATGGCTTATCTCCTATCGAATCCAATGCATCAATAACATTAGCAGGGTACCAAGTACGACATACTGCGGGACACCTTGTTAACAACAAGTCCTCCGCAAAGCGGTGCATATCATCATGATCTGTCACCCCTTCCTGTGATTTCAAACGAGCCAAAATCTCCTGAATTCCATTATTGACTGTGAATAAATCTTGAATGACCTCAATCTCTAGATCGGTAGTCAAACGCATTGCTCTATCAACTGGTAATTGAGGTAGATCCACCCCTATTCTCGGAGGGTGGGCATACTGCCCTTCAACGGGCTCGGGTTCAGCTATGCAAGGGTTGAGTAAGAATGATGCACGCCCTATGCTCCTCAAAAGTAAGCCATTTGCAGTGCGCATCATCGAACGAATTGGAATAGAAAGTGTCTCCGCGTTACTTGCTATCAAATTCTTTACATCTGCATTCATTGCTTTGTTAGCAGTCTTTGAAAGAATACCAGATGGCCAGCCTTGAGAGGTAGGAGGCGATGCTCTTGACAAGGGATTACAATTCATTTTGTTAATTGTTGAAGTGGATGTAATAGCATGAGATACAAGCCATATCCATTGCAACCTCCAGATTTGGTCATCGGAATTGATTGTACATAAATATTGAACATACCTAAAGCGAGTCATTCCATCCAAACGGTCTGCACCTGTAACAAAGTGGGCGCCTCCATCTAACCAGTTGTCAACCCATTCTTCTATCAATGTTCGAAAATCTAGATACCATTCATCTAGAATGTCCACAGTTGGTTCTAAGAACAAATGGTCGAGGTCTTCTACCAAAATATTCCTCCCTTTGTCCCCCATTGATCTTGCAGCTTCCTCAACGAACAATGAACGCTTCATCAATCCTCTAATCACTGTAGATGATGCACTCTGGCCCCCTAATCTAATAGAAAGACGGTCCCTTGCTTGCAGGAATTCCTCAATGTCCCCACTCATTCCGACCTCAATTGCATCTATTCCTTTCTGAAGTCTCCAAGCCGTACGGATTGCTTCTTCACGAAGTAAAATACTACCCTCCTCGTCAACTTGTTCACTGCCAGGATTATCGCAAACTAGTCCTATCCAAGGCGAGACTATCGAGGACAGGAAGGCATCGATAGTTGAGATAGGGGCATCTTCCATCAATGAAAGAAGCATTTCTACATCTCCTTGATTTGAAATTCTAGTATCATGGACTCCATTTAAATCGCCTTCTGCCGGAGGAGCTGCTCTGAGCGAAGATATCAATCGTCGGATCTTTCCTTTCAATTCGGCCGCTGCTTTTCGAGTGAATGTAATCGCTACCGTTTCGGTTGGCAAAAGCCCTCTCCACTCTTTCAAAGAAGTTCTTTCAATTGCCGGGCAACGAATTGCCCCCATGCCTTTGAGAGGAACCCGAGCGGCAGGTGGAAGAACACGGGTTGCTCTTTGATTGTGTGATAATATGTGCTGGACATAGCGATGTGCCATTACTGTAGTTTTACCTGTTCCAGCGCCAGCATCTAAAGCAATATGCCTATCAATATCAAGGCCCAGTTTTTGTGAGTGATTTAATTTCATCACCAACCACCTCGCTTGAATCCTAGACAGGAGTTAATTGTCGAGCAATTACAGGGTATTTTTCCTGCTTCAGCGCTCTCAATAACACGATTCGCCGTTGTTATCCTTTCCCTCATCCAAGCCCTAAATGGATTTGATTGGGCAGGTGTAGACTCGCCAGGACGACGATATTGGTTTACCAAACTTTGAGTTACTATACCAACCTGTGATTCACTCAATAAATCCACAAAGTCAGGGTCTAATTCCACCCAATGGAGAGTTTCAATCCCAACCTGAGATACGCCAATTCCAATCACTCTATGACCAGGATTACCGATTTCCCAAGCCCTTGCATAGAGAGCGAGTTGAACTTCATCGAACAGTCCTTTCAGATGTCGGGTCTCTCGGCCATCGTCTTTAGGTCCGTCCATCGATTTGATATCTCTAATTATTACTAATTTGGTAACTGGAACATGTTGTTTCAAATCCAGATCCAAAGGAATTGTTTCGGCCTCTTTTTCCAATTCATAATCAACCAAAACTTCGTCAACTTTGTCGATGAAGCCAGTTAGTTTGAAGCTTTTTTCTTCGGCTTTCTGTTCAGGTGAGGATGGAAGAACAATTGTAACATTTCTATTGCTATTTTCCCGGACTTCCCATTCACTTGCTAAGGGAGCACAGTCTCTCAGGTCAAAGTCCGCATGAAGCATTCTACCAAGACGTCCTCCTACTGGGATGACTACCTCGCCCTCTAACCAAGAGGCCCATTTAGAAGGAGATACGCCAATTAAATCTCTACAACGATGAGCGGCGATTCCATCGGCTCGCTTCATCCACGGGGCTTTTTCCATTAGCATTTCAAGGACAATTTGCCACGCATCATTGATATCTTTCAGTGGCCCTTCTGAAAGTTTGATTGCTTGCCCGGGCAACTTTCCATCTTCTAGTCCATGCGCTCGTAAAATCGCCTCTTCGGCAAAATGGACGATGTTTCCACGGGCATTTGCAGAGAGATCCTCAGGTACATTTTCCTCTTTTCCTAGTCTCAAATGGCGATCAATCCAAGCCTTTCTTGGACAGAATAACCATGCCTGTAATCGACTTTGTGACCATATCTTTGGTAACCTCAATGAAACTCCAGTAATTCCAGTACGTTCGTCTAGAGGTTTGATGCCAGTCGAAGAAGGCAGTATTGGTCTAGGATCAATTCCAAGGATTGATTTTTTCTCTGTTACTTCGCCAAGGTGAGGCCATTGTGGAGAGTTTCTCGCATTTGGAATATTATTTCGATTGGGAGTCAATCGGTAATCCTTGGTTCTAATCAGTTTTCCAGAGTCCTCGAATGGAAAAATCTCACCTACGTCAAATGATGAAATCTCTCTTCGACGATTATACTGGTCAAGCAATAGATCATTCTTGACTGCATCAAGAATAGAATCAGGATTCAGAGGTTGGCTAGTTATTTCTCGCCCTTCAATAGATGCAAGGCCCGCTCTTTGGAGGTTATCTCTTGGCAAAATGCCGCTACGATGAGTCCTGACTCCATGCGATAACATTTCCATGGAACTTACTTTGTGAACTAAACGTAAACCTACATCGGGAATCGTTTGCCAAACCCAAGAACGGTCTGGAGTATCCGGTTTCCAATCACTAGGGTCGATGAATGGGGGTGGGTTTTCTAAATTCAATCCGCCATTATCAGTGGAAATTATACTAAACCATTCTTCCAAAGGGCCAGCTGGCTCAATTCCATCTTGAAGACTTGAGTCGAGGATTACAATAGTTTTCGAACTATTAAGCAAGTGACGAAGATAATGTCGCCCTTTTCGCAAACCATCATCTGGACGATTTATTCCTAGGCGCATTCTTGACATTTCGTCTAACCACGGAACAGAAGGCGACTTCATTGACCATTTGTTTGAATTTAGACCGCTAAGGATTAGAATATCACAAGTCGTCCCCAATGATTGGCTTGGATTGAGGATTCTAATTCCCACATCTGTGCCTCTTCGCGAAGGCAACTGAGTGTTACTCGCCAAGTATTGAAGCATTTCGCAGAAATCTTCCCCTTCAAAATCGATGCCAATTTCTTGAGTTAATCTCGTTATAGATTCAATGAAGTACTGAAGTCCAGGGATTGAATTAGATTCCACAGAATCTCTGCTGGATAATAATTGCCAGTCGATTTGTTCCAGTAAAGAGTTGAACCAAATAATCGGGTTCCCAAGTGAATCCGGTAAAGGTAATTCCTCTCCTGAAATACAACCAATACATTTCTGCATAGCAACCTCTTTGTCCTGTTTGGAAAGAATAGGAATCATCCATCTCGACATTGCAGCAAGCCACCATTGGCATTCTTCCAGTGCCCGAGATTGGTCTTCATCTCCAGTAAAACGAGGAGTGGCTTGAGAAAGCGTAGAGAGCCACCTGCGAAGAGAGCCTCTGCCCCCCAATATGTGAAATCCCCTAGCAATCTCTACTAGAGTTTCAGGATGTAATTTCGGTTTCCAATCAGGATTAACCGGGTGTTCAAGACTCATGACCCCCCAAGCCATTGGAAGACCTATTTGTTCAACTAAATCGGTTAACCGAGTAAGGGACCATGCTTCTTCACCTCTGGAAATTCCGATAATAGAAAGTATCCTTGATACCGCTGGACTTGATGAAATTGCTGAATTTTCTCCCCGCAAACGAAAACCCAAATTGTCTAGGTAGGGTGAGAGGTTTTTTCGTAAGCCATTAGAATCTCCGTCGACTATCATTATGTCCCCCTCAACCCGAGAGAGTAAATCTCCGATGGCCGAAACACCCTGATTTTCAGATTCTACCATAAGGTGGTATATGTTACTGCTAAAATTGGGAGATTTCCAACCCTGTTGTTGGTTAGGCACCCATACCTTATGCTCAGGAATCCAATCTGGAAGGTCGGATTGTTTTCTTACCGGATGTATATCTTCGATGTACTCTCCATGATATCCAAGGCGATGAGACCCTGGATTTACAAGCTGGTGGAGGTTTACTAGTTGGCTAATCCTACTCATTATTGCAATCTCAACTTCACTCAGGCTGCTAGCATGATCAAGCATTATTATCCCGGACAAATCCCGAAGACTGAAGGGTATTTTTTCAGTTTCATTTATTGCATCTAGTACTACCCTTGCTTTCCGCGAAGGATGAGTCATTCCAGTTTCATTTTCCAACTTTTTCAACGCTTTGTCGCATGACATTGCCCCAGGGTCTTCCTCCCATCTCTGAGGTTTTAGAAGAGAAATTATTTCTCTGTGCAATGATAGAACTCTGCGCGACCTTGAACGTGACCATACATTTTGCGGATTCGGATGAATCAAAGGAAATCCGAAATCTGCAGCATGAGATGCTAGAGCTTGATGCGTTAATTCGAATGTAACTCCATCGTCTTCCATGACAGCTGGTAATCGTAAATCGATATGTAACATCGAAATAAATCTCTGAATTGTGAGATGGTGGGATGAGTCGACAATGCCTCCATCCATCATTTTATGCAAATCGGAAATCGTTTGTTTTCTCGATGCCTCCGTTGGGTGGATTACCATCACCCGCTGACCCGAAACTATCGCCTCTAACAACCAGCCAGGAGCCCCAACACCTGCACCGATTGCCTCCATTGACAAAACAGGTTGTTCAGATTCAATAGCGGACATCATTAGTTTCACCACGGGACGGGATTACTCGGCTGTGGGGGTTATTGAACCCTCGCCTTGAACTTGTGAGGCAATCATTGAAAATATGTGCGCCATTAGGTATTGTATGCGAGTGAGAGCAACATGTCTAATTTTGGTTTTGTTGATTTCAATAATACCAACTACTAATGCTGGTTCACCCGAAGAGCTGGATGATGTAGGATCTGTATTTGGTGGCGTTTATCTGGATGCAAATGTTTCAGGAAATGCAACCAGTAGTCTCTCTGAATTACCTGCAATCGTTGAAGATTATACTGCCACCTGGTGTACTAATTGTATCGATGTTGAACACGCTCTTGATGACATATCAGATGAAAATCACATGCAAACATACCACTTCCACAGATTCATTGGAGAGAATGAAGACCCACTTGGCTCACAAGAAGGAGACGATAGGTGGATTGAAAGATATGAGCAGAGGCTTCCTCCTACTGCGGTATTCAACGGAACCATTAGACAAGTTGGAAGCGTTCCAGATGGAGAAACCCTGCAAGAGGATTACAATCAAAACTTGCAGAACGCCTTGAATCTTGGAACTGGTTCCTCCTCATTGGGATGGATTGTAACCAACGATTCAAACCCCATTGCTACATGGAATTTAGCTGTCGATATGGCTATGTTCCCTGAAGGTAGTGAAATCAAATCCTCCCTATGGGTTGTTGAAGTTCTAGCTTATTTCCCTGACGGAGGTAACCAAGAAGAATACTATCACAAGAGCGTAAGAGGAATAATAGATCTAGGAAAAGACACTACAGGCTCTATGGAAGTAACATTACCGACCGCTTACGATGGTGATGACCTACAGGTGCACCTTATTCACGAAGTAATTCTACCTGAACCAGTAGAAGAGACTCCTAGCGAGCCAATCAATGACGATTCAGAAGATGAGGAAGACAGTAGTTTGCCTAGTGTAAGCCTGATTGCTGTGCTAGCAATTACGATGTTTGCAGCAATCACTGTGCAGCGAAAGCAGCAATGATTCTGTCCACATCTTCATCT
>PAQE01000033.1 GCA_002709705.1 Methanobacteriota archaeon | reverse complement strand
TCTGAGTGACTCTTTGTTGGTTGCACATAGTGATGGATTAGTCGAGGTTCCGGATGATAGAGATGAAGACTTAACTCATCACATCGAAGGTAAGGAAGTTATGGTTGCGGCATTATTTGAGCAAGAGTTGCCTGAACTACCCTCCACAATATTCTCAATGGATTATCTGCAAGTGTCAGGTGAAGATTGGCTCGCAGTTAGTCACATCACCGGAAAAGAAGTCTACCACTATTCCAATTCTGAATGGATAGAGACTGAATTAACAGGAGAGTGGCTACATTACGATGGCGAAGTAATGGCTGGTTCGCCAACCACAGGTTGGACGACAATTTCTGGCACACAATCGCCGAATTGGCCTGCGGTTAAAGGCGGTCTTTTGATTGACAACAATTCGATTTACAGTTTCGATGGCGACGAAAATTACCTCGCAGATTTCGATCCTGTTTGTGATGAAAGAGTATTTTCCTACGATGGCGAAGTTATCTGCAGCACGGCATTTGGCGCAGTGGTAGACTCAGGAGAACTATCGCCGCGTCTTCCTTTGACTGTAGATATAGGTGGATTCGGAGTAATGCCACAGTTGTTGCTTGCAACAGATGGTCCACTTTCGCCTGCTGAAGGCGACGTTCTAATCTCTTCACGTCTATCTCTACTCAATTCCTCTGAAAATGTTCTATTCAACGGATTGATTCCATGGGCGTATGGCGATATTTCTCCAACAACCTTGGAGATAGAAGGAAACATGTCCTCAATCAACGCCCCTGGTTTTGATGAATTAGAATCAATAATCATCGGTTTTGTCAATTTGAGTGATGGAGAAATCCTAGCAGCATCTGATGAAGGCGAACGCAGTATATTAGTTGTAAATGGTGCAAATCAATCAGGTATAGAGATTTGGCTAGATTCAATTTCGGGTGTCGAATCAATGAATTTGAAGATAGTTGCAGCAAAGGAGGAAGCGCTTCAGACAGCAGAAGAAGGAGCAGGTGCGCTTTCAGCAATGTTCCTTGTATTCGGTGCTTTTACAATAGGGGCAGGAATTTTGCTGGTTCTTACTATCGTAATGATGCTTGCAGAGTCTCGAAGAGCAGATGAAGCAATCATGCGTGCAATTGGTTTGAAACGCTCTGATATGAGATCGCTGGCATTGATGGAAGGAATGATGACCTCTTTCGCAGCATCTGTTTTGGGAGGAATATTTGGTCTATTTTTGGCTTGGTTAGTTTCACTCGCCTTCAGTAGTGTATTCGCCAGTGCAGGAGCCGATGGAATCGCCTATTCCTTCAGCATCGAGAGTATGTTGGTTGGGATGTCGTCTGGCTTCATTATAGCGATGGTAACATTGTGGGGAACAGCGTTTTGGACTAGCAAGCTGAACATTGTGCAGGCCTTGCGTGGCCTTTCTCCGATGCGTAAGCGAGGTATTCCTTGGTGGCTAATTTTGCTACTAATCGTCTTTGTCGGAACTGGTCTGTTAGCCGGTTTATCCATATTCACATTTGATTCATCCTCGCCCTTGAGGTTTGCATTGTGGCATGTTATGGCATCTTGCATAATAATTGGATTAATACCTGTATTCACATTCATCTTACCCCATATCAGGGGATGGTCGATTAGAAACTCAGGTCGCAATACCATGGCAGCAATTGGTATCAGTCTGGCACTTTGGGCTTTGAGTCCTGATTCTTGGGCTCCGGTTGATAGTGGAGTCAAACCAGATGAAATTACATTTGCAGTGATGGGTATTATTCAGGTATTTGCAGGTGTTCTCATACTTACAGGAGTTGCGCCTAGGCTTGCGTCCTGGGTTATTTCTAAATCGTTCTTAGCGAAGCGAATTGGTCCTGTTGCAAAGGTCTCCCTAGCACACCCTGCAGCTGCTCCATTACGCACTGCAGTCATAATGGGGATGTTTTCTCTGACTGTTTTCAGTGTGATTGTATTAGCTGGATACTCAGTTCAATTCGAAGAACATTCTTCGGGTTATGTTGAGGATGCTAGTGGCGAGTTCGAGATTTTGTTGTCATCCTCTAGACAAGTTCCGCTCGAATTGTCATCCGACCCTAACGAATGGAATTTGGAAACAACCGATCCTGGGGATATTGATGCGGTAGGAATCGTCAATCGTGCAGTTGTTTGGATTGATGATGATGAAGACCGTATTGGCTATATTTTGAGGGGCGTAGATTCAGGATTTATCGAACATGGGGCCATCCCGTTAGAGGACTGGGATAGAGCACTTGGAGAGACTCAGCAAGAGGCTTGGGAATCATTGAAAATCAATGAAAATGTAGTATTTGTGGATAGTTCATTTGCTCTCATCGACCCCAATACAGGAGAGTCTATTTCTGGAATGAATCTTCCAATTGGAAAATCAATTTTGCTAATTGATATATCTAACCCCGGAAATAGCCGTGAAGTTGTAGTCGGAGGCATACTTTCTCAGTCTAGCCAACTATTTTCCCAAGGGATTTGGATGGACGGGGAAATCGTTGATGAACAGTACGGGGGAGTAGTTACCAGAATCTATGTTTCACATGGCTCGGATATCTCATCAGCGGAGTTAGAAAAATCTCTGTCATCCGACCTTGCTCCCGATGGAGTATACACATCAATCATTGAGGACGAGATTCTTCTGATTCTAGGACTAATATTTGCAATTTTGACAATATTCCAAGCGTATCTGGCATTAGGCCTAGTTGTGGGTATCGCCGGTATTGGAGTAGTAACTTATCGTTCAGTTTCTGAGCGTTCAGGCCAAATCGGAATGCTCAGGGCTTTAGGATTCCGTAAAAAAATGGTAATGAGTGGAATGATAATTGAAGTTAGTTGGACCTCTCTTCTAGGAATGATCAACGGAGCTATTGTTGCGATCGCATTCCACTATGCACTATATCAGACCTTTTGGGAAGAGCAAGGTGCCGAACTAATTCTACCTTGGTTTGAAGTTATATCTATGGTACTTGGAGGTTGGATTCTAGTTTTGTTTGCTACATGGATTCCAGTATCTAGGGCCACTAAAGTTACACCTTCGCAGGCACTTTCATCGATTGATTGACTAATTTAGTTATTATATTATTTTGAGGATAGAAAAAACAAACGTATTGTACCATTCAGAATAATACCCCTAATTACACGAAACTAATTTTTCCCTAAACGCTGTACTGAGTGCCATAAAAAGTGAAGTTATGGCGTGTTTTCGATTGACTTTTTGGATAATCTCCTTTGCCAACGCCTAAATACCGTATATGTCGTCGGAGGTGACACCGACCCTTTTGGAGGAGATGACAATGAGCAAGTTAACCCCCATGATTTTGGCTATCCTAATGCTAGCAAGCACCTCGCTTGTAGCAATGGATTGGTCTGAATTGGAAAACAACACAATAACTGAAGCTGATGGCCGATCCGGTCCTGATGCCAAAGTTACGAGCATACTATCGCCTAGAGCGACAACGACCGACAGCATAACTGGTGAACAGATACACACCTTGCAAGCAGGAGACACTGTAAACTTCGAAGTTTACATTGAGAATGTAGGAGACGCAGACATCGAAGAGATGGGTGTATCACTAACAGTGTACCTAGCAGAGAATGGCGTCAGAGGAATGATTGCTAAGGACTCAGCTGGTAATGACCTATCCTGGTACAACGGAGACGTCGTCTGTGACGACTCATTCGTTTGCCCGTGGTCTACTCTAGCATCAGGTGCCGCACTAGACTATGGTAAGTACACCTTTGCTTACCAAGGTGCTCCTGTTACCTGGAGCCCGGCTACTGGTGATTACGTCATCGTAGTCGAAACCAATGCAATTGGTGACGCTGACCCTGGAAATGATTACGCAGAAAACTTAGTTTCTGTAGTTGATTGGACAGATGTCATAGTCGACCTTGCATGGGATTCAGGAAAGGAGATTGAAGGTGGTGCTGGAGACAAGGCATTCACATTGACTGTAGAGACAGGGGGTTCTTCCTCATGGTCTGCACGTTCAATCGAATTGCAGTTAACTGTAGAAGGCACTCTGTCTTCTGCTACTAGTGGTACAGGTGCTGACATTATGGGCTCCACCACACATGCAGAATTCGGAACTTATGGAATGACTGAAACATTCCGCCATGAAACCGATGCAAACAATACTACCTCAGCTAACAGATATGTTATCGACTTCCAGACCCAATCAGAATGGTATGGAGTTGTAAGTCCTGATACTTCAGGAGACAGTGGAGAATACTCTGTCAGTGTAACACTCGTGAGTTACGTTGTTTACGGACAACTTCCTGACTGTGAAGAAACAACTACTGGAAACAGTTCTTCACAACAGAATGGATCTGAAGAAATGACTTACATCCACTTCTGTGAAGTTACAATGTACCAAGACGGCGATGCTGCAACAAGTGAGGACGAAATCGAAGGAAAGGTTGCAACCTTCCACGACATCGGAGTTTCTACTCTAGTAGTCAACCAAGGATATGTTGTTGATGAAAACGGCGACGCAATGGCTGCACCTACAATGCCTGGAATCACACAGGGTCCACTAAACCCTGCATGGTCCAGCGTACAAGCATCTGTCAGACACATGGGTAGCGATCTAATGGTAACTTACGATTGGGAAGTTACATTCGATATCGAGAACACTGTGACCGGAGTCACTGAAACTAAAGTTGCAGACAGCTGTACCTTTGGACAAGGACCTGCATACACTCACCTTCTATTGGGAGATGACCCAATGAATGGATCAGCATTCGAGGTTGGAGAAGCATGTGTCATGTTTGAGTTCACACCTGGTATCTACAACATTACTGCAACTGTTTCCATGGTCGGTGGAGACACTACTGATATGTCCGCAAGAAACAATGACGCTAGCATTTACGAGATATCTGCTCTAAACAACAGACCTTCTGTTTCTCTAACAGTACAGCAGGATGAAGGCTCAATAGTAATTGGTCCTGAAGGAATGATTACTCTAGAAGCAGATGCTGATGACGCTGATGATGACACTGGTCAGAATCTAAACTATGTTTGGACTCACCCAGGCATGATGGACATCAACGGAACAATGCAACCATCTCAGTGTAATGGTATGGGAATTGCATACTCAACATGCAACCTGATGGCATTTGACTCAGAATGGGCTGGAGTTCACACCTATTCAGTTACTGTAACCGACGAGCACGGCTCTTCCGCTATGGATTTCACAAACGTCTTCGTTTGGAACCAAGTAGTCGCTACCGCAACAACCGCTAGCGGAATCGGTATTGAATACAACCTAACCTATGATGGTGTCAACGATTTCACTATGTTGCATTGGGAAGACAACCCATCATCCTACACGCAGGATCTAACTGCGTTCGGATACGCTGGAGAATACTCCTCTGTTGCTGTAATTGATTACCAACCATCTACTACATACATGCCAGAAGATGTTGATTCTCAAGAAATTGTAATGACTTACGACACAGCATCTCTTGAGCCAACCAGTGTATTCTGGATTAGCAACGGAAACTGGGTACAACTTGATGCAACTATTACTTCCGCAGGAAGTGACGGTACTATCACAGTAGACCTAGGAGAGAACAGCCAAGTTCTTCCACAGGGTGAAATCGCTCTGATGGGTGGAGAGTTGCAAATTATCGAGGCGCCTGATGCTCACGCAACAGGTCTAACCGTAGTTGCTTCCAAGGGTGGTACAATCACCGCATCTTGGTCATACTCTGGTAACACCGTACCTGGCGCTGACTGGTTGGCAATGGAAATCTGCGATTCTGCAGATGTCTGTACTAACACACAAGAGAACACTACACTAGTGGCTCACTCTATGAACGGTCAAACAGACACTGTGCACGGTGAAACTTACACCTACACTTTGCAAGTCTGCAACGTTGGAGGATGCAACCCAACTATTGCAACCGCTTCAGCAACCGCTGACAAGATGGTTGACGGTGATGCATCTGCAACCGGAATGACCGTTGCAAACAAGGCTGGTGCAAATGCATGGACAGTATCTTGGACTGCAGATGGTGACACCTCTGATGTTGATGGATGGATGGTTTGCTGGACAGACTACTCTTGGTCAACTTCTGGTGAGATGCCAGATAACTGTGCAGATGCTGGTGCTGAAACAAGCACTGACATCAACCACCCAGGTGGTACAGGAACCAAGACCTACTACTTCACCGCAGTGCCATACGATGACAAGGGCAACATGGACAACGCTGTACCTGGTACAGATATCTTGTTGACTCACGCATCTACTGTTACAGATCCTTGTGAAGAGAACCCTGACAGTGACGAGTGTGCTGCAATCGGTGACTCTGGTGATGGAGCTGACAGCGGCGAAGTACCAACATGGACTTGGGGCGTAATTATCGGTCTAGTCGTAGTTGCGTTCGTAGTCGGTGCATTCATCCTCTCCCGTGGCGGAGATGGTGACGACGGTAAGGACTGGGATTACTGATTCCAGAACTAGCCCTTGACAGCGATAACGGTGCTTGACACCGAGGCTGCCATAGGGAGCGGTTCGCCGCTCCCTATGGCTCCCCCCCTTCCTTCCTTCCTCAATCTAGCAAGATGGATCACCAATTTTCGAGAGTAGGAAATAGTTGGCCCTGACTTTACACATTACAATCTGAATTTTCTGTGGATATAAGAACTCAGAAAAAGCTCCATTCTTGAACAGATTATCGCCAATTTTTCGTTGCTAGGATTGTGTGGAGTTGGCGCGATTTTCTCCGCTTTCATTTTTACACCATAATTTTCATTTTCTACCTCACATAAAAATTGATTTTTTGTTATTTTTTGTTAGAAAAAATAAATGATTTATGTCCTGTATTACAGAACACAAGTTTGAACACCTTTGTAGCCACAATTTTGTATTGGCTCTTAGTGGTCCGTTTTCTGCACGTTAGGGCCCCAAAAATCAACAACCTGCATTCGATTCTTGGCCATTTTTCTTACCACTGTCAGCGACTGGTTTTTTGTGGAAAAAAACTCTGGAAATAATCGTTTTTTCTTGACTATGTAAAAGGACATGTACCCCAATGCTCATAAGGGATACAATGCGTGAGGTGCTCTGCATACAGTCCGTAAGGAGATGATGACGTGATGTTGGGAAACAAAAACACGAATAAAAAGACCGTACTGGGAGGCGCAGGAATTGCCCTATTGCTATGTGCACTAATGGTTGGTATGACTATGACCAACTTTGCACCAAGCAGCGCACCCCAGGTAGAAGCTGAACTTGCAATTGCAAGCGAGGATAGCGAAGAATTCTTCGCTCTACCAGAGGTCTACGAGCCTGCACAATATGAATACGATGAAACCTCGGAACTCGAGGGTATGAGGACAATGAATCAGAAGGCGTTCCGTACTGATGACGGAAAGACCACTCTGATCACTGCTTCTGAGCCGCTACACTATGTCAATAGTGAAGGGGCATGGGAAGAAATTGACCTCAACATCAAGGCAACCGTCGATGGTTGGGAAGTAACAGACAGCCTGTACAAGGTTTCGTTTGCTGCTGAAGCCGAAGATGGTGTCTCGGTGATGGTCCACCCTAATGTGGACCCTATTGTCACTGGATTGAATCCAACTGTAGTGACAATCGACGAGTCCGGAAAAATGGCAATGCCACTTATGGTGAACCCATCTATGGATGGAGTTTCAGTCGGTGGCAATGTCTTGCGATACCCTGTCGCTGAAGGTTTCGACTTGGATTACACCGTTGGTGAAACTGAGTTGAAGCAGAACCTAGTGATTAGGGAGCGCCCAGTAATCGACGAGAGCGCTGCATACTTCGGTCTATCCGAGCAGATGCGCCTACCAGTCGGATACGGACTTTACCTAGGCGACGAAATCCTAAGAGAGGATGTCACTCAGACTCAGGACGAATTAACAATTCGCAACCTGGAGACTGGAGAACTTCTGGCAACCATTCCGGTTCCAGTTGTAATCGAGCCAGGAGCTGAGGAGCCTTATCACGCAACCTACTTTGTTCAAGTCTTTGGCGACACAGTGGTATTGACTACTGCAGTCACTACTGACTGGTTGATGGATGAAGAACGCCAGTTCCCATTGGCAATCGACCCATCGATTAAGGTCATGAGAGGTGGCGGTGGATACTGTTACGTTTACTACGCATACTGTTACAACTCAAACTACGGTGATTTGCGCAGAACTAGCACTCGTATCTACTACTTGCCATGGAACAAGTTTACCTTTACCAGTTCAAACTCTCTTCCAACTGGAGCAACAGTTGACAAGATCGAGTGGAAGAAGTATGTAAGCTATGGTTACTCCTATTCCAGTAACGCAGTAACTTCCGTTGTTATGGAAACCTGTGGTACTGCTGGAAGGTACAGTTGGACAATTGCATCTGCATCCTGTTCCAACACTGCTTTGACTTCGTTAGCATCTGGATATGGTTCAACTACTGCAAGAAAGATGATCAGTTCCATATGGAACTCTGCATCTGCAGGAACCTATTCTCTAGGTACTGGCTGGAAGACTACCGAGCTATGTAGCAGCAGCGGAACTGCGTGTTCCTCTACAACCGGAAGCCACAACTACATCACTAGCGCATTGTCTAATGGTGGAACTGTTGGTATGGGTGCTCGCTACAGTACTTCTACTACGATGTATCAGTACACCTATGCAACAGGTAGCTACAACCAATACCTCCAAGTTACTTACTCTGGTGGAAGCGACACAACTCCTCCAATCGACGGATTCGTTCCTTATACTGGAATTACATCCTACAAGGAAGGCGAGAGAACATTCTTCACCAACCTAGTAGACAATGGAGGAATCGATACAACATCCTCAGGAGCACCGCACATGCATTATTCCATTAACAACGGCTCTTACACCGCTGTTAAGGCTACAACAATCGGTACCTGTGGATCTAGTTCAACAGATTGTAACTTCAAAGCACAAACTGCTGACATCTCAACTGGCGATTATGTCAAGTATTTCTGGGCATATCAGGACGCAGCCTCTACTCCCAACATGGCTACAAGTCCAGCCGGTGGTTCTGGCAGTCCAAGCTCTGCATCAGCACCACAGTCCCCATACTGGTTCTTCGTCGATGACGTAGTAAACGCTGGTAACGATAAGAAGTTGACACTATCAATGACAGATGTCCGTGCTTACACTACAACAAGTACTGCAAAGCACTTTGACCGCCAGATGACCTACTACCAGGACTCTGACGAATATGTCTTTGAGTTTGACACTTCGAACTGTGGTACAGGAAGCAACTCTTGTTTCTACACCTCCAGTTACTACTTCTACTCTCAGTGGAAGATGAAGTGGACAACAACCCCGTCCTCTGGATACAATGGATATGGTGGAACTCTATCCGGTTCTACTGAATTCCACCAGTCAGATGGTGGTTACCTGTCATTGTCAGCAGACGATGGACCTGGAATGAACCTAATTTTCCTATACGACTCTACCCTGAATGATTGGGCTATGGTCGGTCTAGGAGATGAAACAGGAATCGATGAGCCTCTAACATCTGGTACAACAGCTAACCAGAGGTCTTCATACGGTCAATCCAAGTCATTCCTTGTAGACATCCCTGGTGACATCACTGGTACATTCGGTAAGTTCGACTGGAACGCTACATACAGCAGTTCCAAGGCTAACTGGATGTGTGCTAACACGAATGGATTCGTGTACTTCTTCCGTTCAACAAGTTCTAACCCAACTTGTAACGGTGGATACTGGTACATTTACAGTTCATCCTACCGCTGGTCTGGTATCTCCCTTGGTGGAGGATACTATGCGCCACAAGCATCTACTGGATCCGTTCTGTACAAGGTGTCCAAAGTAGCACCTGAGCCAGATACCACTGCACCGCTAGTGGACCACTCTGCAATGCGCGACTCTCACTCCAGAGATCGTACATTCACCTTCAGCATCTCTGATGGTGGAGAACCACCATCTGGTATCAACACCAGCTCTGATGCTGGAGTAGGTCCTACTCTGTACTACAGAATTACTGATGCAGATGGTACTGTCAACGCTTGGACAAGCGCAGTACTATCTCCGTCCGGTACACGTGCAGCGTGTGTAATGGCTACTTGTGACTGGTCCACAACTCTAGAAGACCTAGAGCGTGGCTCTGAAGTCGAGTACTACATGACTGTCAAGGATATTAGTACTGCAGCAACAGGTACCAACACTAACACCACTTCAACTAACTCCTTTGAGGTTGGAGATCCAAACAAGGTCTTCGTAGTTGAGTGGCACGACATGGGTTGGTCCACACTATACACCTGTACTTACCAAGTATTGATGTATGACGTAACCAACGAAATTGAGTTCCAATATGACTCAAACTGTCAAGCAACATACGATTACGCAACAGTTGGTTATCAAGACCAAACTCGTACCAAGGGTGACACACTACGTACCGCTGGAGGATACATCAACGGTGCAAACCCGCACTCTGTAAACTACCGTATCGGTACTGACAGCAGCGGGCACTCTTGGGAAACATTCGATTTGGGAATGACCGAGTTGCCAACCTATGACACTGCAATCGCAGGTGCAAGCAATGGTAGACCATACGGATACTACTGTGTCTCTTCCTACTATTGGAACAGCTACAAGTCCGGATGTAATGCTAACATTGACCTACCTGACGACTTTGTCTTCGACTACTTCGGTACCGAATACAATGGTTCTGATTCTAAGAACCGTGTCCACATCGGTAGAATGGGTAACATGTACCTGAAGGCTGATGGTTCGACCGCTCTAGAGCGCTCAATCACAACTTGGTATACCAACATGCCAAATCTGCCGTACTCTAGCAACTCATTCAGCAAGCCAGGTAACCTCGCACCATGGTGGGGTTACTACTCTAGCTACTACTGCTATGATAACACCAACCTAGACTGTTCAGTCCGCACACGTATGATACCATTCGAAGGAAAGGGTACTGATGTGTCCGCAGACATAACACAGGATACCACATGGGCGGCGATTGATTCTCCAATTAGAGTCAATCCAAGTTCATCTAGCGGTTACTTGTCTATTGGTGCTGACTTGACAATCGAGCCAGGTGTAGTCGTCCAAGTTGCTCCAGGAAAGGGACTGTCCTTTGATGGATCATGTGATTCTTTCACTGCTACGGGCAACTCAACAGACCACATCCGCTTCGAGGGCCAGCAAGGCGCAACTTGGAAGGGTCTAGCATTCACTGCTGCGTGCAGCACTGGAACTGATGACCGCCACGAAATGTCCTATGTCGACTTTGCTAACACAACCGATGCAGCGATTGCAGCAGGTAGCCGCCACGGCTCCTCTCCATCCAGCAACGCGAATGTTGGTAACTTCACTATGGACCATGTGACCTTCAGCAATGTCGGTTCTGCATTCAAGCATGGATCCGGTCAAGGCACTGTTATGTCAATGTCTGACTTCGAGATTAACGATGCATCCGGTGCATGTTTCGACCTAGCAGAAGACTCCGAAGTAACACTACGTGATGGTGAAATGACTGATTGTAACTCTGGCGGTAACAGCTGGGGTGGCGCAGTCATCAACTATCCAGGTAGCACATCTGGTTCTCTAATTTTGGAGAACATTGACATCGAAGACTCGCTAGTCAACTTAGTTGACGTAGACTTCGCAAACGTCTGGATTAGCAACCTGACCGCAACATCCGCATCTGGACAAAGCGGTAGTGTACTTGGTGCAGCAGGATCTGGATCAGGCTCAACTCTATACGTTTACAACATGGATGCGCCTGATTACGCAGATGCATCCATCGAGTCTCTAGACTCTATCGAAATGGAAATGGTAGACTGGGGAAGTGCAGATGTTGCAATCGCACCTGGTGGCACTTCATCGACTGCAGCGGGTCCATCTGGATCAAGCGCTTCTATTGATGACCTAACAGCAGGCGATTTGACAATGACCAGATTCGCTCCAACACTAGATGACCTAACAATTGGTGCACTATCCATATTGGGTAACTCGCCAAGCAGTGATGGAATCATGGGTGCAAACTGGGATACTGATGGAATCTCTGTATCTGGATGTGGTTACAATGTGGTTGCAGAAACAGTCTCAACTGACTGGATTGCAGGTTCATGTTCTAACTCTGCATCACCAAACAACATCATCCTATCCGATGTTGATGCAACATACACTGGTACAATGAACGCTATCTACGCACGTAACTCTAAGATAACAATCGGAGAAGGAGACATCACCATGCCGTCAAGCTACGACAAGATGTCCAAAGCATCCACAAATGGAAACATTGTCCTGATTGGTGTATCACAGATTGACTCATCAGGAACCTCAACCGATTGTAACAGCGCAAGTGACTGTGATGTTTCATCCAGTTCATCTGGTGCAATTTACTTCGGTGGATTGGCTACTGTTAGAGTTTTCAAGCTACTACCATCTGGTAAGGATTACAAGGCAGATCACACTGTTCAAGCAACAGCTGTTGATGCTGGTTCCGCACTGTTCACAGTCGGAACTCACAAGACTGCAGGTACAAACGGAGAAGCTACCGTTTGGGTTCTAACTGAGAACGATGCTGGTGACACATACACTGACCACAACCTTGTGGCGTTCGGTCCTTCCGGACAGAACGAGACCATGGTAACAGACCCATGGTACCCAACTGGTGGTTTCGGTGTCGGTGACACAATCGAACTACGTCTTGAGCCAGCTCCAGTTACTCTGAATGGAACTAACATGGATTGTGCATACTTGATGACAAACACAGAAGCAATGCTTGGTTATGATGGAACCGTCGCATCCGGCGGTACTAACACCTTCATCTGGGAAGGAAAGGTAACAATGACCGGCGATTTGAACATCGATGATTGTAACATCGTTATGAGAAACGTGTTCAAGGTATCTTCTGATGCTACCAACAGCCCAAAGTTGACTATCTCAACCGGTGGTTCTCTAACACTAGAGTCCATCTCTACCTCAACTGGTACTCTGAAGGCTTCTTCTAGCACTTATCCACTTGACTTGGATATCGATGGAGGATCTCTAATCCTTGACGGAGGAAGTATCTACGATGTAGATGGAGGAATCAACCTAGATTCTGGTACAATGACAGTTGGAAACTCTGCAACAATCTACGG
Source organism: Methanobacteriota archaeon (assembly GCA_002709705.1). Taxonomy (GTDB): domain Archaea; phylum Thermoplasmatota; class Poseidoniia; order Poseidoniales; family Poseidoniaceae; genus MGIIa-K1. Next base: position 22,703 of record PAQE01000033.1, on the reverse strand, counting down.
TAGCGCAAACGCTGCTGCTACTGAAGCAACACTGTATGTTAACGGTGGTACACTAGATTGGGATGACTCAACTATCCAGAACTCTGGACAAAAGGGCATTGGAATTATGTTCGAGTCAACTGGTGCAGCAGTAGACAACATCGTTGTCAAGAACGCTGCAGTTGGTATGTACTCTTACAATGCTGCTCCTACAATCAACGGTTTCACATTGACTGACAATGACGTTGGTGTAGATGTATACGGCGGTATGAGCCTGCCAACTATCTACAGAAGCACACTTCTATCTGGACAGAGCGGCTGGCAAACCTATGCGGTTGACTTGTCTGCATTCCTAGACGACGATTATGTCCAAATTGGATACAACTCTGTGTACGGTGGAGGAAACGCTCACCCATCATACAACTGGGCTACTTCCAAGTACTACATGATCACTGACAGACTGAATGTTGAGTTAACAGACGATGCAGGAAACTCTTGGAACATTACTAGCACATCAACCGATGGATACTACAACGGTGCCCTAGGTGGAGCTGGTGGTGTCCCATCTTGGCATTGTAACAGTTACGGTATTAGTTACAACCCTAACTACTGGAACTACAACTACAACAAGCCTGCAGGATTTGGTTGGGAATCATATGAAGAGTCAAGCAATGACGCATACCCAATCCATTACTGGGGATACTACAGCCCATCATGGCAATGGGGTAACTATGCGCCTCCTGAAGGATTGTCTGGTTACTACAACATCTGTCTTGACTACGCATACAGTTACAGAACATCTCCAGGAGATGCATCTCGACTGACAATGCCTGTCGTTGATTTGTCTGGACTAAACAACATTACTGGAATGAAGATGTACATCGATGTATTCCACAACCGTGCTGACAACTATCAAGACAGAATCGAAATCCTCGCAAGAACTGGTGACGACCCGTCTGACTTGGGAGAATATATCAGAGAATCTGGTACACCTTCCTTTGACAGTGGTGTAATCACTGGTGCAGACAACGGTGTTGAAATCGGTGGAAACTATGCAGCAGCGTCATTCAATGACGTAACTGTCAATTCACCAAACAACGCTGGATTCGCAGTTGTAGGGTCAGCTTCTACCTCTGTTACTGACTTGACAGTTGCTGGCGGAAGCTATGGTGTTCTAGCAACAGCTGGCGCTTCAGGTCTAGCAGACTTCGAAAACGTCGATATTTCCGGAACCTCTTCTGCAGGTGCTTACTATGTTAAGGACCTAAGAGGAGAACTATCTGGTACAATCGCAAGTTCTACCGGAGCGGGTATCAAATTCGCTGCAGCAACTTCTAACGATTTAACTTGGAATGGATTGACGCTGGCTACTAACAATGTTGGTATCGAAACAGCAGGTTCAGGAACACTGACCTTCATTGACAGCACCTTTGGAAACACAAAGGANGCAGTAATCTCTGGTTCTNCNNCAATTGAGTTCATTGAAGGAACCGTTGATGCAACAACTGTACAAGTTACTGGNTCTGGTGTCTTNGAGAGAATGCGACAATTNGATGTNACACTGACTGCGGACGGAAACCCTGTTGCCGGCGCTAACGTCATTCTAAAGAATGCTGATGGTGAAGCAACTGGTTCCGCTGTAACAGATTCCAACGGAGATGCGCTTGACATGACTTTCACTACACAAACTGTAGATTTGACAGGATTCAATCAATTGAGTACTTCAGGTTACGAAGCAGTTACGGTAGCGAAAGTTGGTAGTTACTTCTACAACAGCGCAACAAACAACGCTGGAGACTTCCGATATGCAATGGACAGTCTGTCTTTGGTAGACCAGTCTGGCAACAGTTACAATATGGCACTGACCAACTCTGTAGATGTACGCATTTGTTACAGTTACAGTTCATCATCGTTTACATACGTACAGAACTGTCCTGGTTTGTCTACATCTAACCCTAACGGTAGAACCTACTCATCAGGATTGGTAGAGTATGGATACTATGGAGCTGTACCGCAGAATTTGGATAACAAGGTCATCATGTTTGATGCAGGATATGTCTATGTTGACGGTAACTCCGATAACTCATGGAACAGTTCTACTGTCCTAGTAACCGGTTCTTACAACTCCCAAGATTCTGCACAGGTTTGGTCCACATTCCCTTACGGAGCAAGAATGTGGTCTCACAACTCTGAGTGGATTGCACTGGGTCTCGACAATGGCGATGCTCAAGGAGTAAAGATCGGATACAACGGATGGAACGATGTTGTACCAGATATCCAGAATACAACAATCTCTGGATTGGCAACTATCGTAACCACATACGGAATTAAGTCTACTTGGGGTAGCTATGTTTGGGAAGCTGATTTCTTCAACATCCAGAACAACACATTCACCCACTTTAGATCAACTGGTCAGCAAACATCTATTGCTTTCCAAGATATGTGTCTGAACGCTGGTGCTGAAAACACTACAATTCGAAACAACGTTTTGAAGAACTGTGGTGTTGGTGTCTACCTAACAAGAACTGGATTCACTTACTACCACAACCAATCGTATTGGGGAGCTGACGACGCTATCATCGAAGATAACCAATTCATCGGCACTGAGTCATTGGATATTTGGTTCTCTCTGAACTCTTATTCAGATGGTGTAGTGATTAGAAACAACGAGTTCACTGGTTCATCGAGCCCATCTTACGGTGTTTACACCCAGGATCGTACAACTACTGACTTGTTGATTGAAGGTAATACCTTCAACAACTCTGAAGAAGCAATTTACATGCGTGGTGCGCTTGATTGGAACATCAAGGACAACATCATTAACGCTGGAGGAGACTCATCCAAGGCGGGTATCTATGTAAAGGACGGAAACGGTGTAATCGATGGAAACACACTAGTTGACGCAGACGGTGGAATTCTAATCGATGGTGTAAGATTTGGTTACACTGCAAATGTTACCAACAACGACATATCTCAGTCTGCAGGACGAACAGCACCAGCTGCTATCGGAATTTGGGCTGAAGATTGTGGTTCATCTGTAGTTAACACAGGTGGAAACAGCATTAGCATCATGGAGAACGCAATCGTAACCGATGGCTGTGACTTGGTAGACAGTGGTTCTACTCTCGAAGCAGTTGGTGGAAGCGGTGGAACTATCCACACAGTTCAAATCAATGCTAACGCATATTCCCCTGCTACAGTCAACATCAAGGAAGGCGACACAGTTCGCTGGAGAGCAAACGAGTACTACAACAACAGTGGTACTGGTGAACCTCACGATGTAACTGCAAACGATTCTTCATGGGGATCTGGTGGAACAATGAACCTTGGTTCAACTTATGTCAAGACCTTCACAACTGCGGGTACTTACGACTACTACTGTAGCGTACACCCATGGATGTATGGTTCAGTTGTCGTAACATCTGGCACAAGCAGCGGTTTCTCCTCTGTTGGTGTTAACGTAGTTGGTACCAATGATGAAATCACACTAGACGGAACATCTGTTTCAGGATTCGGTACTGCTATCGAGCAATACGGTGGTTCAATGACTCTATCCGGTGATGCACTTCTCTCTGGTGGAGACTACGGAGCATACGCTGAAGATACAGACGTTGTAATCAACGGTGCTAAACTAACTGCTGGAACAACAGGTTCAGCAATGTATGTCACTGGAACATCATCTTTCGATGCTACTGACATGGATACATCCGGTCAGTATGGATTGAACACTGATGCAGTCGACTTCCGCTGGAACGGTGGAGACTCTGACGCAACAACTTCATTGATGGCAGATGGTGGAGCAGAAGGATCTGTAGAGAACGTCACATGGGCTGACTCAACAACGCAGATTAACGCTGGTTCCTATGTAACAGTAACATCTGTTGGAAACACAGTTGACGCATCCAAGTTGGTTGTAGACTCTACAGCAGTAATTCACGAGGGTAACCTACTGGACCTAGACATCACCCACAAGGGCGGAACAGCTTCAGATGTTGGATTGCTAATCAAGTCTACAGACGGTGCTCAAGCAGCATACGTTTCACCGGCTTACCGTGCGCCTTACATGACTGCTGACGGTGACACATCCGAGTGGTTTGGTAACACCAAGAACCCATCAGATGATGCAATGCCTGGTGTAATGTCTAGCGACGATGCTGGCGAGGACTTCCTTGCTACATGGGATGCTAACAACTTGTACCTTGGTCTAACTGGTGTCGATATGGGATCTGCTGACTTGCAAATCTACATCGATTCGAGCACAGGTGGAGACACAACCGGACAAAGCTGGTATGTTTCCCACGCTCTGCCATTCGCAGCAGACTATGTCTTCTGGGCAGAAGATGGTGGTAACGGCAACTCTGGTCTGAAGGTCAACGGATTCACAGGCTGGTCTGATGTTACATCGTCCTGTACTGCTCTATCGTCTTACATTGGACACTCTGGCGACACAGATACTGAAATCGCAATTCCTTGGGATTGTATCGGTCAGCCAAGTTCAACTGTAAGATTGATTGCAATCATCCAGGATGAATCAACTGGTGAAGTACTATCTGTACACCCTGACCAAACTGTCGCTTCCGGCGCAGTTGGCCAGACGTTCAATGAAGAACTAACTCTTCTAATGGGACACAGTGACCTTGCAGATGGTGGAGATCTAACCAACCACTTGCTAATTTACCGCAGCTACGTTGGTTCTAACACTCCTACTGATGCAAAGACATACGACATCTCCGCTAAGGTAGATGCACCATGTGCAGAAGATTGGGGTACTCTGAATGGAGTGGACATGAGCACAAATGTCGAAGAAGACATTGACATCCTACGTGCATGTCCAGTTATCGAAAACCTAGTTGACATCACTGTTGATGAAGACAGCGGTGCATACACACTAACTCTGACCGACAAGGCAGACGATGTACAGGATGACGAGGCAACTCTAACCTGGACCGTCGCTGACGACGCAGACCCATCCAAGAGCCCAAGCATGCTACTTGACAGTGGTCTATCTGGCCAGACCATGACAATGACCCCTGACAACGATCAGTTCGGTTCCTATGTGTTCCACTTCGGTGTCGAGGACAGTCACGGATTGACAGACAGTGCAACAATCACATTCACTGTGATTAACGTCAACGACGCACCAATCATCTGCAACTCAGAGCGTGCAGATTGTATGCCAGTATTCGCTGATGACGGTGCAGGTAACCTGAACGTCTTGGACGAAGGATTCGGAAGTGTAAGCAAGGTCCTAGGATCTGCTGCTAACGCAACTGGTTCCTACGTAATCGATATGGCAAGTAACGACATGGCTAACGAGCAGCCTCAACAATACACATGGGGCGCTTCAATCAAGTCTGAAGAAGTTACAGTAGAGCCATACTGGGTTCAGAAGAAGTTCAGCAGCGTTGCTGCACTGTTCGCTGAAGCTGGTGCAGCAGTTACTGCAAACGGTGGATTCCAGGACATTGCAATGACTGGAGACCCAGTTGCATGGTCTAACGCTAATGCTAACGGTTCTTACACACTACCAACACTGAACGATGTACCATTGTTAACATACTTACTAGCACAGAATGGCTGTGGATCTGTATGGTATCAAGAGTACATGGACTCCAGCGGTAACAAGGTTACAGCAGTCCGCTCAGATGATGGTTGTGACAGCACAATCGACGCAAATGCAGTTGTGTACAATTCAATGAACTACACAGACTTCTGGAGCGTTGCTTACGGTGTTGATGTTACAACATTCGATACCACATGGGACGAAATCTTCCCTAACGGTTACACAACAACCGGTGGATACGACCCATGTCCAGCATTCAGTGTGTCTGTAGTCAACAATGAGTTGGTCATCACCGAGAACGCAATTAACGAACTTGGTGGCGAATGTACAATCGTTCTAACTCTGAATGACGACGGTGGATACTGTGAGAACACATACCTAGGACGCACAACTGACATCAAGGCAGGCTGTGTTTCCTACACATGGTTAGTGGATTACCCATACCAGGTAGCTCCAGGTGTTACTGTTGCTGTAACAGGTTGTTACAACATCTACACTAACAGCCTAGTTCCTCCATACCTACCAGATGGAACGCCAACTGGTATGTCAGAGACTATCTGTCTAGCGTATGGATGGGTTGGAGAGAACACAGATGCAACGCCATACGAGGTTAACTTCTCAGTTACCCCAGTTAACGATGCACCTGAAGTTCTAGATTGGGACCGCCAAGCGGGAGTTGTTATCTCTGACGGAAATGGAGAAGTTCCAAACTTCCCATGGAAGGTTACTCTGACTGAGGACGATGAGAACGTGGACAACTTGACCTACGATCTATCAGCAATGAAGCATGACAATGACCACCAAGATGCAGATCTAACCTGGTCTATTGTCAAGTCTGACACCTGTGATTACGAGAACTACTTCTCAGCAACTATCTCTGGCGATGATATATCCTTCGATCTAATCAAGGATGCAACAACCAACGCTCCAGAGTGGGAAGTCGACTACCTGAACAACGGTGGTATTCACCAGAAGAACCCTCTATCTGGTGAGTTCTGTCCAATCACACTGTACCTACACGACACTGCAACTGCGCCAAGCTACATTCCTAACTATGGAATGAGCACTGCTAACTATCAGCAAGGCGAAGACAGTGTTACACTGTACGTCCGTGTTGACAACGTTGCTGAGAACGTACCTGACTACTTCCTAGAGACAGTACCAGGATTCGACTACAACGAAGTTTCGAACATCATGCCTAAGACTATGGTTCCAACAACCGTACTAATTGGCCACGGTGGAGACGAAGGACCTTACAACTATGACCACATGCTAGAAGTTACCTTCTACAGCGATGGATACAACGACAATGATCCAACTGCTGAAGGATACGTGAACCTAGGTACACAATACGTAACTCCACCAGCATACGGTGATACAAAGCCAGTAACGGACTTCGTTTACATCACCTCTACAACAACCAAGATTTGGGTAGAAGTAGATGTTCTAACCTGTGTTGACGAGAACTGTGACATGACAGCATCTCCAGAAGACCGCTACTTCGGCTATGCGTTCCCATTCGCACACGCATGTGTTGACAGCAACGGTGAACAAGGAGAAGCATGGAGCTGTCCTGGTGAAGTTGGAAGTTCAAGTGTTGACGAAGATGGTAACCCATCTCCAGTCACTCTAGAGAACAAGCGCCGACCAATGCTAGAAGATCAAGACTGGTGTAACAACCTAATGACTACTATGGGAGAAGGTTCTGACTGTGCAATGCCACGCACATTCGGTAAGACCACTCTAGGTTCTAACCAATCCATCCCAACCGTAGTACGCTTGATTGGAACTGCAGACGTCCCATCGTTCGCACCATCAATGATTGCAATCAGCGCTGCTGGTCTATTCGTCAGTGCTCTGGTCCTACAGAGCCGTCGTGACGAAGAAGAAGAAACTCTAGAAGAGATGACTCTTGAAGACGACGAGCAAGCGGTGAGCCCAGTTATCGCTACCATCCTAATGGTTGCGATTACAGTGGTTCTATCTGGTGTGATCTATGTTTGGGCATCCAGCCTAGCAGATACTTCTGCTAAGGGTGTACCTCGAATGTCATTCGATGTCGATTCGAGCCAAGCAGCAGCTGGTGACGATTCTTTCCACAGAATCACAGTGACAGGAAGTCAAGTTGAATTAGCTACACAGGCTATTGAAGTGACATACGAGTACACTGCTGAAGGTGGAGAGACTGTCAGAGAGCAGTACAACTTAGCAGACCCAACCGTTTATGGATTCTATCCAGGTAACTCCGACAGCATGGTGACTTTCACCGACTCTGTTGGATCTGAAGGCGGTGCGACCAAGTCTAGTTTCGATACAGGCGACACTATCTACATCAAGACTGTTGATGAAGATGGCAACTTGTTGACAAACGTCTATGTCTCGGTCAGCTATGTACCAAACTCTGGTGCAGGTGCAGTTCTAAGAACTTGGACCAGCCTTTGAGACGGTTGAATTGAGTACATCTCATCCTCCTTTCGAGGAGGATGGGGTGTCTCTAGAGTTGTAGAAAAAATACCCACTCTCTCAAGAGAGCGGGGGACGCCCCACAAAGGAGTGTGGCCCCAGGATTTCGGTCCTGGGGCCCTCCCCTCTGTAACTTTCTTTCTTCTTTTACATTCAACAAGTCCAATAGCGATAGCCTCGTCCTGTAACTAGAGGGGCCTTCATGGACAAACCACTTTGCGTAGCGTTCGATTGTGACGGCGTGTTAGCCGATTCGATTTCCTCATGGAAAACAATACATGATCACTTTGGAACGAGTTCCAAAGATTTGTTACAGAATTTCATGGCAGGTGAATTGACTGATGATGAATTTATGGCAGCAGACATCGCACTGTGGAAAGCTAAGTCTCCTAAGATTCACCGAGATGATATCTTCCGAGCATATTCAGGATGCAAACTAATGAAGGGCGCTAAAGAGTTAGTTGCTGATTTGAAAGAAGCAGGAGTCCATGTAGCAATTGTATCCGCAGGTGTAGATTTGTATGTTCAGTCCATTGCAGCATTGGTCAAAGCTGATGATTGGATTGCAAATGGCTTCCACTTTGATGATGAAGGATGGTTAATGGATGAAGGAATTGTTAGAGTTCCTTCTATGGAGAAATACACGGCCATTCAGAGGCTATTGGAGATCTTAGAATGTCCTCCAGAAAGATTGGTTTCGGTTGGAGATTCAAGTATGGATTTGTCTATGCATATTGAAGGTTCAACATTTATTGGCTTTAATCCCCAGAGAGAAACCGCAAAAACAGCATTTGCTGAAGCGGGAATCACAGTAATCAATTCAAAAGATTTGAATGATTTAAGGCCACATCTCGGATTGTAATAGCCATCAATAGCGTATTTTGGATGCGCTGAAAATACACATCAAGGCTTGCGCTGTTGAGTTTGAAGCGAGGTGGGCCCGGTGGGAATCGAACCCACGATCAACTCGGTGTAAGCGAGGTGTCATAACCGCTAGACCACGGGCCCAGCCCTCCCTAGTGCCACCTCTTTTTGAATGATACCCCTGTACATTCAAGAAGGATAGGCACCCGTATCACCGCAATGGATGAGGAAGTCCAAGCCTTAGCGGCTCGCCTGGTGCGCCGTCTTAAGCAAGTTAATGCAACGATTACTATCGCTGAATCATGTACTGGCGGTCTACTTTCCAGCACTTTGACTGATATTTCTGGCGCTAGTGATTGGTTTGAACAGAGTTGGGTATGCTATTCATACGATTCAAAAATCAATGAATTAAATGTTCAAAGAGATTTGTTGGAGTCAAAAGGCGCAGTAAATGCCCAAGTAGCAATTCAGATGGCCGAGGGTGCTAGAGAGAGGTCTGGAGCAGATTTAGCAATTTCAATAACTGGAATCGCAGGACCAGTTGCCCCTAATTCCAAGAAACCAGTTGGCTTGGTATATGTTGGAATCGCATCAGCACACTGGGCGAATGCAGAGTCTGTACAAATGGGTGGAACAAGATTCGAAAACAAAGTTTCTTTCGTTCACTTTGCACTAAAAACGGCGATTGATTGTTGGGATAAGGCGAAGATCAGGCGAAAAGATGCTATTGCTGAGAGAGAGAAAGCAGCAGCCGAAGCTGCAGTTGAGATGGCCAAATCCGAGGCTGAAAAGGCACGCAAAGCAGCCGAAGCATCCGCAGGTGCACCATGGCAAGATGAATCATGGCAAGACCCCGGAAAGGCGATTGGTGATGACTTAGATGTCTCCTGGGAAAATGAATGAAATATTCATTTTGAGCTTTTCTTTCCGAACACCTCAAGAACATCCGATTATGTCTTGACAGCATGGCGGTTAGTTGGGGCGAGATTTTCCAGCATCTTATGGGTGCGGGATTAATCGTCTCACGTGGAGTCAAAGAGAAATTAGAGCAACATGAAGACCCGATTGGTCTTATCGCAAGTCTACGCTCAAAGGGTGTCAAAGGAAAATTGACACCAGATATGATTCCATCAAATCCCGGTCGGATTATCGCCCCCATCTCCGCACCTCAGACTGAGCAAATTAGCATGAGGAACAACATGCCGGATTGGAAAAGAGAAGATTTTCCTATGGATGCAATCGATGCTATGATTGACATCAAAGTTCACTACGACATTACCGGAAATAGTACAACTGAAGGCAAAATGGGCGATATTAATGATGCTTTCAATGACCGATTAGAAAGGCTACGTAAGTTGATTATAGCTAATTCAAACCTACCACGCAGACCAATGGAAATCGCTCGCCTACAAGCGGAGAAGAGTAGATTCCAGGGCCGTGAAAACCTAGCAGTTGCAATTGGTCTAGTGAATAGCCCAAGACATACAAAGAATGGACATCTAATGTTTGGAATTGAAGATAAGAGCGGCGAGATGAACTGTTTGCTGATGAATCGTAAAGGAGATGACAGAGTTATTGAACACGCTCAAGTCATCGAAGCTGGACTAATGCCTGATGATGTAGTAGGTGTTTCAGGAACATTCTCTCAAAATGGAGATATGTTCTATGTTGATGATTTACACTTCCCTATGCAAAACAAACACGACAAAAAATTCGCAGAACAAGGAGTCTCAGTAGCTTTCCTATCAGATATTCACGTCGGTAGTAAGACCTTCCTAGAAGCACAATGGCATAAAATGGTTCAATGGTTCAATACAGACCCATTGGCTCGAACGATCAAGTACCTGGTTATGTCAGGTGATTGTGTAGATGGTGTAGGAATATATCCTGGACAGGATAAGGAATTAGCAATCAAAGATCTGTATGGGCAGTATTCTAAATTTGCAGAGTTGTTGGAATTACTTCCTGAATGGGTGGAATGCATCATGTTACCAGGGAATCACGATGCAGTAAGACCTGCTGAACCACAGCCAACACTTGAACCGGATATCCAGCAGGACTACAATAAAACCACATTTGTCGGTAATCCTTGTGATTTTAGCCTTGATGGAGTGAGAATTCTATCATACCATGGAAAATCGATTGACGATTTCGTAGCAGGTTTGCGTACTGTAACCTACCGCGACCCGGTCGAAGCAATGAGGCAGATGTTGAGGAGGAGACACCTTGCACCTCAATGGGGAGGTAAGACTCCCTTATCTCCGGAACCAGAAGACGGCCTTGTAATTCGAGAAGTCCCGGATATTTTTGTCACTGGGCACGTTCACGGGCACGCCTGTCTCGATTTTAGAGGAACTACTCTTGTTTGCTCTTCAACCTGGCAAGATCAAACTTCGTATCAGAGAATGCTCGGGTTCCAGCCTAAACCTTGTATGTTGACGGTTGTAAATCTAGGGACTCATAAATCGATATCTATTCCATTCGCTTGATTACCACAGATGGTCTTCAAGTTCTCCTTCTGTTACTACCTTGGTAATTCCCGTGATTCCATTATCATGGTTAACCAATAGGAGATGTATTGCACGGTTATGGATTCCCGATTCGAATTCTGAACCACGATGGTCGATTGCAATTAGTGTACCGTCAAGTTCAGCAAACATCCAAGCTGACGTGGCATTAACCAAGTCTTGTTCTCGAATCAAAAGCCATCGCAGACCCTTCATTTCTTGGCGGAGTTCGCCTTCGATTTCGTGAAACCATTTGCTGTACATTTTCACACCTTAAATCTGAGCAATGCAACTACTCCACCAATTCCTTGTAATTGTTCACCAGCATCATGGTCGGTGGAACATTGAACGAGTTTAGCACCTATCTCGTCCAAGGCGCTTACCACGGATTCCCATTTTTCCTCACGAACTAAATCAGCACTGATTAGTAATGTTTCAATAGCGCCTTCTTCCAAAGCCTTGGTAATCATTTCTTCACCATATGCTACGGCACCATTGGTGGAGATTCTTGTCCATGCTTCTTCCAGTAAAGCGGTTTCTTGAACAACAGCATGTTCCGAGAGTACATCTCCTGCCAAGCCTTCTGATATCACTTCGTTAGCAGCCCCCCTTCCACCCATGCTAGTCGCAATGAGTTTCTTCGGCCCGTTGATTAGCGGTGCTAGTTTTTCTCGAGCATGGCCAGGGCCACAAATCACTATTGGAGTTCCCTCTGGAATCGAACTATTGGCTTCCTTGGATATTTTTTCGAAGAATGATTTTGATACACCTTCGCTGACCTTGGATCCAGTATATTTTCCTCCACCTCGCATAGTCCAGGTTGAAACTTCTCTGACTCCTCTACCTGTTACTTCGTAAAGAATCGCTTCATCAGATTCAACTACCAAAATTACCACTTTTGCTTTACCACTATTGGAGCAAGCTTGTGCAATAAGGTCATGGTCGACCTTGGGGAACTCATTTTGAGATGTTAATTCAATATCATCTCTTACCTCTACGATATGAGTATGATGGCTTCCAATATCGAAATGTGCTTCTTCGATAATACCGTGGACTCTCAGGGTGTCTGCAAATGTGTGGAATTCATTCGATACAATTGCTAACTTTATCCACATTTTTTTCCTTTCAGCAGCTTTAGCCCTGCCGCCTTCTAGGCCAGCAGTAGTCTGGTCTCGCCTCTCGCCAAGCATTCCGATACTGCGGCCTTTGACACACAGGCGAGCTAGTGTCCAGAGGTCATCTTCACAGTCTATCCGAATTCGGTAGAGACCGAACTCGCGCTTGAGTACTTGCATCAGTTCACCCGAATACGCCGAGCAAATTACCATTTTCGTCCATGTCCATGTCAGCAGCAGCAGGACGCTTAGGAAGTCCGGGCATTGTCATAATCTCACCAAGGACCGCTACAACAAACCCTGCGCCTGCGTTCAATCTGAACTCTCGAATTGGTATTTCGAATCCTGTAGGTGCGCCTAAAAGATTAGGATCGTGGCTGAAAGAGTACTGGGTTTTTGCCATACAAACGGGAAGACTTCCATATCCCCATGACTTGATTTGTTTCAATTGCCGGTCAGCCTTAGCATGAATGTTAATTCCATCAGCACCATAGATTCTTGTCGCAACACGCAGGGCCTTCTCCTCAATTGGAGCCTCGTTATTGAAAAGAGGAGTAAATGGCCTTCCCGCTGCAATGTGGTCTTGGCATGCTGAAACTACTGCCTTAGCCAAAGGTGCGCCCCCTGCTCCTCCCTTTGAGTGGACTTCTGTTAAGCATACATCCGCAGCACCTGATGCTCTAGCACATTCAATCAGACAATCCAATTCAGCATCAGTATCGCTAGCAAATCGGTTGACTGAGACTACAACCGGCATTCCAAATTGACTCATATTTTTGATATGACGGTCAAGGTTACTTTGTGCTCCCGTACGCACTGCATCCACATCTTCTTTCTCGATTTCTTCCCTTGAGGGCCTCCTAGCAGCTCTATTCCCAAATGCTCCTCCATGGAGTTTCATCGAGCGAACAGTGACATTCATCACTACACAGTCAGCAGATTTACCGGAGTTTGCAGCCTTGATGTGCATGAATTTCTCAGCACCCATATCGGAGCCAAAACCTGCTTCGGTTACGACAAAGTCGGCCGCGCTTAATGCCAATCTATCTGCAATGATTGAGGAATTACCGTGAGCAATATTCGCGAATGGACCACCATGGATGAATGCAGGGTCTCCTTCTAGAGTTTGTACTAGATTTGGTAAGAATGCATCACGTAAGAGCAAACTCATGGCCCCTGCTGCTTCAATATCTTCTGCTTTGACTGGTGTGCCATCGAATCGCTGGCCGATTACAATGTCTCCAAGTCTCCTCCTTAGGTCTGCATAGTCTTTGGCGAGTACTAGTATTGCCATTACTTCACTAGCAGCAGTGATATCGAATCTGTCCTCTCTAACAATACCATTAGCTGGGCCGCCAAGACCTACGGTTACATTTCGCAGAGACCTATCGTTAAGGTCAACAACTCTAGGCCATATGATTCGCGCAGAGTCGATTTTTTGATCATTACCATGCTTGAGGTGGTTGTCAATCATCGAGGATAGTAGATTGTGAGCACTTGTGACTGCATGAAGGTCACCTGTGAAGTGCAAGTTGATGTCTTCCATTGGTAGGACTTGGGAAAGGCCTCCCCCGGCTGCACCACCTTTGATTCCAAAGACAGGTCCCATAGATGGTTCACGAATCACACATGTGGCTCGCTTGCCGATCCGATTGAGTGCTTGAGTTAGGCCGATAGTCGTCACAGTTTTTCCTTCACCAAATGGAGTAGGGTTCACGCTGGTTACCAGGATTAGAGAGCCTTGAGGTTTTGATATCCTATTCTTTAGCGCCTGCCAAGTGATTTTCGCTTTACCGGTGCCCATTGGCATCAGTTCTCCATTGCCTATTCCAAGTTTCCAAGCAATAGATGAGATGTCTTCCATTTCTGCGTCTCTCGCAATCTCGAGGTCGCTCTGCATGGAAACTTGGCGTCTTAGAGGGTTTTTGAAACCACGGTCCCTTTAGGGACCGCTAAAGGCGGTTTCATTCCTCTTTCATGCTACCCAGATAATCTGGTAGGTCCACGCCTGCCATCTTGGCCACATCGTGGACTGGAGGCAGTGAGTGAATCAGGCTGGATACGAAGTTTGCAGTGGAGCCTTCTCCACTGCCGCCACCTGCTGAATCCCAAACAGTGATCTTGTCAATCTGCAAGTTGGAGATTGCTTCGACTTGGCGAGCAACGATTTCCTCGATTTTCTCAACCATTAGCAAGGTTGCTGCAGCCTTTGCATCGCCACCTGCGCTAGCAACTAGACTGGAATAACCGGCCGCCTTTGCTTCTAGAACAGCTTGTACACCTTCCGCTTCAGCACGATACCTTGCAAGTACAGCATCCGCTTCACCACTTGCGACACGGCGCTGGCGTTCTGCTTCTGCTTCTGCAGCAATCTCGATTTGAGTCTTAGCGATTTCTTCACGAACGATTTCTTCCGCTTTGAGCCTCTCCTGCTCTAGCATATACTGAGCCTTCTGAACTTCCATTTCTGCAGTTCTGCGAGCGACTTCAGCACGCTGCATTGCTTCTGCTTCCTTTTCTGCAAGTGTTGCGTTATATTCTGCGATACTTGCTCTGGATGAGTTCTCTCCTTCAATTGCATTAGCTTCCAGGGCTGCAACTTCCTTTCTTTGTGAAGCGTCCGCACCTTTCTTACCAATTTCAGCAGCTGCCTGGTTTTCAGCAACTTGAATGTCACGAGTTCTGTTTGCTTCCGCTTGGCCGATGTCACCATCACGGTTTGCAGCAGCAACATCTGCCTTAGCAGCGTTAACTGCACCCGCAGCAGCCTTCTGTCCGATACTCTCAATGAAGTCAGAATCATCAGTGATATCTGTGATGTTAACGTTGATTAGGTTCAGTCCTAACTTGTTGAGTTCGTGACCAACGTTCTCACGAATTAACTCAAAGAATCTGTCACGGTCTGCGTTGATCTGTCTAATAGTTAGAGACGCAACAGTCAATCGAAGTTGTCCAAAGATAATTTCTGAAGCCATTGATTCAATCTGATTTGGTTGCAAGTGCAGAAGACGCTCAGCAGCATTATTCATGATTAGAGGGTCTGTGCTGATACCCACTGTGAATGTTGATGGAACATTGATTCTGATGTTCTCTTGAGATAGAGCATTCGTCAATGGAATGTTAATGGTCATTGGAATTAGACTCAGTTTCTTCCAATCTTGAATTAACGGCCAGACTAGCGTAGCACCACCGTGAATACATTTGGAGGCCTTACCACCACCAACTCGTCCGTAAACGACGAGGATTTCGTCAGAAGCACATCGCTTGTATCTAGTTACAAGCAATATAATTCCGAACGCAAAAATTAGTCCAAAACCTGCTATAAGCAGGAATAGTGTTACTCCAGTATCCATATTTTTCACCTTACTCTTCTTCTGATGATAGTTCATCACCCTCACTTAGCGGCTCAACGATTAGGGTTGAACCGATAACATCGACGACTTTGATAAGTTCGCCACTTGGAATTAGTTTTGTTCTATCTCTCCCTCTTGCTAAGAGGGTACGTAGAGTCCCACCAACTGCGACTTGGACTTCACCTTCCTCATTAGGTTTGATTCGTGAATAAACATGACCTTTGGAGCCAACAGCATCAGAATGCTTCATTGTTCCATCTGCTTGTAAGTTGGAGATTCCTTGCATCATGTATCTTACCATGTAGAGAGAACCACCTGCTGCGAAACCTCCGGAAATAACAGCGATGATTTCCTGGTCTGTGGCGGAAATGACAAACATCCCAGTCAATCCAAACATCATAATTCCAGCAGCAATTCCTTGCAGGCTGAATAACTCGAATGCAAGGGTACTATCCATGCTGACATCGGTGTCAAATGCTGTATCGATGACACCACCAAGGATGTCTCCTACAAGCATTAGTACCATCATTAAGATAAAGAATAGTGAACCGAAAACGGCACAACATACGAAAATGATCTCGATAACTGAAGGGGCTGTAAACCCGAACAAGTCAGCAATCCACTCGAAAAGACCCATTGCGACCCCATCCAACCCTATGTTCCTTACTTAATGACCTTATTGCCGTCATTCTGCTTGGAATTTTCAGACAATATTTTCTTTTTTTCATAGATTGCTACTAGAGATACAGATGCTCCGGCAAGTATAGCTGAGATTATGACATTAATATCTGCTGAATATGCGATTAGGAAAATCCATAGTGGCAGGAAGGCGAAAAGAAAGCGACGCATTATAGGCCAAAAACCACTGAACAACTCGTCAGAAGCATTGTCGAACATTTAGATCACTCAGAAAAAGATGGAACTGATAAAAATGGTAAGAATCCACATTCCAATTCCGAAACCGACACCTTTTCCTTGCTTAGCTACTTGATCAGGATGCACTTCCTTTTGTATACTCTTCATTGGATTGAGTAGAAGGTCCCTTTGTTCTTGTCTAAATACTACTAGTGCTAGAACGAAACATGCAGCAGCTCCAGTCCCGAACAAAGTAGTAATCGCACCGTCGACTTGTTCCATCAGTTTTAGCGAAAGCCAAATCTGAGTAACAGCCATCATGAACCAGAGGAAAGAACCTCTTTCTGCGACTCCCATGAAATGCCTAGGATACACTCATTTTTCATGGTTACCACAATCTGCCCATACTTTCCCGCTCTAAATATAGGGTTATTCAAGTACTGGAAGCCATAGTTAAGAGCCATGGGGAAGGTTCGTCACGGAGTTGCGGGCTACCCAATTGAACATTCATTATCTCCAGTGTTGACAGCAATCGTGCACGCACACCTGTCTCGGACTGACAATGTCGAATTACCGGGGCTCAAAGGGGTAGTAGTCATTCCAACAGAGGGTGTAGAGAACGCATTAGCATGGGGTTATGCTGGTTCGCTGCCATCTCCGCCCGATTGGGATCTAGTTGGTTCACCTCTCGGTAAATTCAGAGCTAACACATTATTGGATCGGGCTGTGAATGTCAGTATGGAGCATGTAGAGGGGGATTCTCGTCTTCCTGGTGCTGAATTGCCGAAAACAGAATTGACTACGCAAAGATTTGATGATGATGAAGTATGGCTTTCGCTTACTTCACCTCTGAAGCATCAACTTTCCGCAGCTGCCGTTAAGTGTGTTGACAATGCAATGGATATTCGTTCAGTCAATACCCTGCGATGGGATGGAATCTCATGGTGGGCAGCATCAAGCGATGGGCCGGGAATGTGTATGGTTGCCAATGCATTTGGATATGATTTTGATAACGTACTAGGAATCACTGGGGGTGGTGGAACAGCACGTTCCGTTGCTGCTGCTTGGAGTGCAAATGGTGGAAAAATCAAGCAGATAGGTGGCAATCGGCTTTTGGATGAAGATGGCCCTTGGAATCTCTGTAATGATGAAGCCAAATTCACAATCAATTTTGATGAAGATGGTGGCGACATATCCGTCAGATATGAAAAGATGGAAGGGGA
Organism: Methanobacteriota archaeon; assembly: GCA_002709705.1. Classification (GTDB taxonomy): domain Archaea; phylum Thermoplasmatota; class Poseidoniia; order Poseidoniales; family Poseidoniaceae; genus MGIIa-K1. The sequence goes on along the minus strand of PAQE01000033.1, from coordinate 4,781 downwards.
TTTTGATTCCAGAATAGAATATCTTTCGAAGAACGCTGACGGAAGGTGGCTACTATGTGCACAGCACCTTCATTCATGGGCTAATTTGTGGGCTCCTAAGTATTCTGAACAATTGCCCTCGCTTTCATTGCTGTTGACAAGGCTAGTTGCGGTGGAGGTGCAACTTGAATGAAACGAGCAGTAGTTCTAGTTGCAATTCTTCTCCTGCCGACTGTTTTGGCTGAAGATTTCCCGCCTCAAAGGCAGAACTCTGCATTCGTGGGTTGGCAAATTGAGGCCAATGAAAAGATAGGAGAATATCGCCTATCATATCCCGCAGTCGGCGATGGTGAAGAGATAAACATGGCACAGAACGGTCCTTTCGCAGTCGTAGTTTTCTATGCTGATGATGGCGAGGACATTGACCAATACATTTGGCTGCAAGAAGGCTTATCCAATTGGGGATATATTACCCTAGTAGTAGAAGATGAAACCAACTGGGATGCTATTGAATACCAATTGATCGGTTGGAATAATGGTTCGCAGGAATCAGTTCCCGATGCAGAGAATATGTTCTCATTGGACTACATCGCACTTTCTGGGCACGGCACGGGAGCTCACACAGCAGCTGAGATTGTGAAAAGCAATAACTACGAAATCGATGGATTATTTGGTCTAGGATTGGATGGCAGTTCTACTGATCATACTGGAGATGTGATCTTGTCTAGACCATCATCCGCTCTATTCCTCACTGGTACAACCGATGACATTGCACCTGCTGATGATAATGTAATGTCATACTTGGTTGATTGGCCAGGTGCATGGCAAATCATGCATCCTTTGGGTGCCAATCATATTGGATATCAAGAGAGTGATACATTCTTTGAGAGGTTGGCTGATGGTGATGATAACATGGGCCGAGAAGGTCAACAAAATCATGCACTGAATCACATCTTGCCATACCTCAATCTTTCTCTGAAGGGTGATGACTCTGCATATCAAATTGCATTCAATCGTGAAGATAAGTCGGTATCCTCTGATCCAGATTCATATATCGATGAAGATTTAAGCCGTTCAAGATTGTACAAAATGGAGAACATAACTTCTTCCTTGTTATCAGTAATGTTGAATCAATCATTTACTGTTTCTGCAGATGTGACTATGCGAGATGGTAGTCCAGCTTCGGGAAATGTATCTTGTATTTTACCAAACGGTGAAATTTTAGTTGGATTATTGAATAGTGGCTCTGCATCATGCGATATCAACGGTTCATCTCTAATGCCCGGTCCCTCATTGATTGAGATTAGGATTGAGGACTATTCATTTTCTGACTGGCTTGACCTCTTCATCAATCGAATCGGAATGCCAATGCAAATCGCTTCACCAATTCCCGAGATTAGTTTAGATCAGCACTCATTTGTTACGGTGATGACAGAAGAATTTGCTACTGACCCTGATGGAGAACAGGTAGTTTTCCTTGATGCAAATATTATCGATGATAATGAAAGTCGTCTGGCCGTTGAAATATCGGAATCAGAATTGACGATTACACATGTTGCTGACCAGGAATGGGATGGCACTGTTCAAATCGAGATGACCTTAGCAACTTCAGACGAATTAGTCAATTTGTCTACGAATGTTAGTGTTCTACCTGTCAATGATCCAGTTGTACAGATTGGAACGATTCCTCAACAACAATCAGTTGAAGATGGAAGCAGTATAATTGTTGATTTCACCCAATACGTTAGTGACCCTGAAGGGGAGCAGATCATTGTTGATTTAGCGAGAGAATATCCTGGGATAAGAGTAAACACCTCACTTGCTACAGTTCTAATTGACCCACAAACTCATTGGAATGGTGCTGAATTGATCGAGTTCCATGTCTCAGACGGAATTACTGAGCATCTGCAAATTTTCGTTCCAATCAACATTGAACCAGTGAATGATCCAATTGAATTCACTACCGATTCAATCTCGGTAGAGATGGAAGAGGACGGAATACTCACTATTAATCTCGATAACTACACTGTGAATGTCGATAATGACAACCTTGTCTACTCAATATCGGGTCAGTCTGAAATCATTGGTTTCTCTCTTTCAGGGAGCGAATTGATACTTGCAGGAAATCCAGATCTGTTTGGATTGGCGAGTTATACAATCGATGTTAGCGATGGTGACAGTAACATATCTGCAACTCTAGATGTGAAAATAAAATCAGTACCAGATTTGCCCACAGTAGATATTTCGACTATTGATGTTGATGGAAATACAGTTTCAATACTGTGGACTATTTCTGATAAAGATGGAGAGTTAGGTCTGGTATATTTTGTTAAATTAGACAATCAGTCTATTGAGGTTGGAACCGAATGTACCGGGACAGTACTGCTGACATGTTTGACGACATCTTTGACTCCGGCAGTTGGGATGCATTCAATCGAAGTCAAAGTGTGGGATAGTGGTGCAGAGGTTTGGTCAAACACAGTTTCTCAAGAATTTGAGGTTGTAACCACAACTAATTCTCAGGATGATGCAGAATCTGAGATAGAGGTTGGTGAATGGATTTTGCCGATTGGTTTAGGACTAGTTGTACTGCTACTAATCGGGTACATGGTGCTATCAAGAAGAGATTGATCACAATGGAATGTTACCATGCTTCTTAGGAGGAGACCATTCTCTCTTTGAGGAAAGAATTCTAAGTGCACGAATCAATCTCATTCTGCTTTCTTCTGGCTCGATAACATCGTCAAGCCATCCGTTACGTGCTGCAACATATGGGTCGCCAAATTTTGATTTGTACTCTTCAACTAGCTGCAACCGAGTTTCTTCTTTCTTGTCATCATCTGCTGCAGCAATTTCTCTTCGATGTATGATATTTACAGCACCTTCAGCTCCCATGACTGCTAATTCAGCAGTCGGCCATGCAATGTTGTAATCTGATTGAAGGTGTTTACAACTCATAGCAAGGTAAGCACCGCCGTATGCTTTTCTTGTAACTAGAGTCATTTTAGGAACGGTTGCTTCAGCATATGCGAATAGCAATTTTGCTCCGTGGCGAATAATACCACCCCACTCTTGGACAACTCCTGGTAAGAATCCAGGGACATCTTCGAATGTAACTAGTGGAATGTTGAATGCATCACAGGTCCGGATAAATCTAGCAGCCTTGATTGATGCATCGATGTCAAGACATCCTGCGAGAACCTTAGGTTGGTTGGCGACAATTCCAATTGTTTTTCCATCAAGTCTTGCAAATCCAATGACAATATTCTCGGCGTATGAATTGAAAAGTTCCATGAATATACCATCATCGACAATCTCTTCGATGACTTTCACCATGTCATAGGGTCGGTTAGGATTATCTGGGACCAAGGATGTAAGTTCAGGGTTTAATCTAGCAGGGTCATCTGCAGTCAACTCAATTGGCGGGCTTGAAACATTGTTATCTGGAAGGAATCCAAGAATATCAGCTGCGAGTGCACATGCTTCTTCTTCATCATCTGCGATTAAGCATGCGATTCCTGAGCGGCTTGCATGTAGTGTTGCCCCTCCCAGTCCCGCAGCATCAACTTCTCCATTGATACATTCTGGTGTTTCCAAAGGCGAGGACATGAAGAGTTGTCCATGCTCATTTCCAAGGATAGTAAAGTCTGCAAGACTTGCTCCTAATGCTGAAACTCCAACAACTGGCCCTAATACTAGGGAAATCATTGGAATACGGCCAGAGCACTGAACTAATCTGTCCAGCAATTCGCCGGTTCCGCCAAGTGACGCAACTCCGTCCTGAGCCCTCTGTCCACCTCCATCCCAAATTCCGACGATTGGTACTTTAGAGCGCTCAGCCATCTCCACTACCTTGGAGATTTTCTTAGCATGCATTTCACCCATCGAGCCTCCATGGACAGAGAAATCTTGTGCGAAACAATAGATCCGCCTTCCATCAACTGTGCCGTGTCCACAAACTACGCCGTCCCCAAGTGTCTCATGCATGAACATGCCATGATCGGATGTTCTGTGTGTGAGGAAAGTATCAATTTCTACAAATGAATCTTCGTCTAACAAGCTGCGAATTCTATCTCGTGCAGTACCTCTTCCAGATGCACGAATACTCTCTTGTCGCTTGATTCCTCCACCCATGATTGCCTTTTCACGACGGTATCTCAAGTCCTCAAGAGCGTCACTAGAATCTCTTGACATGATTTCTTCCACTCCTTTACGGTTATTGATTGAAACGGTTAAGCCATTAGTGAGGATTTGTTCTCTCCACATAGGTTTTCAGATAATATTTCTAGGTCTTTACCATTCGATAATGCCCAGTGAACCTTTGCTAGTAATGCTTCAGGAGATGCGGTTGAACCATGGCCCAATACTCCGATTTCTTGTTGATTTCTGCCTTTGGAATAAACATTCAAATCAACAGGTCCGTTAATGCACTGATTAGCAACAATTACCGGTATAGAGGATTGCTGAATAGTGTTAGCAAGTTTCTCATTTTCAGGTGCATCTCCGTTTGAATTCTCAATAGGCAGATGCCCTAGCCCGGTTCCATGAATGATAATCGCAGAATAATTTGCTTTTTGGGCTGCCTCGAGAAGGTCGGAGTGCAAGTGTGGTCCTGCGATGAATTGAGCAATCTTGATTGTTGGATCGAACTTTGTGGGTTTTGAAACCTCCCTATTTTGTGATTTGGTGACCGGAGAGTGGCTAATCCCTTCTCTAGTGATTGTAATCTCGCTGATTCTTTCCCCGTTTACCATTTGGAAAGCATCTCTCCTAGTTGAGTGCATCTTTCTAACACCAACACC
>PAQE01000032.1 GCA_002709705.1 Methanobacteriota archaeon | reverse complement strand
ATTCTGAATATCGGGTGAACTGAATGACTGTGTCTTGCTTTCATCACAGCCTGCTCACTCTTACTTTCTGTAATCTCTTTGAGACCCGATGCTGGGAATCCAGACAAAGCATCAGCAATGTGGCCATCGGTGAAACCGTAACTCTTCCACTTCCTCAATTCCCCAGGATTCAAATCTTTAGGATTACAAGACCTCGCCACAATTTCATTTTCAACATTAGCGATTCTTTGGAATCCATACAAGAACCATCGAGTGATTCTAGTGATTTCATGGACTCTTTCGATGCTCCATCCTCTCCGGAATGCCTCGATTACGGCACCCATTCTTCGGTCAGTAGCAATCCTTAACCAATCGATTAGAATGTTGTCTGGAAGTTGTTCATGTGCGCGCTCAGCCATTCCTTCTCCTTCTGATTCGTCCGCTCTAGTAAGTGGACGAGGATGAGGTGCCCCTTGCTCTAGCGAGGCCCAGGCTTTCAGGAATGCTTCTTCAAAACATCGGCCAATTGCCATAACTTCACCGGTAGACTTCATCGAAGTCCCTAGTGTTCTATCTGCAGTTCTGAATTTATCGAATGGCCATCTTGGGATTTTTACAACACAATAATCCAATGTTGGCTCAAATGCAGCGGTCGTTCCTTCACCAGTAATTGGATTAGGCAGCTCATCAAGGGTGTAACCTACTGCAATCTTCGCTGCCATTCTAGCAATAGGATAGCCTGTTGCCTTAGAAGCAAGCGCAGAAGATCTCGAAACACGAGGGTTGACTTCGATTACCCTTACTTCTCCTGTTGATTGATTGACTGCAAACTGTACATTACATCCACCTTTGATATTCAGTTCACGGATTAGTGATAGAGACATATCTCTAAGTTGCATGTGATCCCTGTCTGATAATGACTGAACCGGAGCAACAACTGTTGATTCACCGGTGTGAACCCCCATAGGGTCAATATTTTCCATCGTACAAACAATGGTAGCATTATCAGCAGTGTCTCTCATAACTTCGTATTCATATTCCTGCCATCCAAGGATACTCTCCTCGATGAGAACTTGACCAATTCTGCTATTCCTAAGACCTAGCGTGGCGATTTCCACTAACTCTCCGGTATTCCAAGCAGTTCCTCCTCCCAATCCTCCAAGAGTAAATGCTGGACGGATTAAGATTGGCCAGCTCCCAATTTCATCTGCTGCTGAGAGTACTTCATCCATTGAATTACAAGCAATTGCTTCAGATATGGGTAAATCAATTCCTAGACAAACTTGGTTGAACAAATCTCTATCCTCGGCTTTATCGATTGCATCCAAATCAGAACCAATCAATTCAACTCCAAGTTCATCCAATACGCCTGCATGAGCCAACTCACTAGCGATGTTCAGGGCAGTTTGCCCCCCCATCCCTGCCAACAAAGCATCCGGTCTTTCGATTTCTAAAATACGGCGAATGGTGTCTGGCAAAAGTGGCTCAATGTACACTTTGTCAGCCATTTCAGGGTCGTTTTGAATCGTTGCTGGGTTGGAGTTGACTAAGATTACTTTGTATCCATCCTCTCGAAGCGCCTGCACCGCTTGTGAACCTGAGAAATCGAATTCTGCTGCTTGACCGATTTTAATTGGTCCAGAGCCTAGAACAAGAATCGTCTCCAAATCTTCACGACGAGGCATTAATTTCCACCTCCATAATGGACATCAACCATTTCACGGAATCTTGCGAAAAGCGGATAGGCGTCATGTGGACCGGGTGCAGCTTCAGGATGGAATTGAACTGTGAAAACTGATTTCCCGACAATGTCTAATCCTTCTACAGTTCTGTCATTTGCATTTACGAATCTAACTTTGACTTGCTCACCATGCAGATTTTCACCTTCCGGGGAACATGCTCCTGATGGGTGGGCTGCTAGCATTCCAGCATCAGGGTCTGCAACCGCAAATCCGTGGTTTTGGCTAGTAATCCAAACTCTACCACTTTCCAAATCAACACAAGGCTGATTTGCGCCTCTATGGCCATAGCGCATCTTGTATGTTTGCAGGCCGCTTGCTAACCCTAACAGTTGGTGTCCAAGGCAAATACCCATCACTGGGATGTTTGCTTTAACTGCTTCAGCAAGCGTGTTCCTTGCCATTGTCGCTTTTCCTGGATGAGCAGGATCTCCAGGTCCATTTGAACAAAATAATGCAACTATTCCGTAGGATTGTGCTTCTTTGAAGGTGGTATGAGGTGGACACCAAACAACTTCAAATTGGCAACACAGGCTGCGAAGAATGTTGTACTTAATACCACAATCAATTGCTGCGATTCGAGGTAAAGGGTTTCCAAGATTGTCTTTGGCACCTTCATTTACAATAACTGGCTCATCAATCGAAACCAAGTCCACTAAGTCCTCCAATTCAGGTGAAGTCAATTGAGAAAGATGCTGCTTGAGTGCTTCTTCATCCTCAATAGGTCCAAACACACATAGCACGCAACCATATTCTCTAACTCTACGAGTAATTGCCCTTGTATCAATCTCTTCAATTCCGGGAACATTATGGAAAGCTAAGAAATCACTTAGACTTGCTATTGAATCTCTATGGTCCGGGTCTTTCATAGCATGACGCACTACAACACCTCTTGGCCAAACTCCAGCAGATTCCGAAGTTCCGTGGTGAATGCCATAGTTGCCTATCAAGGGATATGTGAAAGTAAGAACCTGTCCTGCGAACGATGGGTCTGTCAAAGACTCCTGATATCCGGTCATCCCAGTTGTGAAAACTAACTCCCCTTCGCCCCAAATTTTTGCACCAAACAACTTGCCTGTGTAGCGACTACCATCAGCCAATAATAGTACTCCGTCACCTGAAGCAGTAGATGGAATTGCTGCACCTGCATTGAGATCATCGGTGGCATCTACCAGTAGAACACGATCCCCGAGAGAGGTATCTCCTTTCTGAGACCACTCACCCGACATCAGATTTGCTGATTGTATAGGGGGTATAATCATTGGCAAGGCAGCCGAATCAGTTGCCTGATTCTATGTTAGTTAGAATTCTGTAGATTGTTAAACCATAGCACCCGTAGTAGGCATCTGCTTACTAACTACTAATCTTCCCTCAAATCATGAACCAACTTGCCATCGTTTGTTCCCTCGATGATGAGCCGGGCATCGTCGAAGTTCCTTTCAGTTGCAGACTCGCCAAACCAAGCATCCATGAATAGAGCTAATGCAGCGACCTCAGAGTGAGGTTGATTTCCTACTGCGACATTGTGCTGACATATTTTGTAAACATCTCCAGGTACTTTCGCTCCACCAACTACGATAACTAATGGACGGTCACGGCGTATCTTTGGAATCACCTTCCTGAACGGCTCACCATACATGGTCAAATGAACAGCTACGCCACCTTTTGCCACATGATTTTTCAAATGTCCCATCCCACTAACGTGCTTAGCCTCAAGATTGCCGCCGAACCTTTCATTTACAGAAATTATATTTTCAAACATCTCCTTATCTTCATCGCCAGCAAGTAGGAAACCGTCGGCACCCATGGCCCTAGCAACAAGCGCTAGATGAGTAGTGATTCTAGGATCCCTACCTCTGCGGTACCCTAGACGAAGGACATCAAGTCTCTCGCTCATGTCAAATCCGAGGAGGTCCTTGGTTTCAAGCCTCTGTATCTGGGGCAACAGATTCAGAATTGTGCAATTCTTCTCCATTATTTGAGAAGAAAATACCAGGGTTCTTTTCCATAAACTCCTTGACCCAAACTAGCAACCATGCATCGATTAGCAACTTAGCTGCCATCAAAACTGTTGTGCATAATACAGCTAGCCTGAATGTTTTCCAGATTGCATCTCCGGTCTCTATATCACTCATCAACCCCATGATTGCTGGTTCAAAGGTGTATAGAACTGCTAAAACAAACATAATACCACTAGCAAGTCCAGGGAAAAGTTGACCCAGTTCTCTACTAAAATCGGAAAGAAGTGATCCTAGGAAAATCAAGCAAGGTGCAAGAATTGTTATTGTCAGGAACTCAGGACCAAAGAAAATGGATTCAAATGCTGGTTCATCCTTTACTTGGAGTACAGTCAGCCACCAGAAAACCGCNTATCCTGCAAATATTCCTCCAACAGTTTTTGCCTTCTTGTGAATCATGCTTGGTATTTCACCGATNGAAGAAGGATTCAATCTAGCAAAAATGCGTTCTGCGAACAACATTTTTTCTTCGCTAGGCATAATTATGTCCTCGGATTCAAGGCCATTATGGATGTCATCAATCATCCCTTCGCCTTCAGACATGGGAACACCTGAAACCCCGCATGTGATAAAACCTGCCGCAGGCAGGGGTGTAAACATGGCAGTCTTTGAGGGCCGCGGCAAAAGCCGGCCTCTTGTGATGGGAATCATNAATGCCACACCTGATTCTTTNCACAAATCATCTCGTAAAGGTGATGTTGATAGGGCCATGAAAATGATTGCAGATGGGGCTGATTGGATTGATATTGGNGGAGAATCAACGCGGCCAGGAGCAACTCCTGTTTCTATAGAAGAAGAACTATCTCGGGTTATTCCACTAGTAACTGAAATCTCCAAACATTGTAAAGTTTCCATTGACACTCGAAACCACGAGGTCGCTCGTAAAGCATTAGAGGCTGGAGCCACTATGATTAACGATGTTAGTGGATTAAGAGACCCAGCAATGGTTGAATTGGTAATTGAATCGGGTTGTGAGGTTTGTATTATGCATATGTTAGGAGAACCAGGTAATATGCAAGATAATCCTGAATATGATGACGTTAATCTTGAAGTCAATCAATATCTTATCTCNAAAGCTAGAGAATTGGTTGAACTTGAACACCCGATGGACAAAATCTTCCTTGANCCAGGGATAGGTTTCGGGAAAAANCTTGAAGATAATATTCAACTCCTTAGATCGAGTGATAGTTTACGNCCATATTCCGTACTTTGGGGCGTTTCACGGAAGTCAATGATTGGACAAATATGCGACCAACCAGATACTGAAAATAGACTCGCTGGAAGTTTGGCAATCGCCGCAAAAGGATTCTATGAAGGGATTGACATTATACGAGTCCATGATGTTAGGGAGCATGTTGATTTATTCAGTGTACTGGAAAGAATGGAGGAGTGAATATGTTCCTGATTTTTGGTTCCGACTCGCTAGCAATAAGACTTGCAGAATGGATTGGAGCACGCTCAAGAGTTCGAATAATTGGTTTAGCAGAGCAATTAGTTCCAATGAACGATGTTGAAATCGTGGCATTACCAACAGAAATGGAATTACATGAAATGCCACTACCTGAGGTTAATCCGACAGCAATTATGCTATTAGAGGAAATCATATGTGATGANGACCCCGTTNAAGAACTGAAAAATCGNTGGCCTAATACTCCNATTCTATCAACAATCGATGTTGAGGGAGCTGAAATGATCTCGGTTGAAGATTTGACTGCTTCAGCAATTCAGGATAGACTGCGTTCGATTGACAGAAAGCAAGGTGCGAGTGAAGTTTTGAGACGATTAAGCGACGAAGATGATTCCAAGATATTGATAGTATGTCATGATAATCCCGACCCAGATGCCTTNGCAAGTGCACTTGCAATGAAGCACCTATGCGATTNTTTGGGTCATACCTCAACAATTATTCATGGAGGNATGATTGAACACCAACAGAATAGAGCAATGGTGAAATTACTGGAAATGGATGTTCGTAAACTAATTTTGGACTGGGAGATTGAGGACTTGCTCAATGAATCAGACATAGTTATTTGCGTGGATTTCAGTCACCCAGGCGCCAATAACATTCTNCCAACNACATGTGTTCCTCACATAGTAATCGACCACCACACCAGTGAGGTTAGGCCTGCAGGCGATGTCATCTTAGTTCGCTCTGAATTTGCTGCAACATCATCTCTTATCTCTTCAGTACTAATGAATTCAGGTATCGAAATGAACTCTAAAGTCGCAACGGCCCTTGCATTCGGAATCAGAACTGACACTCTAGGATTTACACGTTCTTTCAATGCAGTTGACCTGCGAGCNCTCTCTTGGCTGGGAGCATGGATTGATTGGGATTTAATGCGTTCATTCGAAAGCCCTCCACGCTCGCAAGAAGTTCTAGCAATTTTCAGGCAAGCACTGAAGGATGCTACACTGAAGGATGGATTGATGCTGGCTCCTATTACAGAGATGGCAGANAGAGATGCACTTTCGCAAGTTGNGGATTTTCTATTGCCTACTGAAGGTGTAGAGATTGTGGTTGCATATGGAGTGAGAATGTCGAAAGTAATAATCTCAGCTAGATCTACAAAAGATAGTATTCACTTAGGNAAAATATTGGGTAAAACATTCGCCCAAGGTAGCGCAGGAGGGCACAAAGAGTTAGCAGGTGGCCAAATTCCGTTTNNAGAATTGAATTGTGAAGATGCTGAAGAAGCAATGAAATCGATTACGAAGATTCTCAAATCTGCANTAGGAGGCGAGTGAATGGGAGCACCGATTATCGATGTTGATGATAATTTGCGNCTCCTNGGNACTGCCCACGTCGCAACCGCATCGGTCGAAGCGGTCAAGGAAAACATCGAGGAATGGAAACCAGATATTGTAGCTGTGGAACTCTGTAAAAGTAGATTTGAAGCATTAACTCAAGACCGAAGATTGGACAAAGAAGGACTGCTAAAAGTCATCAAAGAAGGTAAAGCACCAATGGTGCTACTGCAATCTCTATTGGCCGCTGAGCAAAGAAAGCTTGGCCTAGATGAAGGCCAGCAACCTGGTGCCGAATTACTGGCTGCTGTTGAAGCAGCACAGGAATATGATCTCGAAGTGAAATTAGTAGANAGGGATATTCAAACTACATTACGAAGAGCATGGAAGAACATGCGGTTCAAAGAAAAACTTGGACTGATGTGGGCTTTACTNGCAGAAGACGAAACAGAAGAAGAATTGGAATTAGAACAAATGCTTGCAGATAAGGACTTACTTACTTCCCTCATGGAAGAGTTGCGAGAAGTTTCTCCAGGTGCCGGTGAAGTCCTAATCGATGAGAGAGACGAGTTCATTGCAAGAAAGATTTCTGAGATTAGAAGCGATGGTAAAGTGCTTGCAGTTTTGGGAGCAGGACACCTAGATGGAGTTTCAAAACTTCTTACNGAGGATGTCAAACCTAGTGAACAGAGAATATCNGAATTAGCATTAGTTCCNAAAGGTGGTCAAATGCTGAAAACCATTTCATACGCAATTCCAATTGCACTCTTTGCTCTTCTGGGGTGGTTTGCCTACAATGGAGATTTGGCATCAATCAAGGAAAACGGGATCTATTGGTTTGCAGGCAATTTCATCGGAGCAGCATTGTTTTGTTTGTTGGCAGGCGGCCACCCAGTAGCAATCCTAGTGGCCGCTATAGCATCCCCAATCACTTCGCTAAATCCAGCTTTGGCTGCTGGTTGGTTTGCTGGTTATGCACAAATGAAGGTCAAGGAGCCTACCGGAGAGGACCTTACTGAATTCCTCAAGTTGGATTCTGCNAAATTGTTCTGGTCAAATAGAGCTGGAAGNATACTACTAGTAACCGCNCTNACNAANTTAGGTTCAATGGCTGGNGCTTGGATTTCNATGGGATTAATCGCTGCCGGATTGTGACCTAAAGTGTCAATCCTTATGATTCGGATTTTCAACCCAAGTGCATGAAGAGTGTAGTAGTCACCGGCGCAAATAGGGGAATAGGGTTTGAATTAGTAAAGCAATTACTTGATTCAGGATTCAGAGTCTATGCCACTTACAGAAGCGAAATNGGTGGGCTATCAGGAATTAATGACCGGAATCTCAGTATCCATCAAATGGATGTAAGAAACCCTGAAGCGATTGAAGAATTATCTAATTCAATCGATGGAAAAATCGACCTTTTGATCAATAACGCGGGTGTTGCAGATGGCAGNTGGCAATCAATATCTGAGATTNATATGCAACACGCTTTGGAAGTAATTGAGATTAATTCCATTGCCCCTGTTCTAGTAACTCAAAAACTGCTCAANCAAATGAGTGATGATTCAACCATTGTAATGATGAGTAGCCTAATGGGATCAATAAGCGATTGTATGAGCGGAAGGTCTTACGCTTACAGAGCTTCAAAAACAGCACTGAATATGTTTTCAATCGCTATGAAAAACGAACTCGAAACTCAAGGAATTTCGATTTTGATAATGCACCCAGGATGGGTAGAAACCGACATGGGTGGGCCNCATGCNCCNCTNTCAGTCGAAGAGAGNGTGCANTGGNATNATNCAAAGNATNGAGGAACAAACCTTGGAGATGACTGGCAGATATGTTCAGTTTGATGGAACCCCAATCGAATGGTAATCAAAGTGATTCAATGACCATTGCAATGCCTTGACCGCCACCAATACATGCGGTTGCAACACCATATTTTCCGCCACATCTCTGAAGTTCGTGCGCTAGAGTAAGAACTAGTCTTGTTCCTGTNGCTGCAAGAGGNTGTCCTAATCCGACTGCTCCNCCATTNACATTNACCTTCTCNACATCTAANCCAAGGTCCTTGACACAAGCAACNGCTTGACCTGCGAATGCTTCGTTAATTTCCCAGCGATCGATATCNTCTATNGATAGNCCTGCCTTCTCTAANGCCAAACGGCTACTTGGAACGGGCCCNTAAGCCATGATTGCAGGCTCTAGACCTACNATTCCCCAAGAAATGATTCTAGCCAGCGGTTTGTCTCCATCTGCTTCGGCTTTGGAAGCTGACTTGATTACAACAGCAGCAGCACCGTCAACTACACCGCTTGCATTTCCTGCAGTAACTAGGCTATCTGGTCCAAANGCAGTTCGTAGTTCAGCCAATGATTCAGGAGTGCTTCCCAAAACAACGTGGTCCTCATCCTTGTAAGTAACATCGTTGACTGGTACAATTTCTTGCTCCCANATCCCTTCTGCGATTGACTTNGCAGTNCGGGAATGNGACATAGCTGCGAACTCATCGGTTTCTTCTCGAGTTACTCCTTTGCGCTTGCAGATTTCGTCGCTGGTTTGGGCCATAAATGAGCCACACATACCATCAAGCAGGTTAGTGAATAGGTAATCTTCCATGTCTTTTTCAAGTTCGGTACCTGCACGAGGAGGCCTTGCTAACTTGTATGTATCACGCATTCCACGCAAAACATGTGGAGCTTGGGACAAGTTCTCCATTCCACCTGCAACAACTGTTTCTGCCTCATTGAGCATAATCATCTGAGCNNCNGTNACAATNGATTGAACNCCNCTNCCACANATNCGTGANANNGTNAGCATNGGAACTTCTTGNGGNATNCCNGCNCCNAGTCCNGCNTGCCNTGCNCCNAAGATTGCNTGNTCNCAGGTTTGCAGNGCATANCCCATNACNACATGGTCTACATTNTCTGGNGAAGTGCNNNTNTTNTCTAANGCNCCTTTNATTGCNATTTCACCNAATTTNAGCGCNCTNACATCNTTNAGTAAGACCACCNGGNTGNCCATCTCCNCGCTTNCCACCTTGCCATTCACAAAATGGTGTTCTTGCTCCGCCTACAATCACGACATCTTCTGCCATGGCCTCGCGAATGTAAACCGCCTAATCATATTCACGCTAAGCCAATCAGACCCAAACCGCTCAACATTAACAAAATTGGAACGACAACGTATTCGAATCCTGACCTAGAACTTCCAAGATTTGACAACTCTGTACCTCTTTGAAGTGTGCATTTGACACCAGGGGCATCCTCATTACCCCATACTTCGATGATNCTGTTACCCANTGTNCCGTCTAATCCTTCNGCCTGAAGAGCTTCGGATGGCCTTGGTTTGGTCTGTCCCANAACATAGACTGGGTTTCCTAAACGCAGTCCGTAAAGTGTCCAGCGATGCTTCTTGACCCTAGCCCCACCAAGTAAACCTGCAACTGCAGAAGCCATGATTTGTTTACCCAGAGTTTGAGCAAATGCACCATCCCATCTCTTGAGATACTGNCCNTAACTAGCTCTCTTGAATGAACCTGCATTGACTCTAATCCCGCCGGTTCCATCGTGCAGAATAAACGGGCACCCTCCCTTATCTGAGCGGATAGTTACCCAACTGCACTCCTCTCTCGTCCCATTGTCAGTNTTTACTGTACGNCACTGATATTGCTCATATGTCCAATGATAACCNACCATNTTACCNACTGACATATTCTGATTTCCGTCNACNACAACAGTTAGACAACCTTCTGCGATTGGCCTGACTTGGCCGACAAGTTCCGGATTACCNACGGGAGCAGAGCGCACCAAAGAAGTGGGAGTATCTAGCATCTGACTGAGCATCTTTGATCTAAAGTATCCAACAATAGATAGAATGAATCCAATGCCGGCAACAATCGATGGAATAATCATTCCACCTTCATAGTCATCTTTAGACATCATCGAAGCCACTGCAACAACTACGCAAATTATTGCTGTAATTGAATAAACGCTGAACAGAGTCATAGTAGCAGGAGTAGGTGTTCCAACCTTTACCGGATGCTCCGGAAGTGGGCTGCCGTCTCCATGTGGGCCATAACGATTGGAGTTATCCCAAGTTGATGGCCCGGGTGCTGGTAGAATCCAATCATTTGGGTCAGTTGTCGGAACATAGGATGTCTGCTGCATCCACCAATTATCAATTGACAGACCACTTGATTCAGCCTTGGCCTGTAGTTCGGCAGGGTCGATAGCTCCCTTCCGAATCTTATGCAAATTTCCTTCCAAAGAACCTGGAGATGAAAACGCCATGATCATCAAACCAATTGCTGACAGAATCAGTGCCTGCACATCATTGATAGCACCAGCGAATCCAACTAAAGTAATCAGTAAACCGATTACCCAAATCAACCATCCAATCCAGTGATAAGGGAAATTAACCTTGAAAGTTCCTCCATNGAGGTCTAAGTCTTCGACATTCATAATTGAACGCAGTGATAGAGAGATGATGAAGGTTCTCTATGACATACTAGCAGGCTTGTGGTCCCAAACAGCCCATGTTCCGGTGGCTGTAGCGATTATTCGACCTGATTCAGTAGTGATTTTGCCTTCAAGGTGAGCAACATGCTTNCCTCTTTTCACAACATTACCGCTAGCAGTAATCTTCTCATCAGGCCTTGCAGCAGAAATGAATGACACACTAAGTTGAGTTGTTGCACACCATTCCTGTTTCGGAAGTATTGANACGAGAGCTCCACCAAGCGCCATATCCAGCATCATAGTGTATAATCCACCATGTGCAACTCCTCCTTTGTTACAATGTTTCGATTCTATAATTAGGAATACAGAAGACTTGCCAGCACCCCAATCGCCTCTTTGTATTCCGATATCAACAGCCATATCAGTAAGATGAGCTGGCTCAGACATATCTACCATCAAATCACACCTACAACTTTGACTAGAATCCTTTTTCTGCGCTGACCATCGAATTCNGCGTANTGGATTTGTTCCCANTTNCCNAGATGNANNCNTCNGTCTTTNACTGNCATTGTNACNTGTTGNCCNANNAACTGNCGTTTTAGGTGTGCATCGCCATTATCTTCTCCGGTTCGATGATGGTGATATTCTTCACCATCTCTGCCATCAACTCCAAAGAATGGAGCCACCTTTTCCAACCATTTCATTATNTCATGATGTAATCCANATTCGAGATCATTNACATAGCAAGATGCAGTAATATGCATCGGGTTCACTAACACTAAACCGTCACGGATTCCACTCTCTGAGACTACTTTTTGCACATCACGAGTTATGCACAAAATTTCGTANCGCTTCTCGGTTTCAACCCAGAGTTCTTCAACATACGTAGCTGCTTGGCCAGTGATCAATTCGCCCATCTAAACACCGTTAGGAATCAATGAAGAGTTATCCATGCCGCTACCACTTACCATCAACGGAATGGCAACAATTACTCCGCATATGACNCTGCAAACTCCAGAAAAGGCAATGTTCAAGCTAGTGCTCATTGAACCTGCTTGTGCAGCAATGTAGTCAGGGTAAGTTAATTCCATAAGAATGTCTGCAGCAAAGGAAATGATGATTGTCACCCATACCAAGTGTACGCCCATTTTCTTCTTTTGAGTCATGAAAATACCNCCTACTACTTGCCCAATGCAGCATAACACAGCNATTCCTAAAATAACATACATCATAGTAGGAGAGTCAGCAACATCGCTACTGTAAATATCTGAATTCCTATCAGTGATTAATGAAACTCCTAGCATAGCAATTAAAGTTAAAACTCCCAAAATGGCTCCGTAAATTATNACCAAAATACCTACCACTTTAGGTGCAGATGATTCCTGTTGAATGATTACTACATTTTGTGGCAATCCTGTATTTGGGTCAATGTAAACAGACTGTGGGACTCCCGTCAGTTGGCTATCACTTGGTTGCATAATGGAACCTAGCATACAGTAGTCATTAGTAGTTACGCGAAATAACCACCCTCAATAAGATGAACCTTGTGGACGAATCATGGCCGATGTACTTCTTGTGTACAAGAAGAATTTCGAAGGGGTTCATGATGAATCCCTACAATCAGTAAAAGACATACTGAAATCCAAATCCAGTACAATAAGAATAGACATTCGTGCAAGAGAGCAGGTTCGACGTGCAGACTTCATTGGCAGAGATCTCGTTATTGTTCTAGGAGGAGATGGAACTCTGACCTCTATTTCTCACAATATCGATTCTAACACACCAGTGATGGGGGTAAATTCTCACCCTCGAAGTGATGACCCAGACGGATCTTACGGGTTTTACATGGATTGCGATGTTGAAACTTTTGAAAAAGACCTAGAAGCAGCATTGAATGGAAGTGCAATCGTCAATCGCTTACCTCGGTTACAAGCTACAATAGAAACTACAAGCGGTAACAAAATCAAGACCGACCCTGCAATGAATGATTTGTTAATTGCGAACACTCACCAATATGCGCCCTCAAAATACCACATGAGAAGAGGAGACATTGATATCAAACAAATCTCCAGTGGCCTAGTATTTTCGACATGGTTAGGACAAGGCGCTTGGTTTAATCAAATCGCTAGGGAGTCAAATTTAGGAAACGCAGAGGAGTCAGATACTCATTACTTAGTAATTGCAAGAGATATTGATTCTCAAATAACTGATGAAAGATACATGTCATGGACAAGTGAAGCCACGGTGATAACCAGTGATATGCATAGAGGTTACGTAGTGCCTGATGGCTGGGATGAATATCAATTCAACAGNGGCGCTTCGATAACTGTTGATTTATCCGGTCCNGTTTTGCAATTACTTACATTTAGAAAAACAATGAAACAAAGATTTGGTGAATGATTTGGACCTAAAGAAACACATTAGAGGAATTCCAGACTTCCCNATCCCTGGAATCCTATTCTATGATATCTCAACCNTACTTTCAAGCCCCAAAGCATGGAGTTTTGCATTAGAGGAACTCGAAAAAATCGTATCTGACTGGAAGCCAGATATTCTTGCTGGAATTGAAAGTCGAGGGTTCTTACTTGCTGCACCATTAGCTGAAAGAATGAGTTTACCAATGACAATGATAAGGAAAAAGGGCAAATTACCTGGAGATGTTGTCTCATATGAATATGAACTAGAATATGGAACTGACGTTATTGANATTCAATCTGACGCAATTTCATCTGGACAGAAGGTTGTTATTTTGGATGATTTACTTGCAACAGGCGGAACTTTAGAGGCTTCAATACAGCTCTGTAGGCAAGTTGGAGCAGAAGTTGTTGGTAGTGCAGTAATTATTGAGTTGGACTTCCTAAAAGGTAAAGAAAACCTCGATGTTTCTTTCAAATCATTGGTAAATTACGACCAATGACGGCTTTCTAAATTTAATGAAAAAAACGCTATTTGTGATTTTTATCGCACAAAAAGCATCATAATCCCCCTGTACCATCATAACTGTAACCCAAGGAGGGTGTAAAGAAAATGAGTTTAGAACAAAAAATGAGTGATTTCTTCAAATTTGAAGAAAATAATACGGACATGCAAGGTGAAATCCGAGCAGGAATTACAACATTCCTGACGATGGCCTACATCTTGCTTGTAAACCCAGCAATGCTTGCAGTCAGTGGTATTCCATTTGACGATGCATTGTTTGCTACAGCTATTGCAGCATTCGTAGGATGTACAGTAATGGGACTGTGGGCAAACAAACCATACGCATTAGCACCAGGTATGGGATTGAACGCATACTTCGTGTTTGCAGTGGTAATCGGAATGGGCATTTCTTGGCAAGTCGCATTAGCTGCTGTACTTGTTGAAGGTGTGATTTTCATGGTTATCTCAATCCCTCAAATCGGATGGAGAACTAAGATGATTAATGCAATCCCTAAGGATCTAAAAATTGCTACTGGAGCAGGTATTGGAATGTTCCTGGCAATTATTGGTCTTCGTGAAATGGGATGGATTCAGGACGATGGGGCGACTCTAGTTAATCTGGCAACCACTGAATCATTCGCATACGACCATGGAGCAGTAATCAGTATGGTAGCACTAGTTGCAATCACAGTGATGATGGCAAAGGGTATCAAAGGAGCAATCATTTACGGTATTCTCGGTGCATCATTATTCGGATGGGCTGTTGGTGCCTATGACCCATACAATGACTTCGCAGCAGGCGGAGCAGGATGGGGTTCGTCGACCGCAGAATGGCCAGAAATGGGCGAAATCTTTGGTTTCGTTGGACTTCCTGAAGAAAGCATGGGTGCGGCATTTAGCGCATTGGGAGATGTAGGAGATGACCTAGCAGGATTCATGCTAGTAATGATAGCATTCCTGTTTGTCGATATCTTTGACACAGCAGGAACTCTATACTCTGTTGGTCGCCAAGCGGGTGACTTAGACGAGGATGGAAACCTAATCGATTCAGAGGAGGCTTTCATGTCTGACGCAGCAGCAACTATTGTTGGTGCAGCACTCGGTACAAGCACAACAACCACCTACATCGAATCCGCAGCCGGAGTCGAAGAAGGAGGAAGAACTGGTCTAACTGCTGTAGTAGTTGGTATCTTGATGCTATCTGGATTATTCCTATCTGGACTATTCCAAGCAATCCCAACATTCGCAATGGCATGTGCCCTAGTGATAATTGGTGCAATGATGATGAAGCAAGCTACTGANATCAACTGGGATGACAAAGAGGTAGTATTGCCTGCATTCCTAACAATGGTTCTAATGCCTTTCACCTATTCTATCGCAGACGGTATCGCATGGGGTGTAATCTCATACGTGCTAATCAAGATGGGAATGGGTAAGTTCGATGAACCAGGACCAATCATGTATGGAATTGCAATCTTCATGACAATGTTCTACCTAGGACCNGGAGATATGTCCACCTTCGGTTGGATCTTCGACAAGGTTCTGTGAAACTATNGTNTTGAGATGATTACTGTCAANTGACAGAAGCCGCAGCGGCTGGGGTTTCGGCCCCAGTCGCTGCTCCTATCCTTCTTCTCTAATTTTTAGGAATAGTTCATTTGCTAGAGACTCTAGCGAGTTGTAATGTCTGATGAGAGATTCGAGATTCTGCGCCGAAGTATTGTNGANGCNCCNGTCATNATGAANGGNGAGTANCCTTACTTCATTCACCCATTATCTGACGGAGTACCAATCCAATCAGCCGAATTATTAGCTGCTGCTCGTGATTTGATCAACGAAAAGGTGGATTGGTCAAAGATTGATGTGATACTAGGAATCGAAGCAATGGGGATACCATTAGCTGCTGCTCTGTGCCTACATTCTGGCAAGCCATTAGTTATCGGACGAAAAAGAGAGTATGGGCTACCTGGGGAGACTCCAATTGACCAATCGACCGGATATTCAAAGGGTGCAATATATCTCAACGACATACACAAAGGAGACAGAGTGTTTATTGTGGACGACGTTGTTTCGACTGGAGGAACTCTACTACCTATTCTCAAAGGAATTGACAGCATTGGAGCAGAAGTTGCTGATTGCTGGATTGTATTCGAAAAGGGAGAAGGTATGAACTATGTTCGATCACACGGAGATTGGCCTCTCAACAGCCTTGTTCGAATTGAAATGCAAGGTAACAAAGTGGTTCTTCTCGACTAGTGGTGTAAAAAGTAAAGTACTGTTAGGAAAAAAAAGTGGAAACGGGGGACCGAAGTCCCCCGCTTCCGGGTTTTCTTAGGAGGTGATCCATCTGCAGGTTCCCCTACAGATACCTTGTTACGACTTAACCCTCCTTG
>PAQE01000031.1 GCA_002709705.1 Methanobacteriota archaeon | reverse complement strand
GCGAACTATCGGTTATTGGGGAAGGATCTACTCCACGTGCTATATCTAATGCTGCACCAACCGAGGAGGGTGATAAGCCCAGCGCAACTGCTAGTACTCTGAGAATGCTTGCTTCGTCATTTGTAATGATTTCATCATCCAGTGCAGTTTTTAGGACTTCAATGTAGAAGTACAAACCCCTTGTTGCCTCTAGCGCCATGATGATTCTATTGGAGTTCTCCGTTTCATATTTACGACGGTTTGGAATCACCCGGCATAATATGAAACGTCTTGTAAACATATGTATGACAAATTGTAATCATTTGTGATACATTGATATACCGGATGTTGTGTGGATGGATTACAAGGCGACCATTATGACCACACCTAGCACACTGGTTTCACTTAGGATAACAGAAGACGAAATGGCTCTTCTTGACTCAAGAGTAGGATTAGATGGTGCTAGAAATAGGTCAGATGTAATCAGGCAAGCTATTCGCTCATTTTTGGAAGAACAGCCATTGCTTCCTGACATGGACAAAGTAACAATTCCCGTAGGAAAGTCAACCAAGAAAAGACTTGGCGACTTATATGAAATTCATGGCGTTAGTCCCGAGCAAGCAGCCTCACAAGGATTGCAGGACTACGTTCGTAGGCTGATATTAGAGGAAGCCGAATTGAATAATCTTCTTGCTGATGGCGTAGCAATAGCCAGGAGCAACACTGAAAGACGCAAGGAGTTCACTGAGTGAAAACAGGGTGAGAGCCAAACAATGGAGGGGATGGGGAAATGCGATGGGAGGACGAAATTGGAAACAAGGCTTCTCCCACCTTCCGAACAGATGCTAACATGCCAGATAGCATTTGTTTCGCTGCACTGCGTCTACGTGCAAAACTAGCACAAACTGGCAACCCAACACACGTCCCCCCGGAAGCAATCCGGGGGGACTCCGATTCCGATCCTGCTTGCTGAGCAGGATTAGTTCCACACGCACCCAGACCCCACATCTGGGTGCAATTTACTCAAACGGTGCGACCGCGCATTGAATAGGCTCAACCTCAAATACCTTCGGCGAAGCCATACCGACATGCGTAACCAGGCAGGACTATCTTGGCTTGCTCATCCCACTCCAAGGGAAGGGCAAACTGAGATGATTTTGGCATGTCTGGAAACACTATCACAAGGAGGAGCGCACCTTGCTAGCGCCCCGACAGGAATTGGAAAAACAGCCGCAGCTCTCGCTGCTGCATTTGAGTATGTCAAATCAAGTAATTCCTCAAAGACCATTGTCTTCTTAACTCCAAAGCAAAGTCAACACGAAATTGTCGTTGATACTGTAAGAATGATCAACAAGCAATTGGAATCAAACTCAAGACCAATCAAACTCGTTGATTTGATAGGAAGAGAGTCAATGTGTGAACAGGTAGAACCACTAACAGGGAGGTGCAATTGTGAGCAAAATACTACCAGTACATCACTTCAAGAACGCAAAGATGAGGTCCGACAATACATTCTAGGCAACCCTAGACATGTTGGAGAAACATTAGAGTTTTCAAAGTTTAGAGGGGTGTGTGCTTGGTCTACTTGCCGTTCAGTTGTCAAAGAATGTGATATTTTGGTTTGCGATTACAATCATATTTTCATGGACGATGTAAGAGATGCATCACTTGCTTCAATGAGACTTGAGCTTGAAGAATTGGTTTTAATTGTAGACGAGGCACATAATCTTCCATCTCGAATTAGGATGGGCATGCAGCGTCGACTATTTCCAGAGATGGTTAGAAATGCGGAGTATGAAGTTCAAGAACACATAGATAATATGGGAGACGGCGATTATTTTTCATTTGAAGAAATAAAGAAAAAAAGGAATTGGTGTCTTGAAGTTTGTAAATCGTTTCGTAAAATTCTAGACAAAGAATTCGACAGGATGAGTACAGAACTGGCCGCCTCCGATGATGAAGAGATTTTGATAGAGTCAAGTGAAGTACTAGAATGGATAAACAAAGCATTCGATAAAGTTGAAAATTTATCTAAACAAACTACACTGACAAAGGAAAATGAGCAATTCATACCATCGAAGAAAAACAGGCTTGGCGAATGGGCAATACTACTTGCATCTAACGAAGTTGAAATCGATGAAGAGGGAAACAATGAACAATCAAGCCACCTACTTGCACACCTAATTAATGTGCTTTTGAGATTCGGAGACGGGCCTGCAATATGTCTAGTATATTCAGATGATTTCGGGAAGAAAGGGCGAATAATTACCCATCTGTTAGACGCAGGTCTAGTTGCAGGGGGAATCTTCGATAGAGTCTCTAGTTCAATCTTGATGTCGGGCACATTAAACCCTCCAAGTATGTATGCGGATTTACTTGGAATCAGCAAAGAAAAACGAAGTGAATCAATTCACGAATCACCATTTGAAAAGTTCAGACGACCGATTGTAGTGGCCACTGATGTAACATCAAAGATGACTGGAAGGAGTATTGAAAATACTGTCAAAATAAAAAAACACATACAGTCTATAGTCGAAAATACTCCAGGAAATGTCGCTATATTTTCCCCATCATATAAGCTAATGAGCGAAATAATGGAAGACATCTATCTTCCAAGAAAGAAAAAAGAAATTGAATCTAGGGAGTGGACTAAGCAAGATATAAGCGCACTACTGGTAAATCTAAAGGAGGCAAAGAAACCCAACAATCGAAGTATTGTTCTTGCAGGAGTATTTGGAGGTAGACTCTCTGAAGGAGTAGATTACGCAGGTGGACTATTAGACACTGTGATTTGCATAGGAATACAGAACCCAAGACCAAATCTGCTACAGAAAGCATATGCAAATTACATCCGAGATAAATTTGGTCAAGGAAACTTCTGGCGTTATGCTAATTCCCAACCAGCGATTAATACAATATTACAAGCAATGGGTAGGCCAATTCGATCTATGGGTGATAGAGCATTGATTGTTTTGTTAGACAGAAGGAATATTGAGCGTACCTATGCAATATGTTACCCACCAGATATTCGGATGAACCAAGTTAGTGATTCTGAAGGCTCTGGAAGGTTCGCTAAACGATTTTTCTCCAAAGTACATCGTAACGTCGAAATCTGAAAGGTTCAATATGCTCCGGCTCCGGAGAGGTAATCATGGCAGAGTGGGAAGAGGTCGAGATTGAGACTGTTAGCGACGGTCTTAACGCGACTCCTAGTGAGTTACATGCTGCATTTGAAATGTCAGGCGATCATCTTACAGAAGTTAGAGATCGACACACTATGATGTTAATCACATCAGGAGAACTTCCGGAAACACACATGGCAGAAATTGCACCTGAAAGAAGGCTGGATTGGGTCATTGAGGAGCTCAATGGTCGCAGACATTCCGATGGATTGTCAATCCCTTTGCATGGTGCTGAAATGGAAAATATCGATTTGTCAAAAGGTGAAATTGAAGGCCACAGTATTCTAAAACTGAAAGTAGGGACTTTCGAAAGAAGGTTGCCGCTACCTGCAGACATTGAGACTATCAAAGCTAGTTACACAGATGGTATACTCAATATTCGTTGGTAATCATCTGTTTGGAATATCTCCAATCTGTCCAATCTCAGACACTACTCGAGTTAGTGCTTCCTGAGCGTTCGCTTTGTGTCCTTCATTCATCTCGTGACGGCTGTATCTAGCCTCTTCGAAGACTGCATCTAATGCTGAAAGTGATTCTTCAGATAGATTCGGAAGTGCTGCTCTAATCGCCATTTCGAATTCCCTAACTGTTTCGAAATCTCGTCGCAAGAATCCTCGACCCATCAAGACATGGACAAGGCTCTCATAGCATTGGAAGATTGCCTCACGCATTGAATCTCCTGCAGCAAGTAATTCCGCAGTGTATGAGAAAATGTCTGCAATTTCCTTAGCTGCATCAGCAGCACGGCGCCTCATTATCAAGAATGAAGCCGCAGCTCCAATAATTAGAACTGCAACCAAATACATCCACCATGAAACTCCAGAGTCATCACCCTCGTAGGTGTAATCTGGCTTGATTCCAGAGTTGAAGTCGGTGTTGAATTCATTTTGGGATTCATCTGAAAGAATGAAATTCGATGAAATTGACATCTTCAGAGTTAATTCACCATATTCTGAGACATCACCATAAGGTGGCTCAGCGTTGAACTCGAAATCTGCTAATCCGTTTGAATCTGTTACAATTACAACCTCGTCTAATCTGGAGTTGTTATCATCTTCAAGATAAATTGTGATAGCAATTCCTTCAACACCTTCTTCTGTATCTTCAGCAAGTAGTCTGATCTCACCACTTACTACTTCTTGCTCATTTTCGATAATTGGTTCAATTTCAACATCGAAAGGCGTTTGTAGATTAATTCGAACCGATATAGATTCAGTCCAAGCATTTCCTGTGCGCAAGTATAGAGAAGAATTTTCAGGAGTTTGTACATTCAATTGTAGTTGTCCTGGCTCGACCCAAGAAGGAGCAGTTGCAACTAGTGTGTAAGTTCCTCCATTCCAGATGATGCTTTCGATGTTTATACACCTCGCTTCTGTGCTACCGGAAGCACAATTCAATCCATTTCCTAGAACTAATTGAGCCCCGTCGATCAATACTCCTTGTCCACCAATTTCTGTTACCCTACCAGTCAGTTGTATTCTATGTTGAATACTGTCACCTCTAACCACATAAGTATTGGTTGAATCAATGTGTACTGTGACATCTGCCCATACTACGACTGTACGATTAGAATCTACAGGTAAGTGGCCAGGACTACCTTCGAATGAGAAAGTCATCACGTGATTTCCTCTAGAATAAGCAGCATCTGCACGAATCGAAGCAGTGAAATCTCCAGTAAGTGATGTTACTGCTGTATCAACTTGAACACCGTCGATGTAAATGATGACTGTTTCACCTGCTAACCCATCATTCTGTGCAGTGTCAATGTCGTACAGAGTTCCCGTTATTTCCCAGAAGTCGTCTCTAGTTGCATCGGCATCTGAAATACCGACTGTGATTCCAGTACGGTGAGCTAGGAAGAATGTTGCATTACCTTGTCCTGCTCTGTACCAGCCTTGTGCAGGAACATCTGCTTGCACTGTGTGATTACCATCTGCGAAGATGTTCGGAACTTGCCAATTGAAACTAAAGTTGCCGTTCGAATCTGTAGTAGCATTGCCAATTGAGATTCCTTCAACTGTCACTACAACTAACATTCCTGATAATGGATTCAGCATGTTATCGCCAACGAATCCATCAATTGTCGTCAACTGATCAACTGCTAGCGGAGATTCAATGTTAACTTCCACATAGATCTTGGAGAAAATGTTCCAAGTCCCATTATTTGCGGATGGAAGATATTCTAGAGTCCCTGTGAATCTTGTTTCTAACAGAACTGGGCCTAATTGTGCATCAGCAGGCACAGGGTGAACTGCGTTAAATTGTCCTTGAGCATCTGTTGTGACGTTTGTCAGGAATACTCCGCCAAGCCAAATCTCTATTGTTTCCCCTTCTAGAGGGTTGTCGACTAAGTCCAGAAGTCTTCCCTGTACNGTTAGAGTATCTTCACGGTCAACCTGGCCTCCTTGAGTCAGNAGNAGAATCTTTGTTGGNACNGCAACTGAGAAATTGACTGTNTCNGAACTCGGATAGTAGAAATCAGGATTTGCACTATCGCCTTCTCCGATTGGATCGACCCAATCTCTACCTCCATTGAATCTAACTTGGATACTGTGAGGTCCAGCTTCGATATTCTGTGGTGAATTCCAAGCAAACATGAACATTCCATCACCGGCATTTGATTGAACACTGGATACTGGAACACCATCNATTAGCAGGTATACTACAGCAATTGAATCATTACCATCAATTTGCAGAGACTGGCCCAAATCATCTAGTAAAGTTCCGTTGACATACAGGACGTCTCCGGCGGTTATTGCCGATGANCTCTCCGTGATATTGATCTGTGTCTGGGCAAGAACAACGAAGGTTACGCTGGTATTGTCACCAATTAACCCAGTAGTACCCGGAGTACCGAGGAATTCCGCATCGAGATCGTGGAATCCGACAGGTGCATCCGAAGGCACTGTCAAATTAACATCAACAACTCCCATTGAATCTGTAGTTCCGATAGTAGTTACCGAAGTTCCATTCAGTGTGACTGTAATTTGTACCCCTACAACTGCTGCTCCGGTATTATCAAACAATTGGAGGCGTGCATTGACATCATCCCCTCTATCNGTTCTATCGTTAAGGGATGGCTGATTGACACCATCTAATGANGGGGTTACGAAAGTAAGCGTTGTGTAACCGCGACTATCGAATGACTGGTTTGCATTGGAGCCACTGTAGTAGTTTACAGATGGGATGTACTGGGCCTGAGCAACGTGTGTTCCTGCGGCGAATCCGGAGGATAGCGTAATTGTTGCTGCCCAAGAACCGTTGGCTTGNATTTGTCCATCAGTTAACGTGAAACCAGATGCATCATCATCAATCGTAAACAAAACATTGGCATTTAATGGATCTCCGTTTCTCAATTGTAAAGCACTACCATTATCGCTCTGAATTGAACCTGTAATAACGAATGCTTCTCCAGCTACCGGATTTGCGGTAATTGGTTCGACCACCATGACAGTAGTTGAACGAATTGTTACAGTGGATAGATTTCTCTGTGTTGAGAGTAAGTCAAAGCTACCATTGTACATGATTGAGATTGTAATCAATCCCAATGGTTGGTCGAATGGGACAGTATGTAGGAAACTAGCCCTGCCTTGTACATCAGTTGTGTTTGATGTCAACCAAGTTTCATCAAATTGAACATCAACAGTAAGTCCACCCAGCGGTTGGAACATATTCGAAGATTCTACCAATTGGGCTGTAATGTTGACATCCTGTCCTCGGTTAACGANTATTGGATTTAGAGGTTGTAAATTCTCGAACAAAGTCACTCCTTGTACCAATATCGAATGATTACTAGAATCGGTCAGATAGAATGGTGAAGAACCTTCAACGACTGAAATGATGAACTGCCTAGGTCCTCTTTGGGTTCCGTTATTGAGAACATCCGTTGGCACAGAGAGGTTGAANCTTCCATTTATTGCAGTAAATACGCCATTGATTAATTTCTCATCAGGGTTGTCTAACCAGAACATTTCCAATGCTACAGCAGTAGTCATGTTTCTGCTAGAATTATCCCCATCTTCCACCTGTCCAATAACTTGGAAATTCACTCCAGCCGTAACTGTTGAAGGAATCGAATCAACTCTAATGTTTGACGGAACTTGAACTGTGACNTTAATGTCTGTAAAGTTACCATAGTGNCGTGTAGCAGAAGCAACCTTCGGAGATGATATGTCATCTAGTACTTCCATTCTCAAAACATATTGTCCGGGGTCAACTCCATTGACATTCCAAAACAATGTAGCATTTCCATCCGCGCCACTAACTGCACTACCAATGGAGATATTTGCTCCACCATAATCCATAATATAATTCACAGTCGAACCAGTAACGTTAGAATTATCTGCGATATCTGCAACTCTAACTGTCAGTTCGATCGTAGTATTCATCTCAGCAACCACATCTGAGTCTGGAGGCCTTTGGAGATCAACTGCAGATTCAATTCCCCATGTTGTGGAAGGAATTTGAGGCAGTGCTGGAGGAACNGCATTATCGACCCATTGATANTAGGCTCCACCCNGTGGAGCAAGGGAGTCGAAATCTGTTGTAACCTCGATATCATATACACCTGATGGAACATTTGTTGGTGCTCTGATTGAAATGTTGTAAGCTCCTGTAGTGTTATTCAATACACCATTTGCGAGGTCAATTATACCACCTGCTCCGGTGACTAAAGATGCTAAAACTATGGTATCATTGCCCAATACTGCAGTTCCGTGTACTGCATCCGTGACATTTCCAACTAACCAAGTTGTATTTCCTAAGTAAGTCCAGTCATCAATGACACTCACGGTTATGTCTACTGTACCCATTATTCTTAGCGAGGATGAATTGCTTGATGGTTGGAAGAAATCGTTTCCACCAAACGCCATATCAAATGCATAATCGCCTGCAAAGAGATTACCATTTGTCGAGAATGTTGGTGAAATTGTACTCGAATCTGGATTATCTGTGGTATTCACTGTAGCCCCATTGAAATCAAANGTAAATGTGCCTGTTAGATTNAGTTCNAATTGCCCACCAAGATGATCTGAAACCTGNACAATAATTCCGACATCTTGACCACGCAATTGCGGAGTTGCCTGTAAATCGAAGAATAGAATACCCTGCAGCCACCATGGATTTCCAGAAGTATTCAAGGAATCNGTTGCCTCCAAATTATCAGGATAGAANACCAATTCCAACTCTACATCACCGGCTTTCACGGTTGTATTGTTAATGTCTAGAGTGTGTATTATCGCGAAAGAGCCATTCACTGTTCGATTGAATAACTCAACAAATGTCCCTCCACCATTCAGTTCACGCATACCGAATGAAAGATTGCCTGAAAGCGCTATTGGGCTGGCTCCAAATGACAGAGCTGAACCATTGATGTAAACGACATCATCAATTTGTAATATCGAATTGTTAGCGCCTGGACCCTCAATAACTGCAGTTAAATTAGGTGCGTTTCTAATATCCAAAGTAATTGAATGAGTTGTTGGCCTAAGGTGGAATTGAGGCCCTCCAACGGTTTGCGAAGTGTCTTGCCAGCCACTAAATCCTAATGTGGCTGAGACATTTGTCTTGGTCTCCAATTCGTCCAATGTGACATTGATTGCCCAGATTCCTCCAGGTCCGACTGTTCCGGTAAGGTTGGTTAAACCATCAACAGAAGAGGTAAACTCTAGCCATACTTCGAGAGCCCCTATATCTTCAGCCCCATTTGTGGCATTATTTTCAAACAATAATTGCCCAGAAACAACAGTAGTTGCTCCTGCACCTAGAACTGGTTGGTCAACAGCACCAGGTTGGCTGTGTGTTAAATTAGAATCATCAGTTATGTTAACGAACACTCCTGCATCTATTCCGTCATTGGAAACATATCCATTCTGCATTGTCTCAATAACAATGCTAGCATAACCGGGAGCAACTGGCTCGTCCATNGTACCGTTCATGGTGAAATTACCATTTGCATCGGTNGTGAAAACACCAAACATGTTGACTGGGGATGCTGCAGAACCTGGTACATTTACCACGTCTTGAACGCCAACAATGTATCCACGTACTGTGATATCTGGAATTGCTGTACCATTCTCAACATATTGCAAAGTACCAGAGACATTTACTTCAGTCGAACCATCTCTATCGTATGTAGTTGGAGACCATGTTAAGTTCACAACTTCAATCTCNTCTGGTTCTGGACATGGATCAAACGGTATCCACCCTAGATCGTCGCCACCACTACCTGCGCTCAGTTCTAGTCTAACCTCTCCCCACTGTGCTAGGTTTGCTCCATAAACAGCATATCCATTGCCAGTCCAAGAACCACCTGTGTATCCTGTAACATATCTTGCTGGAAGTCCGGCAAGTCTTGCCATAGTTACGAACACTGTAGTGAATTCAGCACAAGTTCCTTCTTGAGCACGGTTGAGTAATTCAAAGGTTAAGTCTGCCTCAGGTGCAACACCACTACCGTTGTAGTTGCGCTTGAAGTCGTATGTAGCGTTACCGTCACGAAGGAATGTAGCAATTGCATCCGCCGTAGAGTATGCATCTGTTGCACCTGCATTGCTTACAACTTCATTTGTGAGATTGTAAACAAATGATTCAGGTAGTGTAGTGTTAGTGAAGAAATCTGGAACATTTTGCTCATATGAAGAATTTGTTCCTGCAATAGTATTAGCTCCGATAGTTTGCCAATCAAACCAATACTCGTATTGTTCCACCCAAATGGCATCAAGTATTCCGTTGGTTACCTCATAGGTGTGAGTATCATTAGTACGAGTCATTGTTAATGTTGCATCAGAATAGAATGTTATGTTGAACTGATAAGCAGGCATAGGAACCATTCCTGACATCAACGGATTCGGGAATGCTAGGTTCCAAGCAACAGTATCATTTGCATAATTGGAAGATGCTAGGTGTGTGCTGTTGCTGTATGGAATTACCAATTCTGAAGCAGGATGAGAACCAGTCTCCAGACCGTATGCAGCACCTGTGTAGAAATCGTAAGTGTTGAGCCTCCAGCGATGGACTCGATTCAGATCTACTACGCCGCTAGTATTGTTAGCCCAGAAAATAATGTCATTTTGCATAATATCATCTGAAGGGTCCCATGGGTCGAATTGCGAACCTTGACAGTTTGTGAACCAGAATTGTTGCGGACATTCGTCTCCGTCCATCATACCTCCGCCATCGGTATCGGGGTTTCTCCAGTCAGTTCCGGTTTGATTTTCTACAGCGTCAGGAATTCTGTCACCGTCAAAATCATCTGGGAAAATATCGTCTGAAGGATCGTTTTCAGGATTGGTTGAATCAAAGTACTCTTGCTTATCATTCACTCCGCCAGAATCAGTATCACTGAGATTCTCATCCGTCACCCAACTATCCTGACTTCCGTTGGTAATACCAATCCATGAGTTATCACAACCAGTTGTTCGCTCGAAATAATTGTTCAATCCATCAGCATCGTCGTCTAATGTATTATCACAAGGTTGTAGCGGGTCTGTACCCACAAGAACTTCATCGAGGTCGCCAACTCCGTCACCATCGGAATCGGCAAGAGTTGGATTTGAAAAGTAACCATATACACCAAGAGTTTCTTCCCAGTCAGCCAATCCATCCCCATCAGAATCTGAATAGTCATCGTCACAGTAGCTCGGGAATGAACCTGAAACTATGTCGTGACACCAAGAATTGTTTCTAGTTTCAACAGCGGTGGCACCAGAAGGCGGTGCTACGAATACACCTTGTAATACACCGTTGACTTCTCCTGCATACGAAAATTGAGTATACGTTCCTGAGTTATTGTAGTAGGCAATACCTCCAGCAGGACTGAATCCTGAACCATCGCTTACTGTCAACTGACTTGATCCTGAACTGTATGAAACAACATTCGCTACGAAATTAATTAGCGAATCACACGGATCTGTTCCGTGAGTTACATTTCTCTCATCACCATCACTAACTCCTCCAAAGTCAGTATCAGCGACATCCCATAGAGTGCAGGAAAGGTTCTCTTGCCAATTTTCTAGACCATCATTGTCGAAGTCGCCGGAATCTTCTCTACGAGTAGGATCGGTTTCATTTGCATCAACAAACCCATTGCCGTTTACATCTTCATCGCCATCATCGAAAGCATCGCCATCGGTATTGTTGTTGCGAGGGTCGCTTGCCTGAGCAGGAGTTCCGTACTGTCCGTTAACCTCAATGCCATCGTTAATTCCATCACCGTCNGTNTCAACATTTGTTGGGTCGGTTAGNAGNGTCAGNGCTTCATGAGAATCATTCAGACCATCATTATCAGTATCTGAATCAAGTGGATTGGTCGATGTGATTCCATCCGTTTCAGCTGTCAAAGTTGCACAGCCACCTGGGCCGATTCCCAGGTGAGGCGAACATGGAGTTGTAGTTTCTGTGTAAGAACCATCAGGACCAGGTCTGTAACAGGGCTGCCCTCCACAAGTTGTAGTCCATGAAGGATTNACNTACTCATAGATGTTGATTAATCCGTCACCATCAGGGTCACCATTTGCACCATCTGCGTTTGATGCAGATGTTGCATTGAGTCCATTGGANGCTTCCCANCCATCNGGCATTCCATCACCGTCNGTATCCCAACCGTTTGGNTCTTCATCGGCAACTCCATCTCCATCATCATCATCAGACGAACAATCAGCATCTCCGTCGAAATCGTTATCNTTAGAGTCAACCATTCCGTCCTTATCATTATCGAAACCGTCTGTACAGATATTTCCAACTGGGTCCTCATCACACAGAATCACGCTTCCAGTACCATCAGAACCGGTATCACCACAACCTANCTGATTGTATTGCATGGCATTTTCTTCGTCCCAGTTATTGACAGGAACTGTTCCATTCCACCAAACGCCGTTATCCAAAACTGAAGTGGTAGAGGATAAGTCCCAATTAGAGGGCTGACCGTAGTTGTATTCCTGCAAATTCGAGAAACCATCTCCGTCAGGATCACCAATCGCACCATCATCATTAGATGCTGATAACGGGTCTAATCCATACTGCCATTCCCATCCATCAGGGAGTTGATCATTATCGGAATCCCAATCGTTTGGCTGAGTGTTAATGAGGTACTCAAGACCATATGTCAGACCATCTCCATCTTGGTCTGTAGAGGCCAGAGCAGTGAATGAAACAAACTCGATAGATGCTATTGTNGAGAACAACATAAGCATTGCAAGTCCCATAGACTTGACCTTCTGATTGTCGACATCTCTGAGAAGTTTTGGACGCGCTGAGGATTGGATGGAGGACATTCGCACGGCTAACACCATTGCGTGGGTTCACTCAAAGGCTATTAAGGGAAATGGAACAATGTTCATACAATATTCGATTGAAAAATCTCCCCTACGGGGAGAAAATCAATAATTTCAAGTTTCAAAGGTCTTCTAAATCCTCTAACAATTCGAGGTCGTCGTCGAGATCTTCATCGCTCATTACAACATCTGGAATATCTTTGATTTCCTCAGATAACGTTTCGAANTGCATATCTTCTTGTTCGACTAATGCATTCTCTCTTGCCGATGTCTGTCCTCTACGGTATACAGCCAAGAATACTACTAGGAGAATACCAACATAAAGCCCAACTGTTTGTGGGTTTTCAAAGTCTAATGCAGCGTTAACGAAACAAGCCATACCCTCGCATGAAGTTGTGAATTTGAACTGAGGAGTCTGCTTTAATTGGACCGTACTGATTTCGCTNTCNACTGGCTCGACAGATAACACAACTACAGCTTCTTTACCAGCAACCACGTCATCTGGAGCAGTAAGTATCATTGTNAACTCACTAGTTGAGAANGGACCAATCTCNAAGAGNATTGTATTTCCTTGCTGGGTAGAACCGCTGGTAGTGAATCCTGCAGACCATCCCGAAGGAAGGCTTTGAGCAGAAATAATCACATCCAAAACAACATTGTTTGAGTTCTCTACACTGAACTCATAACTTTGCTCGTCATTAGGCAAGAATGGAGTTAATTCTGTAACTCTCTGGACAAAAATCCTACCGGGNAGGACCTCTTCTTTAACTTGAATTTCAAGNGGCAAATCGAAGTATCTAGGGTCTCCTTCAGATACTTCTTCTGTNACTCTTAGATACAATGTGTGGTTTCCTGCCAAAACTTGGTCACGCATGTCAATCTCAACTTCGATATCTCCTGAATCGCCAGANGATAACTGAATTGCTACAACATCTTGCCCANTACCATCGGTAATTGAATAATCCCAGGAACCGTATGAAGGGTCTCCTGTATCTTCATCAGTGTTCTTGTCTAGNTTACCTGGTGAAATTATTCTCCATGTATTTTCTCCAAGTCCGTCACTACTATCGGTAATTCTGATGTCGAAACTGACTGTAGATCCTGGTTCAACAGGACCAACGCTACCGATTTCTTGGCCGTCNGAATCAGAAATAACTTCGGCTAATATTCCAAAGGTTCTGTGAACTGTAAATGAAACCGAAGAACTGAGTTGATCATCACCAGCACTGAAACAAACAATGGTGAATAATCCAATATCTACATCATCTCTGTTTGTNGGAGGGTAAATCTTCATCATCAAAGACATTGTTTCATGTGAACCAATATCAGGAGTTATTGCGTATGGGCCCTCGGTAGTTAGCTCATTTCCAGTGTCATTGTCAATGAAAGAGTAAGACCAACTTGAACTAGGTGTTTCATCGACCTTAAGCCTGTAAGTGTCAGTGTCGAATCCAGCATTGAATAAGTCGATGTAGAANGGCTCTCCAGATTGCGCCATATCCGAATCAATGTAGTGTGAAAGTGTCTCATCAAAGGCCTCGGGTCGATTGGAATCTGCAATCTGAATTTGATGTTCTTCGTCTTCGAATACATTCAGTCGCGGTGGTGCGAACACACCGACTTCCTCGACATCTAGAACTATCTTCTCAATAACTACCTCTTCTCTGACATTTTCCTCATTTTCAACNAATCCTCTTGCCCAGACTTCTATGCGGTCTGGAGCAGTCGACAAGTCTCCGTCCGGAGTTTCTATCGATAGTGTAGCAATCTTGAACGAACCNCCACCTGCTAAGGAGTAACCAGCAGGCTGGTCCCAGATTGGGTCTGACCATGAAGAAGGAAGTGANGTGAATAATTCAAATTCAACATCCATTTGTATTCCTGCAGAACCTGTGTGTTCAACCATGAATTCAACGCTGCTAACTTGACCTGGTGCAATAAGGACGCTGTCAGATTGGTCTACTGGAAGAGANAGATACATCCCATATTCCATGAAATCGATTCCAACGTGTCTGTAAACTACCACGTGACCTTGAACATCTGTAATCTCAAGTGACAAATTATAGTGACCTGAAGCAATTCCTGCGTCATAAGTCCATGTGTAATTACCAACTAGACCATTATTNTCNAATCTCAAATCGTCGTCTTCAAATTCTTTATCGAATACAGAATTGGTTCCAGAAGGAGTTGATAGAACGAGATTGACTGAATTAATGTCATCTCTACCAAATGCGTCTCTAACATCTACTGAAAACTGAATCGTTCTGAAATCTGGCCTGTGATTAGGGGACCATTCTAATTNCTCAGCATCGGACCAAATTCCGCCAGGAGCGTGGACCTTAACACTGGAATCTGCTAGTGCATTTGCTTTAACAGTCAGTCTTGAAAAACTGTTTGTGCTTTCCAAATCGCCATATTGAATCTCTACATCACAATCTCCGCCTTGGCCAATTCCACCTTGGCCTTCACATGATGCAGAACCATCAATTTGCAGTCTTAATTGTGAACCCTTTTCGACCAGGAAACCATCTTCTGGAACATCAAANGGGATTTCGTTTATTGTCCAAGAACAGCCTGAACTTCCCGGCAGTACGCTATCTTGACATGGNGAATTCAACTGTTCTTGGTAAGTGTAAGTAGGTCCACCTACAGAGTTTAGAGTGTAAGTCAAATCAGCCGTNGAGCCTTCCTGTCCCTTGAACTTTAGGTATACGAAGAGNTTCACTTCCGAAGCACTTCCTTCTCCGTACAGCATNATGTCNCCGATTAGATCATCCGAGCGGAACTCTACNCCAGAAAGGATGCTAGCGACCTTGTTAGAACCATCTGGTTCTGTAGTGGTGATCGCACCGTCTCCACCAGAATCTCCAGCTTCATCCAGATACAAATTATAATTTTGAAGATTCGCAGGAACCTGCTTTGTTTGTACTTCTTCTTCCAGGGTTTCNAATTCAACAGCAGGAAGGCCGGAAGATAGCAACAATAGCAGCACGAGAACTGGAACAACTCGAGAATTTAGCATGCGCACCAATATACCGTCTGCGCTGGGGTGTTAAACCGTTTTGCATACATTGTGTCCCTAGGANGTCACCCTACGGGTGATTTCTATTTCGCCGAAGCGACCAAGCCGTTGCGAAACAAAGTCCGATGATTATCAAAGCCATGGGGTCGAAACTTGATGTAGAAATTTGAATCATTTTAGATTGTGCACCTTGGCCACCACAACCCGGAGGAGGAGGACCTATTCCTGGCCCCCATGTCTCACCATAACCGTCGCAATTTCCGCCACCACCGCCTTGACCACCGCCTGAATCACTAGACATGTCTGCCTCACCATGGTAACAAATCAAGAAGTAAGGGAATCCCATATCTCCGTCACCATTTTGCATTGTACTATGGTAGTGATAGATTCCCTGTGGGAAATCAGGAGTCGGGCCGAAGTGCCCATTGCACTCATCTAGATGACCTAGGCCCTCTGTATACTTGTAATCATCAATTCCATTGTATCCAGTTTCTCCTTCTTTCAATTCGTATGAGCTTCTCATTTCAACAATATTCATTTGATCATCATAACCCCAAAATCCGTAAATTGGATAGCCGTCATATGCAACTCCAATCACCTTCGAGTGATTACCATCATAGGTATTTTGAGCGACTGCTTGAATAGTNGATTCGTCATAATCNTTTTCTATAGACTCGCCTTCTGCTGGATGCCAATGCATACAATTACTATCTGCATGGTAATGATATGTTCCNCCCTGAGCAGAGTGACCATGACAAATCCCTAACTCAATCGGTTGCCGATCTTCGTTGTATGCTCCATGCTCTGCAGCAACCGCATCTCCGCCAGGTCCATCCTCAGGACCATATATCGGAACTCCGTTAATTGCAACTGCAACAGCACCTCTTTCTGGGGCGCATTCTTTGTCACCATTAGCTTCAGGACAATTTGTACTATCATGGCCCCCAGTGGTATCATTTACCGGGCTCCTAGGTATTGACCATGTGTATGATTGAGCACTAGCACAATTTCCGCCACCTGANCATGCCAATGTTGACTCAAAATCATGATTCGGAAGTCCATTTGTAGTGATTATCAAGTGTGTTTCATTTAGAGTGATAGATACCTCACATTGATGATTTTCTGTATTTGAGGTAGTTAAATCATCAACAAATGGTCTATCATTGTTTGATTGGCATTGGAAGAAATCCAGCCAAAACTGNGCCAAATCTGTTGCATCATAGCCNAATTCGATTACTGTCAATGTTACGCTAGCGGTTCCAGAACCAGCAGAATTATTGGCAAATACGATGAATGTAGTCTCTTGNATTACTTCTGATGGAGTTCCGCTAATTCTTCCAGACTGATTATCAAANGACAAACCTTCAGGTAATTCAGGATGAATTTCCATAGAGACAATATGTCCGCCAATACTTGAGAATGTGATGTCTGNCATTTCCGTTCCGTTAGTTAGAGACTGTGAAACTGTGTAAGGTGTGATTTCTGGAACTGTGATTACTGCGGTCAGAACAAGTGTCTCTTTGCAGAAATCTTCTCCATCATCAATGTAAAATTCAAAGNTAAAATCTCCAATCANATCAGGAGTNAATTCAGCTATGANATTTGACGGATTTACTATTTGNGATGTAGAATTTTCAGGTNTTCCAATTATTTGCCAAGATGGATTCTGGAGAGTGTCACCATCAACATCATTGGAATTACTAGCATCTAGATATGCCAGTTGATTTACATCAGTGGTCAAATTATTTCCAACATCGCAAGTGGGTGGTGTATTCTCTCCCGTATTGTTTGAATTTTGACCAAACTCACAACTTCCATCATCATCTGTTGCGTCAGGGTCGTAATTGCTTGCAGATTCATCAGTACAACCAGCAACTTCATCTGAATCTAGTACTCCATCATCATCTTCGTCATAATCACAACTACCATCGTCACTAGTTGCATTAGAATCGAAATTGTTTGCGGAACTATCTGTGCAGCCTTCTATTACATCTGCTGAAATAATTATTGTAATGTTATCAGACCACGTATCCTCAGGCAAATTGTGTGCTCTGAATGTAATAGAGATATTTTCACTTCTATCTTCAACATCAATATCGAAAATCCAAGCACCACTCATATCTGTAGCCAAATTATCACCACTAGAAACTCCGTCAGCAGATTGCATTACCCAATTGATTCTTACCTCCATTGGGTGGTCATGAATCACGTTACCAGTAACGAATTGTTCACCTTCGATTTCCACTAGAATGGCCTCTAAAATGGGATCTGCATGAAGATGTTTAGAATGATCAATAACATCTTCGTCTGAGCTGTCTGAACAATCTTCAAATCCATTGTTCTGTAAATCTGACGAAATCTTTTCACCGTTATCACACATGAAATATTCCTCATTCGATTCACTTGAATTTGAATCTAGAGAAATGTATCCCAAAACCGAAAAAACGACAACGAAGGACAATACAATGGGGGTGGCTTTACCCATGGAATCGAATCTATTGCGACAGCATATAACTCTAATCTATTATGTTCACAAATATTTGCAAAATTCAATTTCTCCCGACTCATTCATTAGTTCCAAGCGATGCCCGGGGTTTGAGCGGGGGTTGCCGAGTGGTCAAAGGCGCCGGGCTTAAGATCCGGTCTCGATGGGTTCGTGAGTTCAAATCTCACCCCCCGCACCAATCATGTAATTGACCAGCCGCCGTCCACTGGGAGTATAAACCCAGTAATGTAATCGGCTTCTGTAAGGAATTTCACTGCATGTGCAATGTCTTCAGGTTTACCGGCACGACCAAGAGGGACTCGCTTGAGTACTTCCTCGAACCTTTCCTTTTCCCAAGCAGCAGCTAAAATTGCCCCTGGTGCGATGCCATTGACTCTAATCTCAGGAGCTAATTCGCCGGCTAGATTGACAAGCATCTGTCTCAGAGCAGCCTTTGTGGAGGTGTAGTGAGCCAACTCCTCCCAAGCATGATTCCAACTGGTATCTACAATACCGATTACAGACCCTTTTTTCGCCTTCAACTTAGGGACCAAACCCTGAGTTAAGAAGAACGGGGCATCTAAGTGGATTGATGAAAAACGACGCAACTCTTGTGGAGTAACTGTTGCGAAATCCTCCTGATTGTAAATTGAAGCATTGTGGACGAGTAAATCAATTCCGCCTGCTTCGGAAACTAATTCATGATCATGAATTTCTTCAATAATCCTGAACAAATCATCATCATTGGATAAATCGCCACTAACGATGGCTCCTTGGCCTCGCTGAATCAATTGTCTGGCCTGAGTAAGTGACCGGTTACAATGAACAATGACAGCCCATCCGTCGTCGATTAATGAGTTGACTATAGTAGCACCAATTCTTCGTGCACCACCAGTAACGACTGCGACTCGCATAGGAAGCCCTAGCCGAGTTTGCCCTTGAAACCTCGTAAACCCCCATAGCGACTCTTTTTGCACCCCATCCCTTCGGGATGACTGAGGGGGACCGGTAATGACCGTCAGGAAATTGAACATGGCCAAGACTCGCCCTCGTCTTCCAGACTGGTTTAGAACCCGCTTACCATCAGGTGATTTACAGCAGAAATTCAAGGAAACAAAGGATACAGTCACGGATAATATGCTTCATACAGTTTGTCAAGAAGCTCGCTGCCCCAACATCCATGAATGCTGGGCCGCCAAGGATGCAACCTTCATGGTTGCAGGGCAAGAATGTACCCGTGGTTGTCGTTTTTGTGCGGTGGGCTCAATCAGAACTCCACCTCCATTGGATGAAGACGAGCCAAACAATCTTGCCGACGCAATTGCCACAATGGATCTAAACCATGCCGTAATTACTGTAGTCAATCGCGATGATTTACCTGATAGTGGGGCGGGACATTATAGAAAGTGCCTCGAAGCGGTTCGAGAAAGAACCCCGGAAGTTACTCTCGAACTTCTATGCAGTGATTTGGCGGGTGACCATCAAGATCTTGCTGACCTATTGAACGGTTTGGAACTGGAAGTTTTTGCCCACAATGTTGAGTGTGTACCAAGATTAGATCGTAGAGTTAGAGACCGCAGAGCAACATTTGAACAGTCGATTGGAATTTTGAAAGAAGCCAAAAGATTGCGCCCTGACATTCTAACCAAATCGTCGATAATGGTAGGTTTAGGAGAAACCGATATGGAAATTACAGAGGCTTTGCAAATGCTCAGAGATGCTGAGGTTGATTTAGTAACGATTGGACAATATCTAGCTCCAAGCCCAAAACATTTGCCTGTTGACAGATTCCCTGAGCCATCTAGATATGACGAATGGAGTTTACAAATTGAAGAAATGGGATTCCTAGGATGGGCTTGTGGACCATTAGTAAGGTCATCATATCGTGCTGGAGAACTATTAGCCAGAGCATCGGTAAGGCTTAGAACGGCCAAGGAGTGAGAGTATCATGTCGGGGAATGGTAAGGAGTCATTGGAAGCATACACGGTACCTACCGCTCCATTTAGACCCGGTGATGAGGCCGATTTTGGCGGCACATGGAAAGAACAACCNGGAGACCTTTCTAGACCTGACCCCGNTACATGCAGTGCTCCAGAAACGCATGACCATGCGCATGGTTTAATTCGTGTTCTCGGGGATGATGATTCGGCATCCGGTGAATGGAATCCAGAATTAGATGCTGAAGAATTAATTCGTGGCTTAGAAATGATGATGCGTCTGAGAATCTTTGATGATAGAATGATAAAGATGCAGAGAACTGGAAAACTATCATTTTACATGCGCTCTTTTGGTGAAGAGGCTGTCGCAATTGCACAATCAATGGCTCTTGATGATACAGACTGGATATTCCCNTCTTACAGGCAACCAGGGGCGCAATTCGTCAGAGGGCGCGACATGGTAAGCATGATTTGTCACTGCATTGGTAACACTGAAGACAATATTCGCGGTAGGCAAATGCCAGTNCACTATTCATGGAAGGAAGGTTACTTCATCTCTATATCCAGCCCGGTGGGGACCCAATTCAGCCAAGCAGTAGGAGTTGCGATGGCGTCCGCATACAAGGGTGACGATCAAGCAACGATTACCTGGCTAGGAGACGGAACAAGTGCTCAAGGTGATTTCCACTATGGTCTAAACTTCGCATCAGTATTCAAGCCACCTGTTATTCTCAACGTTGTGAACAATCAATGGGCGATTTCTACGCACAAAAATTTAGCAACCGGAGGGGTAAATTTCGCTGCAAGAGGTTTGTCATATGACATTCCTTCTCTTCGTGTTGACGGTAATGACTTCCTTGCATTATACTCTGTTACAAAGTGGGCACGCGAACGTGCTAGAGCGGGTAAGGGAGCCACATACATCGAAGTTTACACTTATCGTGCAGGAGCACACTCATCATCTGATGACCCCAGTCGTTATCGCCCTAGTGATGAGTTCAAATGCTGGCCCGGTGGAGACCCAGTTGAACGATTGAAGAAGCACCTAATCAGCATAGGAGCTTGGTCGGAAGAGAAGAATACGGAATTGACTGAAAAAATAGATTCTGAAGTCATGGCGGCCTACAAAGAAGCGTGTAAATTTGGAGACTTAGCCAACGGTCCTTTCCCTCCAGCATCAACAATATTCACAGAAGTTTACGAAGAAGTTCCTTGGCATGTTCAGGAACAAAGAGAGGAGTTAGGCAAGTGAGGTGATATTATGACAGAAATGAACATGATTGAATCACTAAACAGCGCCCTCGACAATATGCTAGAGGTNCACGATAATGTGGTAATCTTTGGAGAAGATGTGGGTTACTTCGGAGGAGTATTCCGCGTAACTGACGGGCTGCAGGAGAAGCATGGAGCACACAGNGTCTTCGATGCCCCACTTGCAGAAGGTGGAATCGCAGCAATTGCATTCGGCATGGGATTAAACGGTTTGCGACCTGTTGCAGAAATCCAATTTGCGGACTACATCTTCCCTGCTTATGATCAAATTGTGAACGAAATCGCAAAACTACGCCACAGGTCAGGAGGAGAATTCTCAACTCCTGTTACAATTAGAACACCTGCTGGTGGTGGAATCAAAGGTGGACATCACCACTCGCAAAGTCCAGAGTCGCAGTTCACACACACCCCTGGCCTGAAGGTTGTATACTGCTCAAACCCAAACAATGCAAAGGGCCTGCTAACCAGTGCAATCGAATGTAACGACCCAGTAATATTCTTCGAGCCAAAGAGATGCTACAGAGGNCCCTTTTACGGAGACCCACACAATGTTCCCACTTGGAAAGGACATCCTAAAGCGGATGTTCCTGAGGGTCACTATTCTATCCCACTAGAGCAAGCTGAAGTCGTAATGGAAGGGGATGCTTGTACAGTAATTGCATGGGGTGCTATGGTACATGTCGCAGAGCAGGGAATCAAGAACAGCGGGATTAATGCTGAATTGATTGATTTACAAACNCTACTCCCATGGGACAGAGACACNGTAGTCAACTCCGTAAAGAAAACCGGCCGCTGTGTAATTGTTCACGAAGCGCCAAAGACAAGTGGATTTGGAGCAGAAATGAGTGCTTCAATCCAAGAAAGATGCTTCTGGCATCTAGAATCACCGATTATCAGAGTCACAGGCTGGGACACGCCGTTCCCTCATACAACTGAGTGGGACTATCTACCTAG
The DNA here is from genome assembly GCA_002709705.1 of Methanobacteriota archaeon. Taxonomy (GTDB): domain Archaea; phylum Thermoplasmatota; class Poseidoniia; order Poseidoniales; family Poseidoniaceae; genus MGIIa-K1. Next base: position 3,463 of record PAQE01000031.1, on the reverse strand, counting down.
CCCAGAGAGAATTGCGGAAGCTATTAAGAAAACACAGGAGGCATAAACATGGGAATATTTGCATTCAAGCTGCCAGATATAGGAGAAGGAGTTGTAGAAGGAGAAGTTGTNGAATGGATGGTTTCGGTAGGAGATACCGTCAAAGAAGACGATCCGATTCTATCTGTCATGACCGACAAAGCAACTGTCGAGATTCCATCACCTACTGACGGTGTTGTCAANTCTCTTGTTGGAGAACCAGGAACTATACTTGCAGTAGGGCAAGTTTGTATTGAATTCGAAACCGATGGAGAAGGAACTCCTGTTGAGGAGGCACCAGAACCAGTTGAGGAAGTTGTCGAAGAGGCACCTGCTCCAGAACCCGAGCCGGTTGAAGAAAAGCCAGCACCAGAGCCAGCACCGGCCCCAACACCAACTCCTGTTGTAGTGGCTGCACCAGGTGCTAGACCGTTAGCATCACCNGCTGTTCGACAGCGTGCTCGCGAAAGTGGAATCGATTTGACAACAGTTGCAGGTAGTGGACCTGCAGGAAGAATCACACACGGAGATTTGGATTCTTGGAAGGCTGCTGGTAGCCCTGTAGCTGCAGCAGGTCCTGCTCGTACTGCACAAACAGGAACTACTGAAGTTCCTGTCATTGGCTTGCGACGAAAGATATCTGAGAGTATGACTGCTTCATACACTACGATTCCTCACTTCTCATACTTTGAAGAAGTTGACATTACTCACTTAGATGAACTTAGAGTTCACCTAAACTCTACTCGTGCTGAAGGACAGCCNAAGCTGACATACCTGCCATTCATAATGCAAGCACTTGTNAAGGCATTAGGAGAAAATCCAGTTTGCAACGCACTATTCGATGACGATAAGGGAGTAGTGACTAGACACGATGCAGTTCACCTAGGTATTGCAACACAAACAGATAGAGGGCTATACGTTCCGGTCGTAAAGCATGTCGAAGCACAAGACGTCTGGCAATCTGCATCTGAAATGCAAAGAGTTAGCCANGCTGCGCGTGATGGAACTGCTGGACTTGACGAATTAACTGGTTCTACCTTCACTATCACTAGCCTTGGAAGAATGGGAGGCCTAGGTGCAACACCAATTATTAACAAACCAGAAGTTGGTATTCTTGGAGTTCACAACGCTGTAGACACACCAGTTGTTCGCAATGGACAAATCGTAATTCGAAAGATGCTGAGACTATCCTCATCTTGGGACCACAGAGTGGTCGANGGCTGGGACGGAGCAATGCTAGTTCAAAGGCTGAAAACACTGCTGGAAAACCCAGCAACAATCTTCATGTGAGGTTGATTTGAATGAAGACTCGTAAGTGCAAGGTATTAGTTGTAGGAGCTGGACCTGGAGGATATGTTGCTGCAATCAGATCTGCGCAACTAGGTATGGACACCGTAATCGTCGAAGGCGAGAGAGCAGGAGGAACTTGTCTAATCCGTGGCTGTATTCCCTCCAAAGCGATGATTCACGCTGCACACAAATTCCACGATTTGGCAAAGCATGCAAAGAAAGGCGGACATATGGGAATCTCAATTCCTGGACCTGCTGAACTAGAAATGGCTGCCCTAAAGGGATGGAAAGATGACATTGTTGACCGCCTAAACAAGGGCGTTGAACACCTGCTCAAGAGTTCTGGTGCTGAATTGATTACCGGCTGGGCTGAGTTCAAGGATGCCAAGACAGTCGTTGTTGGAGACACGCAAATTGAAGCGGAATATGTGATTCTAGCAAATGGAAGTGTTCCTATCGAATTACCATTCATGAAGTATGGTGATGGAGTAATTTCTAGCAGAGAAGCACTTGATATCGACGAGAAGTTGGAACACCTAGTCGTAGTAGGTGGAGGATANATCGGACTTGAACTTGGAATNGTTCATCGCATGCTCGGTGCTGAAGTAACAATTGTAGAGGCNATGGATAGTGTTCTGCCAATTTTCGACAAAGAATTGCGCCGACCTCTCGAATTATTCCTNAAGAAGAACAAGGTCAANGTNAACACAGGAGTNTTNGCNAAGGGTGTTGAGAAACTTGACAACGGAAAACTCAAACTAAATTTCATTGACAAGAATAACGCTGATGATGAATCAAAGATGCAATCTGTAGAAGCTGATAGAGTTCTAGTAACTGTAGGTCGCAGACCACGCAGTGAAGGACTTGCAGCAACAGGAGTCGCTCTAAACGAGCGTGGATTCGTCAAGGTTAACGATCAATGCCAAACTAACATGAAGGGTGTTTATGCAATTGGAGATGTTTCTGATTTGGGAGAAATGTTAGCACATGTTGCTTCATTCCAAGGAGAGATGGTAGCAGAAATTATCGCTGGTACAAACCGTGCTTACAACCCAGTTGCAGTCCCTGCAATCGTATTTACAGAGCCAGAAATTGTCTCAGTGGGATTGTCTCCCGATGAGGCAAAAGAGGCAGGACATCCGGTAATCACTGGAAAGTTCCCTCTCGCTGCAAACGGAAGATCGCTAACTCAAGAAGCCGAAAAGACTGGCGGATTTGTCAGAGTAGTTGCCCGTGAGGACGACCACAGAATCCTCGGCGTACAAGCAGTGGGAACACATGTCAGCGAACTGGTGGGAGAATGGACTCTTGCTCTAGAGATGGGAGCATTATTGGAAGACATCGCTGGAACAATCCACGCTCACCCAACAATGACTGAGATGACTCATGAAGCTGTACTAGCAACCTTAGGTCACGCAATTCACATCGCTTGATATCGGCTAACGGCATACATTTACAGCGGTTGCTTCTAGAATGACCCGTACAAAGACCTTCCAAATATCAGTTGCATTCGCATGGGTATCCGGATACTCGTGCAGGGTCAAGGATTATACCTCGCTAATTTCAGCTTAGAAATATGGTTGAGGTTGAGTGCCCGTTATGCTCCGAGACAGTAGACCTGGGCAGTGATTCAACAGGGATTTATGAATGTCCATATTGTAATGAAGATTTTGAATTCGAAAGAGAAGTATCAGAGGATCTCGTGGATCTTATCCATCAAATCCAAGAAGGCAAGGAGGAATGTTTCGTTGTATACGATCACTCCCATCCACCCAAAATAACTCTTCTATTTGCTCTTGCATGCATATTAACTTCGTTCTTGGTAATGCCTTTGCTTGTGTTCATAGAGAGGGTTATTTATCAATTTGAAGAGAAATATCATCGCCAAATTGTTTTCCTCCATGCGACATATACTCTGATTTCTTACACGATTAGTGAATCCGGCATATCTTACTTTAATGAATTAGATCTAAGTGAAGAATTCACGATTACATCAGAATATGATCCAGGAAGCGATGGTGGAATGATTTCTTCTAGCAACGAGATAACCATCAGAGATAAAAATGGAAATGAAATTAGATTTCAGGATCCTGAACATCGCTCTAATATCATCCCCTTTGCAAAACTCATGAATTGCGATATAGAAGGAATTGGC
>PAQE01000030.1 GCA_002709705.1 Methanobacteriota archaeon | reverse complement strand
TGTGGATGGAGACTTGATCGGTTTACCCATGACTCCACTACCATATGCAATTCTAAGATATTGGTTGAAATTAAATCACCCTAGGTTGTCCTCGATGTCGATAGAAGATAGATTCACCAAATTAGTTTCTGACATTAAATCAAAATCATCTAATTCCCTTACTAGGAAGGTGTTGAATGATTTCCCGGGCAGGAAATGGTCTAAACATTTTCACAATATCATCGACACACGTTCAATTTCAGAACGCGGTGGAGAAGCAGCGCTACTATTCGCTCTTGAAGAAAGTGACTTACCTATTGTTGTAGATTGGAGATGGAAGCATGTAAAATCACTCGAGAGGTTGGTTAGCGATAGTAGATGTAGGCTTGTCATCGGGGAGTCAGTAGAATTAGATTTACCATTCAAACTTACTTCAGGAGGCGACCAAGGTAAGTTTAACCTTGAGATGCAAGGCAGATTGAGTTTACCAATTTCTGTAGTGCATGAAGCAAAAATGCCCGTGGATTGGGAGCCTCCAAAATCGCCAACAGAAATTGTTCGAGGCAAAGCAACTACAGTACGGAATGCTGAAAATGAACTAGAAGCATTATGGCTTGCAATTCAATTAGAGAGCGGAGATGATGTTTGGGCGGATAAGCACGAAATGGAGTATCCATTAGCATCGTGGATTGCAACTACAGAAAGCAACCATTCTGCAAGGTGGAGAAGAATTGGAATTCTGCTTGACCCTAAATGGGCGGATTTAGCAGACCTGAGAAATTTCGACGATTCGGACTTAGCAGATTTAGCAACAGTGGATGATGCTGCATTATCTATTCTAATTGAGAGAATAAGATCTAATCCTTTAGCTACATTATCGAAAGAAATCACTGAACCGTCTGTTGCTACTGCGATTTTGCTTAGCAGAGAATGGGTTGAACAAATGCCAGATGTCATTGATGTGTGGCTTAGTCAGCCATTGAGGGCTAGCGAAGTATTGAGACATAATTGGAATGAGCCTGAAATTTCTCAGTTGGTTGGAGCTTGTATGCATCATAAGATTCTACACGAGAACCAGAATCTAGATCGTGAAGAAATGTTAGCGATAATGGAAGATGTTCATCATTCACTATGGAAATCAAATGCAGGTTCATGGTTGTCTGTTTGCTTGTCATCTTCGATGGGAAGGGCCGCTCTTTCAATGCTTGATTTACCGTGGCCTGCTATACTTTGGGATCAAGGTCTAAAGTCGGATGAACTGGTACTAGTTCATCATATGCCAGAGGGGATTGGAAAAGAATCTTTACTGGATGTGCTGGATGGAATTACAGCATTTGAACAAGGAATGAATCCACCAATCGGCAGATGTCATCCATATGCGGGTTGGTTGTTCCAGAAAGCGGTCCCAATAGTCCCTCTAGAAACAGAGCACAATCTAGATGTTCACCTTGAGTTGCACCGACGGCTTCAACAATGATGAGTCTTGAGAACTTTTTGACCGCACATGCAACATCGCACGGAGAGCGTGCTGCTCGATGAACTGCGATACCAATGATTGCGGTCACGTGCCATCGACGAAGACCAGGGTGACTTTCGGGAATGACCTCTGATGCAAACCGATGGACTATGTGGTCGGTAATGGGTCCTCGCTGGACGAGAGAATGAGAGTGAGACAACCAACCGGCTGCACAGACGCCCTGACCCTGGGTCAAGCCTCCGAGGAGACAATGACAGGGGCTGTTACGGGTCGGGGCACACCTTTCTTGCGATTCATTGAATAGCCATACAAACTTAGTAGGTTACATGGCGAAGTTGGAGCGCTGCTTAGTTGGCGGCACTTTCGACAGATTTCATCAAGGCCACAAATCCCTCCTTAATGCGGCATTAGATTCCGCTGAATTCGTTGAGGTTTGGATAACAAATGACAACATGTCGGCGTCTAAATCTCCGATCTTACAGAGCTTTGAAGATAGAAGGGAAGCCATCATTGCATGGGCTGATGAAAGAATCACAACCCATGAATTAGAGGATAATTTCGGGCCTGCACCTGTTCGCAGAGATTGTGATAGTATAATCTGTACTCCAGAAACATTGGGCAACTGTCAAACAATAAATGAGGTTAGGCTTGCAAATGGATTACTACCTCTAGAAATTATTGAGGTGCAGCATGCCATTGACGAAGTAGGCGGCATAATTTCTAGTTCAAGAATCAGAGCAGGACTAATCGATTGCGATGGAAAGCAATGGTTGAGTGAAGCACAGTCAAATCAAACATATCACTTTCATCGAGGGTTGGATGCCGAGTTGAAGGAGCCTAGTGGTGAATTATTCACAGGTCCCGAAGATTCACCCGAAGTAGCGATGTCAGCAGCAATGGAAAGCATTGCTCCAGGTGGAATTGTTGCTGTTGGTGATGTTTGTGTATCGACATTACTCGAGATGGGTGTTACTGCAGATATTGCAATAATCGATGGAATGACTAAACGTGTCGAATTAGAAGAAAAGGTCGATTTGGATGATTTTGATGTACTGCTTAATGCTACGAATCCTGCTGGGCAGATCACGCCATCTCTAATCGACGTAATATCGTCTGCTTTACATAATGACCAAACAACTTGCATCCAAGTAGAAGGAGAAGAGGATTTAGCTCCAATTATTGTCCATTTACTAGCGCCACTAGGCACTAATGTCGTATACGGTCAGCCGAATACTGGAGTGGTTTTGCGCGTAACGACCTTAGAGGCTAAAGAAGAGTGTAGAAGATTGCTTTCGAAATTTGAGGTGAGAGGCTGACCTTAGTATCGGTTGCTGTCTGTGTTAGAGATGGCGTTGAATGGATTGATGGTTGTGTAGAATCATTGGTTAATCAAACCCATTCGCCACTAGAAATAATTCTGGTAGATGATGGATCTAGTGATGGTAGCAAGCAGAAAGCTGAGGATTGGTCAAATCATGAATTAGTAACTGTCATCACCCAAGATGCTCTTGGCTTATCTGCCGGCAGGATGGCTGCATTAGAAGCATCAAAAGGCGAATGGTTTGCGATCACAGATATCGATGTTAGACCAGAATCCGATTGGATAGAGCGAATGTTGGAATCTTCAGAATCCAGAGAAGGGGAAGAGGTAGTTGCAGTTACAGGGAGAACAATTTTCGGTCGCTCCGATGACGTAATTTCGAGAATCAGATCTATTGAAATCGAATCGAAATACCGTTCAAGACCACGTCGCACCAAATTAGCTAATGGCCCATGTTCTATGTTCAATCGAGAGAAGTTATTGTCTATCGGCGGGTTTGACCCTTCCTGGTACCATGCGGAAGACATGGAAGTTTCATTGAAACTAATCCAGGAGGGAGGTACTATCGTTTACACACCAGAAGCAGTTGTAAATCACGTTCCTGAAACTGGATTGCGAAGATTCTTGCAAAAGAGAAAGAGAGATGCTAGGGCTCACGTTAGAATTCATCGTCGATACAGAGGAGTAAGACATGATTTCATTGGCTCATCATGGGTTGTATTATGGATGATTCCTTTGATGATATTGGGAGGATTTGGAATATTTGAATATCTCAGCAATATCCTTTCTAGTGATGAAGTAAATGCTGAAACATTGTATTATGCACTTTCGAGAGAAGTACTCTTAATCACAATAATTCCATTATTCTGGCTGATTGCATTCTTTAGAAGCCATTTGCCTAAGGGAAAACCTTACGCGACATTCGTTTTAATTTCATGGTCGTTCGTGCTCTGGCAAGGAATTCTACTTGGATACCTAGACGCATTATTACGTCGAAACGGCCACTAATCATTCCTCATCTTCAACAGATGAAAGCATTCGCATAACAAGACCTGATGCCATTAGAGCGATAGCGATTGAATAAACTCCTGGGTCTATCCAGGCCAAGTGCATTATTCCCCAATAGAAGTAAAATACGATACTGGAAAGTATGGCCCATGTTCCTAAAACAAGTGACCAACCTGCTTCAACATTTAACAAATCGTTGTACCACTCGTTGGTTACAATACCCTTCATCCATTCTAAAGCATCTCCATCTCCGATTAGTTTTCTCGCACCCAAGAATGTCATGCCTCCAACAAATGCCATGAACACGAAGTCGCTTGGTACGAAAAGAGCAGCACCATCTTTGTCGCCGAATGCATTGTTGGTATATTCGAATGTCAGTAGTCCTCCCCAAGATAGACGGTAGGTGGGGTGAATCATCCCCATGATGTTTAGCACTGCAAGCATTAGACCCAGCAAACCTAGCCAGAAATACCATGATGCAAGAGTGTTGGATGGATTAAACAGAATCGTGCCCAGATTGCCCTGTGCATTATCTCCGTCATCGCTCATGGGCCGTGCGACCTTAGACGCGGTTAAGAGTCTTGCCAAAGTTGGCAATTGACCAAATCACGGTTCAAAGTTGTGATTGGTGTCGATATTTAGCAGAGAAAACCTCATTCAAAGATGGTTCTGCTTTCGACATAACATCGCACGGATCAATGTTGGTGGGAATGCATGAATTGATTTCCTTGCTTCTACCATATCTTCCTCGAGAAATTGTTTTTGCAGTAATCAAACCGAGCATATCTAAGTTAGAGATGATGCCAGAAACCCTTCTTGAAGTGAGGAATTGCTGTCCGATATTTGAACAAGCCTGCTTGTATACGTGGTAGACTTCACCGGTTTGCATATTTCTTAGTCCATTTTTCTCGTTGATTAGTACCGATGCAAGAACTAATTTTTGTTGAGTAGGCAATGTTCGGATGACAGGAGTAACCTGGTCTGATTCGATTTGAGCTTGTGCAATACGAACATGGTTTTGTTCAACAACATCTAGGCCTTCCTGTTCTGCTTTTTCAGTCGAAACTCGAAGCAAATCAAGTGCACATCTGGCATCGCCGTGTTCCTGGGCTGCAAGAGCAGCACACAATTCGATAACTCCTGCACCGATTGCATCTGCATTTATTCCAACTTCAGCCCTAGAACGCAAAATATCCTGCAGTTGTTCAGCATTGTATGGATTGAATACTATGTCTTGCTGACCAAGCCGACTTCTAACTCTAGGGTCAAGGAAATCGGTGAATTTCAAATCGTTTGAGATTCCGATTACACAAGCACGAGCATCTTTCAATTCAGCATTCAGGTTAGTTAGATTGTATAGAAGATCGTCACCTGCTTTCTTTACCAAGTGGTCTATTTCGTCCAGTACCAGAACATACACTCCACCCCTGGCATTCATGCGCTTTACTAGTTCTGAGAACACTCTATCTGTCGGCCATCCTGTGAAAGGAATTTCTTCGCGCTCATAGTCTTCCAATAGTGCATTACCTAAATGCGATAGCACACGGTATTGGGTATCGATTTGTCTGCAATTGACCATTACTGGATGAACCATTCTTCCAATCGATTCACCCTTGCTCTGGAGTTGGTCACATACATAACGAGTAACTGCAGTTTTCCCGGCTCCAGTTACTCCATACAGAATCATATTCGAGGGAATATGTCCTTTGAGAGCTTCGACTAAATTGAATGATAATTGGTCTCTCTCGTGACCTCGGTGGGGTAATGTTTCAGGCTGGTATGTGTGGCGCAGTACTTCTTTTTGCACGAACAGAGTTTTCTGATTGAGAATACCGTCGAAAATATTTCTCGTCAAAAAATAACACCTTTCCGTTTTTGCCATCTCTGTTGTTCGCCCGTGCCCCACCAAGCGTGATGCCTACAGGGAGTCCGAGTCCACCATATAAGGCTAATCCCAAACTAGGGTTTCGAGGTGGGGATTTGCCTAGTAAATCGTTTTCAATTGGAGGTATAAAAAGGGAAGCGTAATTTTACGCTTTAGGTTATAAAAAGAACCTACTGTAGGGCAAAATTTTCAGGAGCCCGCCGAGATAAAAAATATTTATCGCCGACGAGAAAAAACTGATTTTTCGAAAAAATAAATTCTCTTAATCAAAATTAGTTGTAAATTGAAAAATAATTTTTTATTTTTTGCCAGATCACTTTTTGTTTTTTCTCTATGAAAAAACTCAAGAAAGAAATCTCACCGGAAATAATGTTATTTTATGACCATTTTATTCTAACAAATTGAGCCTTTATCATCAAGCGTAAAATGCATGCCATCTTCGCCATGAATCACATTTTCAGGAAATTCTGGTACTTCTTTAGTCAAGATTTTGTAATCTGAATCGATGTATGTGTGAGTCAGAATTAATTGTGTATTTGGGCACATTTCTGCTAATCTGATTATGTCACTTGGTTTATGATGTTCATTGGTTTCCACCCATTCTGGAACTCCCATCTCCACAACTGCAAAACTGCATTTCTCAATTCGCTTCCACAATTCTTCACATGGTCCAGAATCGCCAGAATGCAGCATTGACCATCCTTGGTGATTTGTTAGCATCCAGCCATGGGGCTCAACAGTGGGTTCATGAACTACTTCGAATCTCTCCATACTCCACCCCTCCACATCAGGTATGTCTACCCAGTTAACGCTATCTAACATCTCATCTAAGGACCCAGGATAAGCTAATTTGCATAATTCTGTGAGCCTATTCTTTACTATAGAGGACCCAGCAACAGTCAAAGGCTTCTCTCCTCCTCTATCGGAGATATACTTTCTCTCGAGGAGGAAAAATGGGAACCCAAAGACATGATCTCCATGAACATGAGTGATTAGAATCGTGTCGATATCTGCAGGACTTATTCCTGCCTTTCTAAGACTGGCTAGTGCGGTCGGAGGACAGTCTACTATGATGTGTTTATCGATTAAGAGGAATGAATGATGCCTGCCAGAAGGCAAGAAAGCATTGCCGCTTCCGAGTAAAACTACATCCACCATACAACTCTGGAAGCGCTTCCACTCTAAGACACCATCGCACCTAACATTCATCTATATCTTGCAACTGGAGAAAAATCGGGGTTCAACCCCATTGACGGGAGGTCTTACCATTTCTTCTGAAAATGACAACAGTATTGCAATATTTTTTGGCTCACAGACAGGAAACGCCGAAGATTTGGCGAACGAAACCAAGAAACTTGCAGAGAAGAATGGATTGCAGCCAAGCGTATTAGACATGGACGGTTATCCAGCTTCTGAATTATCGCGTCACAAGAGAATTTTGATTATCACTTCGACTTGGGGTGAAGGAGAGATGCCAGATAATGCTGCTGATTTGTGGGACGAGACATGCTCAACTAATCCTTCATTATCTGGAGTAAACTATTCTGTTTGCGCCATTGGAGATACCTCGTATGATGAATATTGCCAAGCCGGGATTGATTGGGATAACAAATTCCAAGAATTAGGTGCAACAAAAGTCGTTGATTTACAGACTTGTGATGTTGATTATGAACCGGAATGGAAGTTATGGGTGGACAAGGTTATTCCTGCTATGGCAGCAATTCAAATTTCGCTACCTTCGGAGCCATCTGCTGAGGTCGTAGAAGAAAAGCCAGCAGTTGTAGAGAAGCCTGCAGCTAAGAGTGGTTGGAGCGCGAAAAATCCATACCCTACTAAAATCACAGAGTGTTACGTATTGAATGGAGAGGGCTCAAGGAAAGAGACACGGCATATCGTGTTTGCATTGGGTGATTCAGGTATGGATTACAAGGTAGGGGATGCATTAGGCGTACTTCCAGAAAATCCTCCTTTGACTGTTGACTTGCTAATTGAGAAAGCAGGTTGGGATCAAGACCATATTGTCCATACGCACAACGGTGAGAGAACATTGTGGGAAGCTCTCAAGAAAGATTTTGAAATACATCGTGTGAACAAAAAATTCGTAAAATCGTTGCAAGAAAAAATCAACACTAGCGGCTTGCGAATAAAAGTCAGCTTAGTGGATAGATTCCGCGAATCAGTTTCTGGCAATGGCGCAATGCTTGCGGCAGGTGATTCAATAATTCAGACCGAGTTGTTGCCCTCGCTTCCGGGCGATGACCCCAAGGAGAGGGCAGAACATCTAGCAAATGACGCAGATGCATTAGAAGATTACATTTGGTCACGTGACTACATTGATGTGTTCAATGATTTTTCAGTCAATTATACCCCGGAGGAATTTATTGACTTACTTGACAAATTGAAGCCGAGGTTGTATTCTATTGCAAGTAGCCACGACGCTCACCCTGGATTTGTAGAATTGACGGTTGGAATTGTCAGATATTCCCATCATGGCAGGGATAGAGGCGGTTTGTGTACCATTTACATGGCAGATGAAGTCGAAGTAGACAAGACAGATGTGGGAGTATTTATGTCTCCGACAAAATCATTCGTCTTACCTGAAGATAAATCCACGGATATCATAATGGTAGGTCCTGGAACAGGAATTGCTCCTTTCCGTGCTTTCATGGAACAAAGAGTTCATGACGGAGGCTCAGGTAAAAACTGGTTATTCTTCGGAGACCAATCTTCTAAGACAGAATTCTATTACAAAGACGAAATTGAGAACTGGCTTGATGAAGGGCACATGTACAGATTTACAACTGCTTGGTCAAGAGACCAAGAAGAGAAAATTTACGTTCAACACAGACTCAAAGAGCATGGCGCAGAAGTATGGGAATGGTTCGAGCGTGGGGCATACTTCTACATCTGTGGCGACAAGCAATACATGGCAAAGGATGTACACCGTGCGTTGATTGATATTGCAATAGAGCACGGTGGAATGTCTGAAGCAGATGCAACACACTTCATTGAGAAGACAATGATGAAAGAACAGAAGCGATACCTGCGAGACGTTTATTGATCAGCATCTCCTTCACGAGGTGTTGGAACTGATACTGCAGGGATTCCCCTCTCTCTGGCACGATTTATCATAATCGTTGTCCATTTTGATTTTGGTCCAGGAAACGCGATTAGGTGGGTTGCATGCTCCAACATTTTGTCACCGAGAGTCGGGGCCGCCTCAGGGCGCCCAGAATCCTCCAGTCCGATACGTGGCTCATTCCAAGCTTCAGTAAAAATTGCTAATGGAATTGCTTGATTATTTGCCCATCTCTCAACGAGATAATCAACTCCACTGGCACCTCCAATAATTATCAAGTCAGGATAATCATTCCATTTTATCCACTGTTCTAATTGTTCTTCAATCCATTCATAATTGTAGAATCTTGAGTTACCACAAATTACCAAATTGATTACTTTACCATCTTGATTTAAGTCCCTGCCTGCCAATCTTTCGACAGTGGATGCTCCCGTGACAACATCGTCGGCCATATTGCTCAATTGTTTGCGTATCCTATAAGAAGAACGCTAAAAAATTCCTAAGTTCGGCAGAAAAAGGTACTTTGTTTCCGCTTTTCGGCGTGAAAAACCGTAAAAATCAGCCTCCATCCAACCGATTTCATCTTAGAACAGTTAGGTTTGGGGGTTAACATGGCATTCAAGCGTGTGCTGATTGCGAACCGCGGAGAAATCGCTTTGAGAATTCTCAGAACACTTAGGGATATGGGCATTGAAGCTGCAATTATTCATGGCAGAGAGGATCGACTATCTCTTCCCGTTAGGATGGCTGATATCGCTTATCCAATAATGAGATCTAATCCATTGGATTCCTATTTGGATATCGAGGCTGTTGTTCAAGCTGCTAAAGATTTGGAATGTGATGCTGTTCACCCAGGATACGGGTTCCTCGCAGANAATGCAAATTTCGTCAAGCGTTTGGAAGAAGAAGGAATTACTTTCATCGGTCCTGCATCACATGTCATTACTTTGTTAGGTGATAAGATAGAAGCTCGTGCTGCGATGGAAGCCGCAGGCCTNCCNACTGCAAAAGGAAGTAGTGAGCCGATTTCTTCAGCAGATGTTGCCAGTGAATTAGCCGATGAAATCGGTTATCCTGTTATAATCAAGGCAGCCGCAGGTGGCGGTGGAATCGGCATGCAAATCGTCCATGCTGCAGATGAGTTCGAAGGTGCATTGAAATTATGTCAAGGTCGGGCAAAATCAGCTTTTGGAGACGACAGAGTGTTCGTCGAGAAATATATCGAAGGTGCACAACACGTCGAGTTCCAAGTCCTAGCAGATGGAGAAAAGGCGATTCACTTTGGTGAAAGATTCTGTTCAATTCAGCGCCGTCATCAGAAACTGATCGAAGAAGGACCATGGCTAACNGACGAGAAGCGAGCAGAAGTCGGAGCACTAGTTTGTGCAGGTGCAGAATCGGTGGGGTACAAAGGGTTAGCAACATTTGAGTTCNTACGAGACAAGAATGGAGATTTCTACTTCCTAGAAGTAAATCCTAGAGTACAAGTTGAGCATACGGTTACAGAGTTGATTACAGGGTACAACCTCGTGGAATTGGGAATCAGAGTNGCTCAAGGTGAAAGTCTACCTCTAACTCAGGATGATGTTACAATAAGAGGCCACGCAATCCAATGCCGACTCAATGCAGAGGACACAACCAATTTCGTACCATCTCCGGGTAGATTGTGGGAATGCCACTTCCCCTCAGGATTCGGAATTAGGTGTGATACACATGCCCACCCAGGNTATGAAATGCCAGGTTGTTTCGACAGTTTACTAGCAAAGTTGCTCGCTTGGGGGCCGGATAGAGATTCAGCAATTCGTAGAATGAGGACTGCTTTAGATGAAACAATCATCACAGGCGTCGACCACCTAATTCCTTTACATCGAAGAATAATGGATGAGAAGGATTTCTTAGCAGGGGACATTACAATCGCCTACATTGATGAACATCAAGATTTGTTGGGATGATCCTATGGATGTACTGATCGTTGGCAGCCTAGCCTACGATTCTCTCGAGACTCCGATGGGTTCACGAGAAGANGAATTGGGTGGTTCAGCTTCTTACGGAGGATTCTCGGCGGCCTTTCACAATCGGAAAAATGGTGGTAATGGAGTCGCATTGGTCGGAGTTATTGGTCAAGATTTCAAATCTGAACACCTTGAATGGTATCGGAAATCCGGACTAGAGATTAGCGGAATTGAAGAAAACGAAGGNGAAACATTCCGTTGGAAAGGCTCCTATCATGGAGATATGGCTGAAGCAATTACTCACGAGACGCAACTCAATGTGTTTGAAAATTTTCAACCCAAGGTGCCTCTCGATCAAACTACTCCGAAGGTATTGATGTGTGCAAATTTACATCCCAGCCTACAATCTTCAGTTATTTCCCAGACCGAAGTTGGAAGAGTTTCGATATTAGATTCAATGAACCTTTGGATAAATATCGCAATCGAAGAGTTGCGTGTTGTCATTACAAAAGTTGACATTCTAATTTTGAACGATGCAGAGGTAAAGATGCTCGCTGGCGATGATAACCTGATTCGAGCAGCAGAAAGCGTTCTGGAAATGAAGAAGGGAGGAATATTAGTCGTCAAGCGTGGTGAACACGGTGTTTTAGCATTACATCCAGAAGGACTTATTTCGATGCCATCATATCCAACTCGAAATCTAACTGACCCTACAGGGTGTGGCGATACTTTCGCAGGAGCTATGGCTCAGCATCTTACACAAAAAACAGGTGAAGTAAGCCGAAATGAACTAGCAGAATCATTGGTTCATGCAACCGTAACAGCCTCATTTACAATAGAAAATTTCGGCACAGAAAGAATTCGAAATTTGACCACTGACGAATACGAGAACCGACTTTCGGAATACAGACGCATTACAAACACCTCCTGATTGCAGTATGCTCAAGAACACCCCCTAACTCGCAGTGCCATGACAGTGCTGAATATCGCAATGATTGGCAGCGATGAGTTGGCTAAGGCTATTGCCAAAGCAACTGATCAGCGAGATGTCCATACTTATGTCCACAAAGAATCTGGGGCTGATGGGCCACGNATTCTTTCGATTATTAGGCCTGCAAAAATGCCAGAAAGAATCCGCCCATTCTTCAATTCCTTGTGTGCAGCTCGTGTTGGTTTGCTCGAAGTTACCGGAATTGATGCCACATTTGGCGAGGTTTTGGTCGGCTTTGCAGCAGCTGGAATAAGTAAGGGAATCTACGTAATCAATCCTCCACAAGGCGAGTGGATAGATGAAGATCAAGTAAAGGCATTTATTGCTCAAGCGGGCTTATCATCATGGAAACAGTGTAGCGATGATGGAATCGAATTAAGAGGCGCATTATACGGANTAATGGACGAAATTTCCAGCGATTTAGAATCTGCGAAANAAGAGCCGCTAGTTGTTCCAATCGACCAGCATTTCAATGTGAAGGGAATCGGATTAGTCGCTATTGGATATGTTCAATCAGGTTCAGTTTCAGTCCACGACGAATTGCATCTCCTTCCAGCAGAAGGCCCTGGAACGGTCAAGAGTTTGCAGGTCATGGATGATGATGTCGAACAAGCAGTTGCTGGAGATAGGGTTGGAATTGCCTTGCGCAATACCAAGGAAGACCACCTCACGGGTGGTTCTCTAGTCATTCATCCTGCTGTTGAAGATAAGAACAAAGGAATCTCAATTCCTCTGTGCCTTGACAAGCATGAGAAAAGTACGGTTGANCTCAGCATATCCCCCTTCCAAAAGAGAGTTCTTGCAGTGGGCGATGTTGTCCATGCTAGCGTTGATTTGCAATTCGTAGTAGGNAGGGTGGAATCGATTGATTCAGGCCTTGAAGTGGCATGGGAATCACCTCTTTTTATCCGTAAAGAAAACCCACCGGTTGTCATTCTTGCTCAACTCGATTCGAAGCCTCGAATCATGGGTAGCGCGAAGTTGACTCGGCTTTCCTAAACTACCTCGAATAACGGCCCCTCCATAGGAGGGGAAAACGGTGGGTTCATAACCTCGGGATTAACTTCGGCGGTTCGGGATGCTTATGGACACGAGGCCAGAGGGGCTCGGTGTCAATGGAGCGGGGATAAAATTCCGCTCATTGTCACTGGGGGGAGTTCGAGGCAAGGTCAGAGCGACCTTAAACGAGAACCAGGTCTCATTCGAATCTCGAAATGGACATGCTCTTGACATTCGTTTGGATGCGATCAAAAGAGTTCACCATCATGATACAACATTGGTGCCAGGATGGCTTGCAGTTGTCGGTTTAATTTTCATATGGGTTGCTTGGAGAGGAGTTACGGGCAAACTCCAAGCTCTTCTTGGAGCAGCTGGTATTGTGGTTTCAGCAGCCCATTACATTACCAAGCAGCCGACTCTGATTATCGACACTAATGCAGAAGACTGCCATGTAGTGTACGGAGCAGATCTNACAATTATGCGATTGTGTGCATTGATTAAGCATATTCAAAATGGCATGACTTTGGAAGAAGCCAAAGCAAGCGTGGATAACATGGTTAGCGATTCGGACTATCCACGTTCAATCAGCAGCGAAGAGTTAGAAGCTATACCTGAGCCGGTTGAATTATTCCCTTCAGCAGTAATTTCTCACTTCTTAGACTCGATGGATGAGGAAGAAGTACTCGATGCAGAGGTAATTAGCCCAGCAATTGTCATTGAAGATTTGGACATTCCAATTTGGGAAGACGAGTCAGCAACGGAATCACAAATCGAACCGCAAATCTCGGAAGGGCTCTTAGCGCGCTCAAAGTCCAATTTATTCACTCAGAGAAATCAGGTGATGCAAAATGGTTGGCAACAGCCAGCGAATCAACCTGCTTACAACCAAGTTCACAGAACCCCTCCTACTGGAGTGCCGTCCTACGAAATGCTTCACCAACACAACACCGCGCCCGTTTACTCAAATCCAGTGCCGCCTCAGCCTACTACTCCACCAACCGANTTTTTACCTTCATTTGTTGGGGCAAGCGGGGCGCATGTTCCTAATGCTGGACCGGAATCATTCAGTTCTCCTGACACTCCATTGCAACCTGTTATTGAAGAAGAAGTGCCCTCTCTAGTTGCTTCTGCTCGCAGAGAGGTTCCTCTCGANGCAGAGATTATTCCAGAAGAGGTCGAGCCACCTCGAGAGCGTTATCCGAATATGACAAAACTAGTATCTAAGCCAAAGAATCGTCGAATTAAAGTTAGAAAAAGCGGTACTAGGGCATTACGTGGCAGGTCAGTAATTGCTGAATTAATCAGTCCAACTATCGGTAGAGCGAGTAAAATATCGAAGAGATTTTTGCGAAAGCGAACAAAATCTCGAACCACTGATGCCATCCGCCTACANGCAGAGAATAGTCGTCAGTCACAAGTCGCGGAATCCATACAAAATCTCGCAAAGAGTAATGGTGGCGATGTCAGTGACGAGGAGGTCGACAGAATGTTGGAGCACATTAGTCCAAAACCAGAGATTCCTTCAAGNTTCAAAGATCTAGTTAGTTCAGATACAAAGAGTCCTGATGACGTAGCATCAATTCCTAGAATTGATGATTGATTACTTGTTTTTACTAGTAAGCATATGTTCTCTAATCGCCTTCGCAGTCTCCCACTCAGATCGTTCTTCATCAGATTCAGGGCTGAATTGTGGAATCGGGATAGGGCGCATCATGGAATCGATAGCTATCATGAAGAAATACCCTCTACAAATCTCAGTCTTTGTCCAATCCGATTTACTCATCGCCCAAGCAGTCACTTTTGCACACGCAGTTCTGTTAGATGTGAAAACAATCTTTGCAGTTACTTCTATCAAATCCCCTTGTTTAGCAGGTGCTTTGAATTCTAAAGTATCGATAGAAATCGTCACGAATTCTCGATGAGCAAACTTCGCACAAACGATGCCTGCCGCCTTATCCATTAAGGACAACAATCTTCCACCAAACAATGTATTGTATGAATTTGTGTCCTGTGGAAAAACTTCCTCAATCAAGGTTACAGGTTCTGTGCTGTAGGGCTCCATTGGTCACTCCTGAGTGCATCAACTCCTTGAATCCATGTACTATTTCCCCACATTATGCTAAGATTTGATGAGGTATAAGATTCGTCACCCCACCATGTCCGGCGTCTGTGTTGCTCTGGTAAGCGGGGGTATCGACTCTCCCGTTGCAGTAGCACGTATGCTCATGCAAGGGTGGAAAATATTCCCCGTTCATGCTTCTCAAGAGCCAGTTACAGGACCAGAAGCTGAGGANAAAACCATAGCATTACTTCGACACTTGTTGGAGAGTGAAGGAAGATTGGGTGAACTTGCCAGGGATAATTTAGATAGAGATTTGATTGTAGTTCCCGTGGCAGATAAGCTAGCCTTGTTTACTGAAAAGTGGAATCATACAGAATATTTCATTCACATGAAAAGATTGTACAATTCTATTGCTACAATCAGGGGCAAGGAAGTCGANGCAACNCATTTGTTGACCGGAGAAAACCTAGGTCAAGTATCAAGTCAGACCTTAGGCAATTTGGGNGGGGTTGAAATCGCCACATCTCTTCTTCCATTAAGGCCACTTTTGGCATTCGATAAGGTTGCAATAATGACCATGGCTAGGAATATTGGAACTTTAGAAATCAGTGAAGGACCAGAGGTTTGCGATGCTNTGGGCCCAAATAAGCCAACAACGGTTGCCAACAAGGAGTGGTTGGAACGCTCCGAAGAGAGAGTGGGTGGCTTGCAGCACCTCGCTTCTGATAGTTATTCTAAGTTGAGAATTGTAAAGCTCTGACATACAACGGGTTCCCCCCTTTAGGGGGGTACCCGAATAGACACCTCCCCGTCGGTCTTTTATGCCCGATTTGATTGGGGCAGGAAAGAGGGTGGCCCCATGACAGACAAAAAGAGTGCAATTACCGCTTTAGTTTTCACAGGTATTATGCTGATTGCTCCTATTGCAGGAGCAGCAAATGTGACAACGTTTAGCGGCGGAGATAGCGAAGTAACCATTGAGGTTAGAGACGGTCCAGATTATACAAATATCGTTGATGGAACCGTGACTATTCCTTCAGGTGACACGGTTACAAGTGCAACAGTGAAAGTTTCTACAGATATGGCTACTCACGAAACATACACTACAATAAATTCTGAAACCTCTCAATATGTGTGGGATCCGGTTTACAATAATCAACAAACCGAGTATTCAACACTTTCAGATTTCACATATCATGAGGACACTGTAAAATTGGTAAGCGGTGGTTTCTCCACAGACTTTGAAAGATCTGGCGCAGAATTCATGGATATTTCACAGCCAGTGGCTGATGGTGCTGGATGGCAGCACGGCACTCTTGCTGAAGGAACAGTTCTGAATGAAAACTGTAACACTGGAAATGAATGTTGGGGAACCAACATGTATGATTTTGATGCCGATTANACCAACGACGACCAAGGCTCAGGGTTTTCTTACAGCATGATAACTCCAGCAATGGAAGTAGACCCAGCGGCTTACATTGCACGTTTCTCTAGTTGGCATGGAATGCACTGGTCTCAGACAAACCCAGGTGCAAATCCAACCAACACTTACTACGATTGTGGATATGTGATGGTTAGGGACTCCCCTTCTCCCAACTTCCCTCCACCCGAAGTTGGTTGGAGTTACATCCCGTTCGATATGACAAATTCTACAGGTATAAGTTATGCAAATGGCATGTATCCTATTGGTAGTGGAAACGGAAAAATTCAGAATTGTGACAGTCTTACTGGAACAGATTATGCACTAGGTGGGGAATCAACACATCCTACTCAGAATCCAAATGGCTGGTCAACANTAGCAGTCAATCTGAATGCGCATATCAACAGGTATGTTCAATTGAAGTTCGTAATGAGTCACAACAACGGCGCAGGTGTACCAGAAAACACAACCATGCCAGGATGGTTTATCGATGATTTCCGTCTTGGAGACCCACTGCCTCAATCTGGCTCAATGACGGTGAAAGGTTTCACACCCAAGCAATCCCCTAGCCCAGGTTTCCCAGATGGTTACGGAGTTCTAACCTTGGAGCAAGAAACAACTCCTACCAATTCTTTGACAGTTTCAGTTCTGCGTGCAGGAACAACTGAGATTGCACTTGATAGAGATGGAAACCAAATGACAGGTCTAGAAGGACCTATTATCGAACTTTGGGGAGTTGACGCTTCTGAGTATCCGGTTATCGACCTTCGTTTCGATTTCGATACAGGACAATATCGGCTTTCGACTGCAGTACTGCATGGATTAACTATCGGTACGAGAATAGGTACGGGAATGAATGACACAGATGTCATTCAAAGCCCAATGGTTCTTGATGGCGTATGGCAATCTCCAGGTGGAGATATTCCTCTATTCTACAATCCAACAATTACTGATAAATCGTACAATCCGACTCTGTATACCTCTAAATTCTCTCAGCCTATTGTAGGAGTAACTCCTGTTGTAGTTGATGATTGTATGGAAGTCCCTAAGATCGANTTGAATCTAAGAGACAATACGAATCATAACTTGACTGTAGGTCAAAAATGGGTGCCTGATGATCCAATTTTAGGATTCTCTTCTATNGTATCTTACTCCAACACTTGTGGATTATCCGAAATTTGGTTTGACTTAGAATTTGGTCACACTGCTACTGGTGTTTCAATCGATATTGCAAATGATGGAGATGTTGAATGGGCAATGGATGAGCCAGCATTCGGCTCTTTTGGCCGCCAAACAAAGTTCTGGGCTGGCTCATCTCTAGGTGTCAACTACGCCATGGATGAAGCTACGATCACTCTGAATACAAACGGTGAAGCAACCGGTGGTAGTTTCATGCTACCTATTGGTGCTGATGTAAAAGTGGCAGATATCGTAATGTCGGACAACACTGCGGGTGGCTTTGATTTGTCACTGACTGCGAGTGGCCAAGAAGTCTCACTGGGAACAATGCCTAATCAATCTGTTATTGCTTACGAGACTATTTTCCCGATGTTCGCATTCAAGAATGCGATTACCTCTTTGATGAACAACCCACTNCTGCAAGCATCACACATCGATGCATATGGAAACGAATGGGCAACATTCCACTTCAAGGTTTCAAATCAAAATGCGGCAAGTGGTACTCATGTCAAAGTAGACAACTTGGATATCATCTATGACTGGGAAACCTCGCTAGGAAGCTCGAGCAATTTCGATAGAGAGTTGAACCAAGGTATCGCTCTAGGAACGGGCGCTCAAGTCGACGTACCATTGGCAGTATCAGCTCATTCTGGTGGAGGAGTAATGCTTTCAGANCTATCAATTACTACAGCAACTGGGTATGATTCAACTCTAACTCTAACTGGCAGTCCAGAAGGTCTGTATCCAAATGGTGACATTATTGAAGCGATTTCAACACACAGTGTTGCTCAATCAACCGGAGCTGCTTTCGCAGAATCCAGACTTAGAATGGAATCATCTAGTGGAGTTGTTGAACTATCTTTCTCTGAACTGTCGCTGTTTACTGAAGCCCATGACCCAGATAACTTGGTCACGATGGAATCTTCATCATACAATTGGGCTGGAGATGAAATTACAGTAACTTGGAGATTCAGAATAAACACCGCTTGGGAAGATACAGCAGAATTGCGTCTGTATGCAAGCCTTGTTGCAGATAACGGAGTAAATGGACTTCCTGGTGCTATTGTTCTAGCACCTGCCAATGGAAACGCTATTGAGAACGATGCAATGATTTCAGTATTCGAGTTGAGGAACAACGCAGGAGACGTTCAAAACCTNGAATCTGCGAGTTCTAACCAGAACATCAACTTGGTTGGTAGCATTAGACTCGAAGGATTGGATGTTGCNCCTGATCCAACATCTTACAACATGTCTCTACAGCGCTGGGACGTTCAAACCGTGAATGGAACAGTGGTTTCAGAGTGGGTCGAAGTAACCAACACCACTG
Source organism: Methanobacteriota archaeon (assembly GCA_002709705.1). GTDB lineage: Archaea > Thermoplasmatota > Poseidoniia > Poseidoniales > Poseidoniaceae > MGIIa-K1. The sequence goes on along the minus strand of PAQE01000030.1, from coordinate 17,217 downwards.
GTGTTATTGGTGGCGACTTCGATTGGGCGGTTAACCTAGGAGCTACTGCAGCAGGACAGGCAACATACCGCTTCATGATTGATGGATACGAAGGAGGAGACACACTATGTCCACCTGCACCAATCGTTTCAGATTCTGATTGTGCAATTCCATTCAACTTGTCAATTGATACATATTCGCCTACTCTGGTCAATATTTCAGTATTGAAGGCTGCTAACTTCGACCAGACAATTTGGACTAACTGGAGAAGCCTAGTAGATGACACATGGGTTCTACCAAGTGCTCAACAGAAGGTCAGAGTTCTTGCACAGGATATTCCTACTCCTCCAAGCAGTCTAGATATGTACTACTGGGTCGAGTATGACCATGATACAGACATGGACGGAATAGCAGACCCTGATGAATATGTAGTTTTGACACTGTACAGTGATGGAAATGCGCCTACTGCGAACTATACTGGAACGTTCAGTGATGACGCCAACAAGGGACAAGATCCACCAGGCAAGGTTAGCATTTACATCGAAGGTACAGACCTTNGAGGTAACTCAATAGCTGCTGGAGTTCCAGGTTTCGATAACGATTTGGTTACNTATGTTTCNATGGACGCAAAGACCCCTAACATCAGGAATTTCTTCATCGAAGATTCCGACGGAGAACGCTTACACAACCCAAGCGAAGGCGCTCCATTCTACCAAGGACCTTGGAACATGACAATGTACGCTGGAAACCAGTATCACTTGATTGTAGAAGCAACCGATGAGAATGGTTGGAGAGATATTAACTACTTCGAAATNGACCTTGGTGCTCAAGACATGGTCGTTTATTATTCACCAAGAAACGAGACAGCATGGACTTCTTCAACTGATATCGAAATCATCGAAGCAGGAAATGATAGCGATGGGCCTCAAGTTCTACGTATGGATGGAGGCAGACTAATCGATCCGTTCGAAGATGAGTTCTATCTAGACCTCCCAATCAGAATGAATTGGGACATTATCGGCATTGGTGGTGGAACAATGATTCCTCAACTAAGAATCAAGGATATGGATAGAGATCCATCCATTATGAGTGAATCCGGTGGGCGCCACAAGCAGCGCTGGGTCTACAGCGATGGTATCCAGTTGGACTTCCGTAGCGGAATTACTCCTGCTTTCACCGACTTGTCTCACCCATACTCTCAGGATGTAGAAGTTGCATTCGTATTCCCTGGTGACACTATCTCCATGGAAGGACAGTACGCATATATTGACGGAATTAACTTCGGTGTCTATGTTCTANCTGAAGGTGAATTCACTCTAGAAGTAACTCGCCAAGAAGCTATGATGGACGGTAGCAAAGGATACTTTGCATACCCTGCGGGTGGTGCAGATGGTTCCAAGACTGATGGACCAACTCTTCACACAATAGATGGAGGTGCATTCAACATCAACATCACAGCACCTCCGCTGAACAACGAATACACATACACATTCAGATTAGTGAACTTGCCTGATGGTGCTACAGATTCCACTGCAAACATTTGTGATGGAAACAGCGCTTTCGGATGTGCTTCATTCAAGATTAAGGTCGATGCAAGCAAGCCAGAAATCGATGATGATTCGTGGACAGCAAGTTCTGGAATCAACGGAGAAGTTCTGGGTAACACAATGCCGTCATCGACAATGCATTGTATTGATGTAGAGGCTGTAGTCGANGAGAANGCTGCTCTTCTAGCAGGTGAAGTCAATCTAATGTGGTCGTTCTACTCTGATGCTGATTCAAACCTAACATGGCCTGTATATGGTCAGAGATTCGGTGTTGAAGCACAATCACACCCACTAGACTTGAAGATTCAAGGTGGCGATTACCTAGTCAGCGCANAATGTGTTGACTTNTGGCCAGACCCTCAAGATCCAACGCAAGCACAGATTACCACTGTGGACCTTGTAATGTGGATTGAAGGAAGAGATTCTGCAGGCTGGGACATTGAAGGTGGCGGACCAAATATTGCAGGTGGAATAAGTTCCATCTATTCGAACAATCCTGTACACAATTCACAGTACAGATTAGTGCACGAACAAGCGAAGTTCAACGTCATCGATGTAAGAATGACGCCGAAGAACCCAGAAGTTGGAGAGGTTCCTGAACTTGAAATATCAATTCAGAACATCGGTACAAAGGATGGAAACATCACCCTTGAAGTCCAATCTGTGAAGGATGGTGGATTCCCAACAACCGAATTGACCTGGACGACTGAAGAGATTGCTCAGGGCACTATGGCGAATATTTTCGTTAANGACCTCGAAGTATTCGGGACACCAACCAGTGGAATGTACTTCCTAATTGTAGATTCGGAATCCAATGANGTTCTNTGGAATGGTTCTGAGAACTCTAAGTCCTTCAACGTAGCAGAAGCTTCTGACGATGAAGGATTCTTGTCTGGTTCAGGAATGCTGATTGTCATTGGTTTGGCNACTTTNATNTTGATTCTGCTAGTTGTTGTTGTTGTACTTGCTAGAAGAGATTCAGGTGATGCAACATATGAGTACGAATACGAGTATGATGAAGAAGCCGAGAAATCCTATGCTGAAGTTCCTAGAGCAGGACCNCCTTCTGCGGGACCACCTCCCGCAGCGAATGTAGACCCTGCAATGGCAGCGGCAATGGCTGAGTTCCCNCAATGGGACCAAGCGACAATCCAAGGCTACTTTGACCAGGGATGGGATATTGACAGTCTACGTGATTGGGTCAACAATAATCAGTGATTCAAAATGAATCTTGACTGGAATGACATACATTGGGAAGACCCTGATGGTGGCACTATTGTGCTACACGGTGTCTTACCTACTGTGGTTTTACCCAACGGCATGAGGCCACGAATCACTTGGCATGGCCTAGCAATAATGGGCTCTAGTGAAGAGATTGAGGTTTGGGCGGAGGAAGAGAAATCTGAAATCAAAGACCCAGGAATAAACTTGGATAGTGCTATTTTGAATGGCGGGTTGGATGGGTTGTATCTCGAAATGCTAGCATATGGAGTCGAGGGTTTGCAAGTAGGCAAATTCCCNGACCCTGAACCTAGAAGGTTACACAAAGCAGCAATCAATCACGACCGAGCAGTATTCTTCGCAGAACCAGACATGGATGATGAAGGTTGGGCGGAGTTCCTAGGAAAGGAAGCTAAAGCCATGACTAGACCATTGAAATTAGCTAGGATTGTTTTCACCTCAAGGAGATGGCGTAAAGGAATCAAAAAAATGCGCAAACATGTGGTCGAGCAACCCTCTCGTGAGCCCGACGGCTTACAAGCCGCAAGCGCATTAGCTGCAACCTGGTGGAAGTTGAACCGTGAGAATTCTGAAGAAGAACTTAATCGTCTCAAAGACCAAAGGTTCGCAGGAAGATTGCGTGGAGGTCTAGCAAGTCTTCGTGAAACACACGGCGCTGATGCAGTGCTGCTTGTACCGATACAACAGGCATGGAGGAGTTCAATGCTAACCGCTTTGGAATCATTACCAGATGCAGAGAGTTCTTCACATGGCGCCCCATCGGATGGAGAGGAGGAGTGAGTATGAGCGGTTCAAGTAACATCGATGTTCGTGTTGAAAATCTGCTAGTTCGCTTTACTCCGACTCCTCGAGTGGATCTNGAAGAAGCGGTTGAGAGACTCGGGGGAGTTGTCAACGGCGATGTGATTATCAAAATGCTTGACAAACCTAGGGCGACATTGATTATCGATAGCGAAGGAAGAATCGTAGTCCACGGAACCCATCGAATTGAAGCCGCTAGAGCAGCTGCCAAGGAGATGATGTTGAGAATGGGTAGAGACGATTCTGGCATGGTTACAGAATTAGGTCCAATTGTCGCATCATTCGATTTCGGCGAACCTATTCCAATAGAAAATATCCGCATGAATTTAGGAAGCGGAACATCTTCGATGGATGAAAGACTCGGATGTCTAAGGCTTGATGATACTCGACATGACTTGGAANTACTAATTTGGCCAACCGGTAGATGTGTGGCACTGAACGCCCGCCACCCTAACATGGTTACAATGTCTGCAGTACATTGGAAGTCCAAATTCGCAGATAAGAAATCGTTCAAGGCGTGATATCTATGGATTGGAATGGACCAATCCTGGATGACCATTTCCACCTAAATCGGGATGGCAGATTTTTGGATGCGGCAAGGGATTTTTTGCGTGTCGGCGGAACTGATTTGGTGCTGGTCCACTGTCCTGATTTTGCTTCACCTCCAGTGACCAGAGAGGGACATTCTGAGGCTTATGCGAATACAATTGCTATGGCCGAACAGGTTAGAGAATTAGGATTAGGGGTCCGCGTTATTTTGGGCCCACACCCTGCAGCATTCGCTCATCAATTCGAGCCTTTAGGTGACCGAGCAGAAGAGAATTATTGGGATAGTATTGAGACGGCTTTGCACTATGTTCACGAAGGCTTAGCCCACGGAATCGGAGAAGTCGGAAGACCTCACTGGCCGGTTTCTGATGAAATTTGGCAGCGTTCAAACACATTGCTATTGGAGACCATGCAGNTGGCCGCCAAGGAAAACATACCTTTGCAACTACATGTAGAAGGCGAATCCGACCAGACCTATGGGGAGTTGGCTCAAATGGCTGACAAAGCGGGTTTAGCTAGAGAGAAGCTAGTCAGACATTATGCGCCTCCCAGAGTAGATGAATCATACACCCATGGGCTCACCCCCAGTGTTTTAGCAGGTAGTGGCTCAATTGAAGAACTGATGAGTACCTTCGAATCATCCTCTCATGGATTCATGTTAGAGACAGATTACATGGACGACCCTAGAAGGCCTGGTGCTGTTCTCGGGCCAAAGACTGTGCCAAAGCGCACTCGACAGTTGTTGGCAGCTGGGTTAGACGAAGACATTCTGTATAATTGCCACAAAGATTTGCCAGACCGTATTTACGGATGTCAGTGAATTATCTCCCAAAGAGTTCATGACCATCCCTCCCTTCGGGAGGGACGATGCAAACCATAACTAGAGTGTTTTTAGTATCCATTCTAGTGCTTTGTTTGTTCACTCCCATGAGTACTCAAGCCCAGTTAACTCCTGTTGGTGTAGAGGTTGAGTGTGACGAATCTACAATAAAAATCAACGTTCACCCCGAACAAAACGCACCAGTTTCAGTAACATGTACTGTGACTAACACAGGATCTTTCGAACANAATATTGCTGTAGAAGGTAATGTGGACGGTAATGACTTCAATTTGGATCTACCTGGTGAGGATTCATGGGATATTGAAGCAGGAGGTTCAGAGGATTTTGTGGTAATATTCACTGCATCACCNAGAATAGAAGTGAAATCTGAGGATTTCAATATNACTGCTACTGTNAACAGTGTTACCATAGGAAGCGACCCGTTCACTATACCGCTAGGCCAAACAGGTTCTACATCTGAAACAGGCGGATCGGTAAGTTCGCTTCCATATTCTAGAATGGATTTGGAGGTTTCAAATCCTTCGACAAGAAATATCGAAGCGGGCGAGGAAGCAACACTACAGTTCACTATTTTCAATGATGGAAACAGGGTCGACAACCTAGAGGTTGAAATTGTGAACCTTCAGGAAATTGAAGAAGCGGGATTCAAGTTCACATCAGANCCATTCTTCCGGGCGACTGTAAACCCAGGTTCATCTTCCGACCAAGGAACAATTATTCTTGAAGCTCCTTCTGATTCAACCGATGAAATCTCGATTCAGGTCGAGTTACGAGCATATTCTAAACTAGACACCGATGCAGAAGCCAGCGAGGTATCTATCAGAGTTGTAGTCGCTGCTTCTAGCGGCGGCGGGGGCTCAATCGGCCTTGATTCAATGGATCAAGACAGTGTTGCAATTATTGCAATGGGTGGTGGCGGCTTAGTNGGAGTAATTTTGTTGCTGGTAATCATATCGAGATTAACCAAGAAAGCAGGTAAACAGAAGACCGCCGCAAAAGAAGCAAAGCGGGCTGCTAAAGCTGAGAAGAAGGCGAATAAAGCAGCAAGAAGAAAGATGAAAAAAGCGGGTGTTTCTGAGGAACAAATCGATGAGCAATTCGAAGACGATTTTGAAGATGATTTGGACTTCGGNGACTTAGACGATATGGATGATTTTGACTTCGAGGATTTGTGAAGCAAATCTGAGTTCGAAATTTTACTGCAATAATCGACTTTTTGCACATATTTTCCATGGCAACAGTCATAGGCGTCATGGCAAGGGAAACACCTACCCTAAGGGTAGGTGCCAATCATGCTTGGTTTACAAGGTAAAGTTGCATTTGTTTTCGGAGTNGCCAGTGAAGACTCAATCGCTTGGGCAATTTGTCAAAGTTTGGCTGAAGCGGGAGTAACTCTGTATTTGGGTTATCAGAAGCGGTTTATGTCACGAGTTTTCCAACTCAAGGACAAACTTCCTGCAATTGCAGGTTTCTACCCTCTCGATGTTTCATCTGATGCTGACACCAAGGAATTTTTCGATGCATTCAGTAAAGAAAACCCAGGAATGAAAGCAGACATTCTGATTCATGCAATTGGATTTGCTCCAAGGGAATGCTTTGACCGGCCAATCCTTTTCGTTGATGATGAGAGCATCAATACCGCTTACACAATNTCNGCAAACTCTTTGCAGAGGTGCTTGAAGTTCGCTNTACCATATCTAAATCCAGGTTCATCAACAATCACATTGACCTATGCTGCATCAACTAGGCANGTTCCTTCATACGGAATAATGAGCATGGCAAAAGCTGCTCTAGAATGCTGGACTAGAGAATTAGCATGCCACTTAGGCCCAGAAGGTCATCGAGTAAATTCTATTTCTAGCGGTCCGATTCGGACTATTGCTGCAAGCGGAATCCCGGGATTCGANAATATTCTTGACCATGTTGCCGCAAACTCACCACTTCGCAGAAATGTAACTCAATCAGATGTCGCAGGCTGTACNGCTTGGCTAGCAAGTCCGCTTTCTGCAGGGGTGACAGGGCAGTGTATCCATGTTGATGCTGGATATTCGATAACCATGGTTCCTTCAAGTATAATGGGAGAGTGATCTGATGTCGATTACTACTGCGGATGGNAAACAAGTAGATGGATTGAATCAATCACCCTTCGAGCCGATTGCGGTTATTGGAATGGCNGCGCTGATGCCAGATGCAACATCTATCGAGGAATTTTGGCAGAACATAATCGATGCCCANGTCTCGATTAAGGAAGTNTCAAAAGATCGTTGGGACCCTGANATTTACTGGGAAAACGGCGCTCCAGGGAATGTCACTGAAGGCAAGACTTACTCCAAGATTGGAGGATTTGTTGATGGGTATGAGTTTGATTGGCGCAGGTGGAGGCANCCNCCTGGCACTCTTCCTCAAATTGANCCTTGTCAGTTATGGGCAGTCACAGTTTCCGCCGATGCTATTGAAAATGCAGGCTATGGAGAAGGCGGAAAAACACTCGATAGAGCGCGAACAGGTGTGATTTTTGCAAATGCATTAGGAGGGGAAAACCGTTCTGAATCCAACATTCGAGTATTCAGTGCAGAAATGAGAAAAATTGCCATAGATAACGGTGTAACTCCTGAGCAAGCAGACGCAATGGTGGAGAAAATCTGTGAAGGCAAACCTCGCATTGATGAAGATACTATGCCGGGTGAATTGGCAAACGTAGTNAGCGGCAGAGTCGCTAACTTACTTGATTTGCAAGGTCCTAATTATTCCACTGATGCGGCATGTGCATCTTCGATGGCAGCATTACTAGATGCATGCCGCCTTCTTCAAAATCGGCAGGTCGATACAATGCTCGCCGGAGCAACTGACCGCTGCATGGAAGCACCAACCTATGCCAAGTTCAGTGCAATTGGCGCTCTATCTCCTACTCACTCAACCCCATTCGATGCAAGAGCGAACGGATTCGTAATGGGCGAAGGCGCAGGAGTACTTCTTCTCAAGAGATTGTCAGATGCAATCGGTGATGGGGATGACATCAAGGCTGTTATTCGAGGAGTGGGTGGCTCTTCTGATGGTAGAGGTAAGGGAATCACTGCACCTAGTCAGAGAGGCCAAGTTCAAGCTGTAAGCAGGGCCTATGCACAAGCAGGATACCAACCATCAACAGTAGAATTGGTTGAGGCTCACGGCACTTCAACAAAGGTGGGCGACGCAACAGAACTGTCGACACTTTCTCTTTTGTGGACTGGTCTAGATGGCGGAGATCACATCGCTGTTGGTTCAGTGAAAAGCCAGATTGGCCACTTGAAGGCTGCTGCAGGAATTGCAGGAATAATGAAGGCGTGTAATGCGGTTTACCACGCTACAATTCCACCGAGTGCAGGTTTCGAAACACCTAATCCTACAGTGGAGTGGGGTGAGATTCCATTTTTCGTTCCAACCAAAGCATTGGATTGGCCTAAACCCGAATCGAATCCTCGAAGAGCAGGTATCTCTGCATTCGGTTTNGGTGGAACAAATTTCCACGTCACATTGGAAGAATATGTTCCTGATTACCACGCAGATTTGGTATCTCAGTGGGATGGAAGATGGGATGCATATGCTGGAACAACATCGAGTTCATCTTCAAAACCAACGATGACACATGAAGAACTCAAAGCGGTTGAAGGTGGCCTNCTATTGCTGTCTGGTGATTCGGTTGAAACCGTCAAAACCAAACTATCTGGAATCACATTTTCAGGAGCCAATTTCGACGATGACCCTAAGGGAATGCGCCTTTCATTTACACTACCAGAACACTGGTCATTCGATACTAGCGACTCACTAAGAATGGCAATCAGCGCAACCAGTTGGGCCGAATTCAACAAGCGAAAGGACTTGGCTCTCAAGGCGATGGACGACCCAGGAAAATGGGGATTCTTGATGAGNCAAGGTATTNTGATCAGTAATGANCCTTCACTTCCAAGCGAGGCAAAAGTCGCCCACATGTATCCTGGACAGGGTAGCCAATATGTTGGCATGACCAATGATTTGAATTCGAGATATACTGGAGTCGGCGAAGTTTGGGATAAGGCAGACATCACAATGGTTGATGTCCTAGACGGAGAAACCCTCTCNTCATTCGTTCTAAGAGAAAACCTCAGTGATGAAGAAAAGAAAGAAGCCGAGCANAANCTCAAGCAAACCGAGTACACTCAACCTGCAATGCTGACTGCAGATTTAGCAATAGAAGCTGCACTGAATGCTCACGGCCATGAGCCAGACATGGTTGCCGGACATAGTCTAGGTGAATATGCTGCATTGATGAGCGCCGGAATCTTAGACATGGATGGCGCTTTGAGAGCTGCTGCTGCTCGTGGTACTGAAATGGGGAGTGTGGATATTGAGGACAAGGGCCTAATGGCTAGCGTCACCGCTCCTTACGAGCGAATTGCAGAAATTATTGAGGAAATCGATGGCTATGTTATTGCTGCAAACAAGAACTCTCCAAAGATGACAGTAATTGCTGGAGAAACTGAACCTGTCAAGACAGCAATGTCCCGATTTGAAGCAGAAGGCTACCAGACCGTTGCTTTGGCAACAAGCCATGCATTCCATTCCAGAATCGTTGCACCAGCAAATGAACCACTACGCAGATTCCTTGAGAATTTGGATGTTAGATGGCCTAANATCCCAATCACAAGCAACGTAGATGGTGGTTGGTATCCAATGGATGATGGCAGCGATTCTAAAGCCGCAGCATTGTCAAAGTTGGCTCCACAGATGGCATCCAGCGTTGAGTGGACAACTCAAATCAATTCGATGTATGATGCAGGTGCGAGAATATTCTTGGAGGTTGGACCTAAAAGGGCACTGACAGTATTCGCATCACAAATCCTCGAAGGCAAACCAGCACTACCTGTGATGACTAACCATCCTAAGGCAGGTGGCATCGCGACTTTCCTCTCTGCTCTAGGAACTCTTGCGCTGGCTGGAAGGCCGCCGNAGTGGCCGGGACGAGATAGCCCTCACTTGACTGAGGCATTTCGCGCTGGGCCAATTGAAGCATCGAGCNGCNTATCTGCGCCGGCAACTCCTCTGAGGCANAGAAGCAAACCTCTTCCTTCAAAGGGTGGAGAAGTGGTTACTCAAACCGTTGTAAAGTCCAGTGACACGTATGTTGATCCTGATGCGGCTAAGAAGGCCTTAGTTGGCGAATTGATTGCGGCTCAAACAGGATATCCAGCTAAATTCTGCCAAGGCAATGTCGATATGCGTGAAGTTTTGGGGATGAGTGACCAACAGGTGCAAGATGTCATCACGACAGTTCATGCTAGATGTAGCACAGACCCAGATTGGGATATCACGGTTGCAAAGACCCCNGGAGATNTCACTCGGTGGATAACCTCTGCACCGGCTGTTGGGACTAAATCAAGAGCCATGAAAGTGGATGATAGAGACGANGATCCATTCGTAATCACAGGTATCTCTCTCGGCCTACCAGGTGGAGAGAGAGTATTCGATGAAGGAAACTTCGAGAAATTAGTCCGAGGCGAGACCTGCATTAGCGAAGTCAGCGATGACTACAAGCAGCGATTGCTTGACAAGAATATCGTACGCCTAATCAAAGGAAGAGATGGCAGCGTAGGAATGGATGCAGCCAAGGAATTCGGAGATATCCCTCAACTTGCAGGAGTAATGTCTGCTTTTGACCCTGAAGAAGAATTTGGAATCGAAGCAAAGATTGCAGCTGCATGGGATATTACAACTCAATTGGCATGTGCAGCAGGTCTTATCGCACTGAAAGATGCGGGAATTCCTCTTACACCGGTCGAACAGGTCGGCAAAGGCGGATTGCGCTTGATTAGGTCGTGGCAAATGCCTTCGGTTTATCGAGATAGAACTGGAATCGTATTCGCTTCTTGTTTCGCAGGACACCAAATGGCAGCAAAGCATGCTAAGGTGGATGGCGATGATGGAGAAGGCCGATTTGACAGAAGATATCTGTTCCAGATTTTGAACATGGGCCACTCTCAATTTGCACAGCATGTAGGGATTCGTGGACCTAACACCACAATCAATCTAGCCTGTGCTTCAGCAACAGCTGCATTCGGTGTGGCTGAAGATTGGCTTGCAAACGACCGCTGTGATAGAGTTGTAATCATCTCTGCTGATGATGTGACAGGAGACGACCTATGGGAGTGGATTGGTTCAGGATTCGCAGCTAGTGGAGCCGCTGCAACCAGTAATGTTGTCGAAGATACAGCACTTCCATTTGACAAGAGAAGAAACGGTCTGATTCTGGGCATGGGCGCTGCTGCGTTCGTAGTTGAGCGAAAGTCCGAATCTGATGCTAGAGGCGTNCAGCCAATGGCAGAAATACTCGGCACTAGAATTTCTAATTCAGCATATCATGGAACAAGGTTGGATGTAGACCATGTGGCTGAAACAGTAAANGAATTCGTTACNGACATTGAAGAAAGGTGGGGCTTAGACAGACATCAAATCGCCCCTAGCACNGTGTTCTTCTCTCACGAAACCTATACACCTGCCAGAGGAGGTTCCGCTCAAGCAGAGGTCAAAGCATTGCGTGAGACATTTGGCGCAAGCACCGATTCTCTAGTTATCGCCAATACCAAAGGATTCACTGGGCACCCAATGGGTGTAGGAATAGAAGATGCATCGATGTTCTANGGTTTGTTGACCGGNAGAATCCCTCCAATTGCAAATCACAAGGAAGTAGATCCTGAGCTTGGAAATCTGAATCTATCGAAAGGAGGAGATTATTCTGGATTGGAATACGGAATGCGATTTGCTGCAGGATTTGGAAGTCAAATCGGGCTTTCATTCGTAAGGAAGTACAATTTCTCAGGAGATAGAATTGACAAGCAGAAACTCCTATCCTGGAATCAATCATTAGCAGGAACGCCAAATCTCGAATTGCGTGTGCTGAAGAATAAACTTGTAGCATATGTCGATGGAGAAAATAACCTACACGGTGGAATCCAAGGCGAGGAATACGCAGTTCCAAGCGCAGAAGTAACCACTGCTGCGCCAGTTATCGTTGAGCAGGCTCCAGAGCCTGAACCAGCGCCAGCCCCAGNGCCTGCCGCTGTTAGCCAACCNNCNCCTGCGCCTGCTCCAGCAGGCGATACAACTCAGATTGTAATCGATGTCGTAGTGAATCATACTGGATATCCTGCTGACTTCGTTGAGTTGGACCAGGACTTAGAAGGTGAATTGGGAATTGATACAGTAAAGCAAGCAGAAATCATGGCAGATATTCGTGCTAAGTTCGGATTACCTGTTGACGAGGATTTCGTTCTATCAGATTATCCAACATTGAATCATATGATTGCTTACATTCACAAGATGCAAGGAGGCGCTCCTGCTGTTGTAGAAGCACCTGTCGAAGTAGCAGCCCCAGAACCGGTAGTAACACCAGAGCCAGAGCCTGNACCGGTTGCNGCACCTGTCGCTACTGTAGTAGNAGCNCCAAGTGGNGGNGCACAGGACATTCAGCCAAGGCTAATCGGAGTCGTTGTCAAACATACAGGATATCCTGAGGATTTCATTGAGATGGACCAAGACCTCGAGGGTGAATTGGGAATTGATACAGTAAAGCAAGCGGAAATCATGGGCGATGTGCGAGAAATATTCTCCTTGCCAGTCGATGAGGACTTCGTTCTATCNGAGCACCCGACTCTGAACCACTTCGTGGCATATATCCAGAAAATGACTGGTGGAGAAGTATCCTCAACTGCGGCTCCAGCAGTGGCTGAAACCGTGGCAGAGCCACCTGCTCCTGAAGTTNNTACNCCNNAGCCNNAGCCAGNGNNNNCTGCAGTACTCGCAGCAAGCGATAGCGGTGACATTCAGCCCAAACTAATCGGCGTTGTAGTCAAGCACACAGGATATCCNGAAGATTTCATTGAAATGGACCAAGATCTAGAAGGCGAGTTGGGAATTGATACAGTAAAGCAAGCAGAAATCATGGGCGATGTGCGAGAAATATTCTCGCTACCTGTCGATGAAGACTTNGTATTGTCAGACCACCCTACTCTCAATCACTTCGTCGCATACATTGTCAAGATGAAGGGCGGAGGCACAGAGGCAGCACCTGCTCCTGNCCCCGCANCAGCCGAAGCACCGGCACCTACTGCACCTGTAGCAGCCGAAACTCCTCCACAGGCAACACCAACTTCCTCGACAACACGTCGATGGCAAGTGGAAGTAGAACCGTGTCCTGCAATGGCAGAAGGCCTGCCAATCGGTGGAACAATCGTCATCACTCAAGATTCATGGGGTGTTGCAGATGCTTTGGCACAAAGACTCACTGAGAAGGGTCTATCGGTAGCAAAGGTTGGATTTGAGTTTGGAGCGAAGGTTGTAACCGAACAAGAGGAATTGTCTGGCCATACATACAGGGCCGACCCAGGAAGCGAAGAACAAATCGCAGAGGTCTGTTCTAGAATATCCGGAGTCGGCGGAATAATCCACCTAGCGCCTCTATCTCTAACGGGCAGTTCTTGGGAATCAACAGGTGCATCCAATCAAGTTACTCTGGCAGCACAATCATGGTTTAGTCTATTGAAGGGACTTGATTCACAATTGGCAGTAATTTCCTCAGGAATAGTAGGCAGCGTTACTGCCTTGGATGGCCGACATGGAAACCGCGGCGAGAGATTCAACTCACTAGCATGTGGTGCAAGTGGCGTCACCAAATCTTATGCATTTGAAAGAGAGAACCTGAGGTGCAGAGCACTGGATTTACATCCAGAGTTGATTATTGATGCGGATGCAGCAGCTGAAATCATCGAGAATGATNTNTTCAGTGCCGGTGGNGAAGTAGAAATCGGAATCGATAGAGATGGNCGTAGATGGACACTGGTTTGTTTCGCAGAGGACCTAGTAGACGAGGTCAAGCCACTCGAATCCGATGATGTTTGGTTAGTCAGTGGAGGTGGTTCTGGAGTAACNGCTGCCTCTGTTATTGGTGTTGCAACTGCTAGCAAAGATGCTGGTGCAACATTCCTATTACTTGGACGCAGTAGTCTTGCTGAAGAGACATCTTCGTGGCTAGATTGGTCTGAAGAGCAACTCAATGCTCGCAAGATGGAATTGCGTGAAACCCTGATGGCTGAATCTGAAAGCGGCAAGATAACCATGGTTGAATGGAATAATGCTTGGACCAAACTGACCAGAAGCATGGACATCTATCGAACAATTAGCGAAATCGAGGCAACAGGCAACCACGCTGAATATCACTCCGCGAATGTAACCGATGCCGAAGCGATTAGTTCAGCAGTAGGCGGCCGCTCTGTAACAGGAATTGTACACGGAGCGGGCNTAGAAGAATCCAAACTGGTTGCAGATAAATCNTGGAGCACNTTNGACTTGATTGTNAGAGTCAAGGTNGANGGNTGGAAAGCANTGACTTCAGCAGCNGGCGATTCTCTGAGATTCGCATGCGCGTTTACTAGCGTCGCTGGTAGGTTCGGCAACGGCGGACAAACCGANTACGCAGCGGCCAACTCGATATTGGACGCTGAAATGGCACGAATGACAGCTAACTCGGAGTGCAGAGCCGTTGCTATCGGTTGGACTGGATGGCGTGATGTGGGCATGGCTACTCGAGGCTCAATTGAAGCAGTATTCGAGTCTGCAGGAATCGAAACTTTAGCAGTTGAAGATGGTGTAGAGATATTCGTTGCAGAAGCTTTAGCGGGTGGTAAGCGAAGAGTGCTAGGATGTGGCTCACTTGGACTAATGGATCGCTATGATTCGTTTAGAGAGGCACCTCTGAAGTTACCTGCACAAATGGCTGCATCTATTGCAGACCCCCGCAGATTCCCTCTTATTGACAAACTAGTTTCCCTAGATGAAGGTAAATCCCTTGTCTCACAATGTACGCTTTCGGTCCAAGACCATCCATTCTTGAGAGATNATGCGATTGATGGAGTGCCATATCACCCTGGAGTAATGGCGATGGAAATGTTTGCTGAAAACTCCCTATTGTTGGTTCCAGAACATTGTATAGCAGGATTCGAAGATGTCACTTTCGGCCTACCTGTCAAGGTTATGAAGGGAGCAATGACTGTTCGTGTTGAGGCAGAATTAGTCAAGAGTGAAGGCGATTTGAAGTGGGTCCATTGTCGTTTAGTTTCCGATTTAGTCAATTCCAAGGGTGAAGTATTCGGCGAGCCTAGGATGCACCATGAAGCGAAGGTAAGATTGGTTTCCTCAAGTGATGACATGGGCGATTTCNTACAAAGTGAAGTGGAATCATTGCCAGCGATTGGAACTCCACCTGATGGAGAGTTACAACACCATTCTAGTTTCATCTACTTGAGGTACTTCCATGGCCCTAGATTCCAGTCNCATGGAGGCGTACTGCGTGGAATTGAGGGCGGAGTTGATGGAATAGCATTGATGCGACACCAATTGCCGGCTACCGACCAATTCGCTCTTGAAAGCGAGGGTGAAGAAGTTCTGCTAGATGCATTGCCTATGCTGATTGAAGCAGGATTCCAAAATGCCGGATTAGCGGCAATGGAAAGTGATGGCTTCTCTAGTCTGCCAATTGGAATTGAATGGTCAACCATGCTACGCGTTCCAGATGCTGATGAAAGGCTGCGTGTCCGTTCTGTAAAGGTTGCAAGCGAAGATGCAGGAGTTACAGTTCACGATGTAGTTGTAGTAGGAGATGATGATGCCCCGGTATTGTCACTCAAGGGATTGAGGCTCAAGGCGATGGGCGAAGTCCCTGAAGACCAAAGATTCAGCCTATCGAGGTGAGATGATGGAAGTAATGGATCCTATCGAGGGTCCGCGGATGTTGCTAGCTAGGATGCCTATTCAGGATTGCAATAGCATATTCTCTGAAGAAATTCCTAGAGCAACAGCGAAGAGACTTGCAGACCACAACTCAGGGCGCCTCTTGCTAGAAAAGTGCTTAGGGCACTGGGGTATTCCTCTCGACTTGATTGAAGTCCTTCGCACGGAGCATCGAGCACCATACCTGTCATGGATAAACGGAGTCTGGAGAAACGAGCCACTTCCGGGGATAAGTATCGGTCATTGTGAGAATTGGGCAGTGTGTGCACTCATCGAGCCAGGCTATTGGATAGGCATTGATGCAGAGCAGAAAGATAGGGAAATTCAGACCAATGCTTTCGACATGATGGCCAAAGGTGAGGAATTAAATTTTCTAATTGAAAATTCAAAAATGGCAATTGAAACTTGGACAGCAAAAGAAGCGGTTCAAAAGGCCGAAAAACTCGGAATGCACCTTAATCCAAGAGACATTAATTTGACCGAATACAATGTTGAATCTTTCATCCATGATGGCCTAATGGTTTCAGTCTCCTGGCGTAAGGCAGGAACAAATCCTAAGACCGCTGAAGATGATTTACTCGACGCGACAGCAGAAGCGATGAAGCAGAATCCGGATTTCAGCGTTGGATGTAAAACGGTTAGAAATAATCTGTAACACAAAATACACCCTTTGATTAATGATGAAGTTCAGGTGGTTATATGGACAAGGGGTTGTGGAAGTGGGTTTCGTCCTCCGCTATCGTTGCGTCCATGTGCTGTCTGCCATCCGTTGTCATGGTAATGTTTGGCTTAGCCTCAGTCTCTACGGCTGCAGCGCTTTCTGATACCTTGTATTGGGGTAAGGACGGTTACTGGTGGTTTAGGCCAACCATGCTGATTATTGCTGGTATTTTGGTAACGGTAGGCTTAGTTTCATACTTTAGGAATCAAGGTGTGTGCACCCTTGACGATGTGAAAAGAGAGAGAAGGAAAGTGATCAACACTTCCTTGCTGGCATTTACTGTAGCAATCCTTGGGTACCTATTCTTCAACTATGTAGTCCTAGAAATCCTCGGTATTGCAGTCGGTCTTCCTTGGGAAGATGACGCCTTCTGGAACTAATAATAAGCAATCCAGATGTAAATCCCAGTAAGAATAGACATTGGCACTAGGTAGTACAAAACTCTCAGGAATAGATGCCTTTTCTTCTTCTCTTTGAAGAATTCATTGTCTTCAACAATAGCGTGACCAGCAGCGGCAATTAGTTCCCCTACTGCTGCATCTACTATTCAATCACATCTCGTTCATATTACGAATTTCAGGAGTTTGGTCTGCGATGATAAACTCGAGCATTGCAGCCCACATTACGAACTCCATGCTCCTTTCCAGTTCTTCTTGTCCACCAACTTCCTCAATCATGTTGTCTAAGGTGTGAGTTGGAGAGTGGTAAGCTGAATAGTCTTCATCATATGCTCCTAGGTG
>PAQE01000029.1 GCA_002709705.1 Methanobacteriota archaeon | reverse complement strand
AATCGCCAACGCTCATTACTTCATCAAGCAACAAAATATCTGGTTCGAGATTCGATATAATCGCAAAACCAAGCCTAGCCCTCATCCCGGCGGAATATGTTCTAATCGGGTCATCAATAAATTCTCTAATTCCAGAAAAATCAATTATTCCTTCTTCCATATCGCTTATTGATTTAGAATCAAAACCAAAAATGCTTCCAGTTAGTTTGATGTTTTCTCGCCCGGTTAAATCCTGATTAAAACCGGTTCCAATTCCAGCTAGTAGAGTAATTCTGCCCTCAACTTCAACTAAACCCTCATCTGGAGCGTAGATTCCTGCAATAACTCGGAGTAATGTGCTCTTACCCGATCCATTGGGTCCCATTATACCAACAACTTCTCCTCGCTTGACCTCTAGATTTATTCTCTTCAGTGCCCTAAACCATCTATCTTTGCGCGGGATTTTCTTGAATCGCCCTGTAATGAATTCACGAAGCAACCCAACACCTTTTTTCTTGCGAGGATAATCAAGTGCTACATCCTTAATGGAAATGGCAGAATCGTTCATATGAATTTCACCGCCTTTCTCTCTTTACGCATGAAGTAAATTGAACCAATCCAGAAAATTGCTATGGTGGTAGTGAATGTAATGATTAGGTTGATTGTTGGAATGTCCAAGGGCGCTCCTGTAAACGCCGAGCGAATCATCGTGATGTATGTCGCCATTGGATTTACAATGAGGTATGCTTCTGCGTATTGTTCAGGTATTCTGCCTCCTGTAATCATCTCCAATGGATAGAATACTGGTGAGAGGTAAAAACTGATTCTTAAACCAATAGTAACAATGTGCTCAACATCCCGGGCTTTGGTTTGCAGTATACTGGTGAAGAATGCTAAACCAGTGCCCAGCATTAGTATCATAATTAGTGCAATTGGCAGTAAGAATATCTGCTGAGTAGGCATCAATTCATAATGAATCAACAACGGTATGATTACAAGCAAGCTAAGGATGAAATGGAACATGTTGTAACCTGATTTCGAAAACAAAAATATTTCGCGAGGGAAATATACACGCTGTATTAGCGAAGAATTACGTTGGATACAAGTTGTACCGTTTGAAAAGGTCTTAGCAAATAGAGACCATGCTAATATTCCCAGTAAAATGGTCAGCGGCCTGTAAGGATCTTCACTATCGGATAAAATAGCGAACAAAATGTAAAACGTTACAGTAAGAGCTAGCGGCTCCAAAACCGACCAACCATAACCCAAAATTGAGTTGTGATATCTTACCTTCAAATCACGTCCTATGAAATGCTTGAGTAATTGCCTGTAGTTGTACAAATTTTGCATTATTTTTACAGGTGCTGAAAGGAATGGGAGTTTCCCGTCTCTTCGGAGAACCTTGTTCTCTGAAACGCCCATACAATCTCCTGAGTCAAACTACCTTTTCAATGAAACCGCCATAAAATGGCTTAGTTGTGCTTTTGAGACTAGTTCATTGTCGTCCAGCATCGAACATTTCACGAAGGCTGCCATCGTTCAACATTTCAAGAACTATGTCTGAACCGCCAATCAGTTCACCATGAACGAAAATCTGTGGCATTGTTGGAAAATCAGACCAAGAGCAAACTGAAGGGATTGCGCGTGGGTCGCTTAGAATATTGACAGATGCGAAAGGCTCACCAAACGCTTGTAGTGCCTGTGATGCTCTGTTTGAGAAGCCGCATTGGGCAGCTCCAGGTTCTCCTTTCATAAATAGCACAAGTGCGTGCTCGTCTACTATTGCTTGCAATTCTTCAGGTGTCCAGTCCATTTGTCTCACTCCTTGTTTTGGTGTTTTTGAATCCGCTTAATGTGGATTCCTGTTCCTCCAGCATGTGGATGGAATACTGTATCTCCTGCAGTTTCTGCTTGTGCAGGAGTCATGCACTTGATGTCAATTGCATGAATCGGTCTTGGGATGTAAGGTTTGAAATGATTCAAAATTATTTTTTGGCGTTGCAGTGGGCGCATTCCTTCAAATGATTCTGATATCACGCGAATGTGGAAATGGTCCTGAGTACCGTTGAGGTCAACTGCTTCAACATCGCAATCTGGAATCACTCCACGTATTTCCTCTTCCAGCCACTCACAGGTCACCATGGTATAGCGCAGAAGGCGCTGTGCTTTCAACCATTGTCCTACTGGACCAACCATGCGGAGGCCAAAATTAGCACGTGATACCGTGTGGCTGGCCTCATCTGATGGTCTTGCAATCATCTTCGGATTAATTGGCCAAGTTATACTAGCTAAAGCCTTACTGCAGTCCGATTATGGCTTACTTGTTGTCATATTGGATGCCTTTGCAACAATGTACATTCTGATCGATGCTGGGCTTCCTACTATCATTGCCCGAGATGTTCCTCGCTCTCCGGGAGCAAGTCGAAAGGCAGTGAGGCGTGTACTAAAGTTGCAAACGCTAATCGCTATTCCTTTCTTACTCGGTAGCGTAATTGTTTCAACCTCCATCTGGAATGATGCTCCTTTGGGGTTGCTGATGGCTTGTGCTGCCGTTGCTTTTGGCCACATTATGTCCTATCCGCACAAGGCGATGTTGAGAGCTTTAGGTGAGGCTAGAATCGAGTCGATTCTCAAATTAATTGAGCGAGTAATCACCACCGGATTTTACTATCTTTTCCTAGTAAGTGGCTACGATTCTCCCACGATTTATGCATGTGGATTTTCAATTGGAGTTTTAATTTCTCTAATTGGAACTTTTTGGATAGGAGAAAGGTTTGCTAGAGATGGAAATGACGAATTACCAAAAGATTGGGCATCGAGTAAAACCCTGCTAATTTCGGCTCTACCATTTGCTGTAACACTGGGCATCTTACCATATGTTACTAAGTTGGAAAAATTCCTTCTTGCGGGATTATCTTCTTATGACGATGTAAGTTTGTATCATGTTGCACAATTGGCATGGATTGCGGGCCTTATGCTACCACAAGCAATGCGAGCTGCATTATTGCCGTACTTAGGTGAAGCGAGGGAAGAACCAGGCAAATTTTCTTCTAGAATGCTTACTGCTCATCATTGGACCATTGTAATCTTGCCCGTTGGCCTAATTGCAGGTCACCTAATCGTTTCTCTATCAATCCCCAAATTCTTTGATTCAAATTATGCTGATGCAGTTCAGGTTTTCGACATACTGCTAGCAGGTTGGGCGATGACCCTACTGGCGATTCCTTGGTATGTAGCCCTGCAAGCAGGTCATAATCCATGGAGGTTTACTGCGCTGATTTTACTCGTTGTTTTGGCAGCTGGAGTTTCTGGATGGTTACTGATCCCCGAATATGGAGTGATGGGAGCCGCTTGGGCTAGCGTCATTGGCTGTTCAATAATGCTTTCATTCTCCAAACTTCTATGCGGAGACGAAGATAAACTCAGTGATGGTCTGGCACTGTTCTGTGTAGCAATATGCTATTTATTGTCGATAGGGAGCGCTCTAGCCTTAATCGGTTTACTTACATTGATTCCAGCAAAGAATTCCATTGAGTTCTTACGTTCTCAAATTGACTATTTGCAGGAAGAGTGACATCTTGGCCATTTGATAGTCTACTCTCTATTGCATCGGCTAATTCAGAAACTTCTGAATTACATACATCCATCCATTGAGCCATATCGCCGACGTCAACTGCAACAACTGGGCATCCACAGGCTATCGATTCCTTCGCAACCAAAGGTCCTGATTCACGAATTGAAGTAATGAGGCAAACATCTGCAGCCAGCATTCTGTCCCACACCATAGAGCGCGGTTGCTTCTTTAGAGTGGTTATTCCTACTTTCCAGCCCCGAGTTTCTAGCTCTTCGCCCACTCTGAGGGCCAACAAATGATTCTTTTCTGGGCGACGAGGATCTGCTGGAAACAGTATATCGATTTTCGATTTTCTGAATAATCCGTTGAATTTCTTCATGGGCTTCAACCATTCATCATCAACGTTGAGATGGCATGGAATGGTGATCGAATCGAATCTTGACAATGAATCTGAAACTACAACCAAACGATCTGCTGAGCGAGCAAGAGATTCGATTCTTTTACCGCGGTGATCGTTTAATGCCACATCAAAGTCGTGCCCATGTACGACTGCTATCCATGGAACGCCATACTTTTTCGCGATTGATTTGGCAGCATATGCTGCAGGCCAAATAGTGTGACAGATTACTACATCAGGTTCCCAATTACTACGGATTCTTGAGGTGCTAAAGGCTGTAACTGCAAGGAAATCTGGCAACTCCCAATGCCGTTTTACCGTAACTTCAAAATCGCCATGGGTGAATGATTTAGGTGCTTTAGCAACACCTTCCATAGTCGACCTTCTTGCTTCATTCATCCTGAGCATTCTAGGTAAAACGTTGAGGATTTTTACTTCATGTCCGAGCGATGTTAGCAATTCAGCGTGGTCGCAAACAAAAGTACCACGAGCCACATTTCCCGGTAGAGGGAAAAGCCGGGTAACCAGCAATATACGCATCGAGATCACTCTAGTGCCTTACGGATTATTGCAAGATTGTCGGCTACGCTAGCCTTGTCATTGAATATACCTGACCCTACTACGCAATTCGCGACTCCCCAGTCGCGCAACATTGCGATATTGTGAGCTTTTACTCCACCATCAACTTGAATTTGTACTGGCCTGCCACCAGCAGCAACTTGAGCATCGATTGCTTCTTTCAATCTTCGAATTTTTGATTCGACACTAGGAATGAATGATTGGCCGCCAAAACCAGGATTTACACTCATGACGAGCACCAAATCGATTTCAGATAGCACTTCTAATGCCGCTTCGGCTGGAGTGCCTGGATTCAAAACGACTCCGGCGGTAGCTCCTGCTTCTCTGATTGCGGTAACGCACCTGTGTAGATGCTTAACCGCTTCAGCATGGACAGAAATATGATTGCAACCCGCGTCGATATATTGCTGGAACGATTCTTCTGCGTTCTCAACCATCAAATGAGCATCAAAAATTGGTTCATCTCCCAGCACCTTACGCAACCTTGCAATTACTGGCGGCCCGAAGGTAAGATTTG
The DNA here is from genome assembly GCA_002709705.1 of Methanobacteriota archaeon. GTDB lineage: Archaea > Thermoplasmatota > Poseidoniia > Poseidoniales > Poseidoniaceae > MGIIa-K1. The sequence continues at coordinate 67,155 of PAQE01000029.1, read as the reverse complement.
GTACAAAATTACCATCCATAACATCGAGGTGGATTCGATCTAAGCCTGCACCAATAGCCTCGCTGCAAGCGTTTCCTAGGTCTGCAAGGTCGGCCGTCAGTACCGATGGTGCGATAATCATCGTTACTCTCCCATTAACCCCGAGAAGGAGGCAAGTCATGAGTATTGGGGTGTACAAACCCTCATAGGAGGGTCCACAATCCGCAACTTAGGTGAGAGTGTGGGTGAAGTCATATCCGTAGGCGATGCTGAATTTGATGATGCAATAAATGGAAATGAGTGGGTTCTTGTGGACTTCTGGGCGCCATGGTGCGGTCCATGTAAAGCACTGGGTCCTATTTTGGAACAAGTCGCATCGGAAATGCCAGTTACTATCGCCAAAGTGAATACCGATTCAGATTCTATGAACGCTGCACGCTTAGGAGTTCGTGGCATTCCAGCATTATTCCTTTTCCACAACGGCAAGATGGTTGCAAACCAAGCCGGCATGGTTCCAAAGCCAGCACTAACAAATTGGCTGAACCAGCAAATGTCTGCTAGTGACTTCTGATTACTTTAGACGGTCTTTACGCTTCGCAGAAGCGCTCCCTACCTCTCGCAGGAATCGCTCTCTAAGCGCTTCATGCAACCACATACCTTCTTCTAATTCTATCAGTAGTCCGTATGTTAGTAGCCTCTCAGGAGGATTGCCTTCCCAATTTACTGCAGAAGACAGTTTGCTCCATGGTACTGGAGATTCTGCCACGGCGAGCGTTGCTAACAATTCATGCTCCTCTTCCGGCATGTGATCAATAATCTCCTCATCAAGGAATTTTAACCAATCTCCATGTGTGGCTTGACCGTAGATTTCTAGAAGTTCTAAAGCCAGTGGGTGACCTCCTGTTAGTCGATGTACGTCTTCAGGATTTGGTGGATCCCCTTCCATGTTTTCGACCCAATCGCTAATCTCATCAATAGACAGTCCTTGAAGAGGAAGTTCCTCTACCAAATCTCTAGTGTGTACATCCCTTCTATCATACACATTCAAAGTGGTTCTTGAAATAAAAATCAATCGCAACGGGGCTTTCTTTGAGATATCCAATAGTGCTCCTAACAAATCTTTAGCATCTTTTGCAACATGGTGGACATCGTCTAACACAATCAGCCAATATGGGGGCGGGCCGCCTGATTCGCCGACAAATCTCTCACGTATGGCCTGTGCATCTGTAAGGTATGCCAAAAGCCTACGACGCCAAGAGTCAACATCGAATTCTGCACCAGGCGCCAGAGGTAATGTTTCCATTAATTGATATGGATCGTGCTTATCATCAACGCCAAATCTATGCAACAATGATACTGCCAATCCCACCGCTTTATCCCAAGGCTGACAAGGATACCAACATACTGACAGATGTGGAACTTCGGTCATGTGCTCTCCAAGCCAATTCGCCACTAAAGTCGATTTGCCTATACCCGCGATACCATGAATGACCATGCACGGTGAGCCTTTTTCAAACCAAGAATTCAGTCCTTGGATAGAATCTGTTCTGCCATGCACTGGGCGTGTTTTTGGAGGCGATGTATGATATGTTGCATGAGCGCCTGCTAGCAGTTTTAGCCTGCCGGGAGGAGGTAAATCTGAGTCCTCGTCTTTCTTTGTAACCAGTCCGAAACGAATATCTCCGAAAGTTAGAACTCCTTCGTGCTGCGCATGAAGAAGAATTTGTAATACCGATAAATCTGCTTGTAAACGATTGGCTGCTTGGCTAGCTTCAATTTCTAACAAAGTATCTGTCTCGTCGCGGATTAGGACCTTGAGATCTGATAATTCGCCTAAACGTTCCTTGGCTTCTGCTCGCCCCTCATCTGTTAGTTGCCAAGTTTTTTGTCTCCTGTCATCGCCACGTATTGAGCGAGAGTGTTCGCTAACCAATCGCTTTCTCAACAAGGTTCGCATGGCTCTACTTACATTAGGAGGGTGTTGGGCACATGCTTCTGCTATACCTGGTCGCGTTAATGCTGAAGATACCACATAGCGATCTGCCTGCTCGTCTTCATCCAAAAGATGGAGCAGTATACGGTCTTTGACCGCTATATTCACCCGAGGGATATCACCGGCCACGACTTTCCTATTACGGTATGACATTCAACGATTCCCCTTTATTGCCTAAAATATCCGCGAACATCTTGACCGTAAATCCTTTTGTAAGGAAGACACCGGAGAACTATGGCAAGCGCCAATCGCCGAGCGTTTTCTCTGATATTTTTGATGGTATCAATGAGTATGCTTACGCTTGCGTCTGGAGCCGATATCGACGGTGATGGAGTCGATGATTCCGTTGATGATTGCATTTATGCTGCAGGAAACTCAACGGTTGATAGGACCGGTTGCCCCGATAGAGATGGCGATGGGACTTCTGATTTCAATGACGGGTGGACTTCCTCAAATCCGAATTTTGCAAAAGATGTTGCAATTACTCAAAATTATGATTTTACCGATGTTGACCACTCCCCCGACGGTACTGCAATCGCTAGCAGTGATGAAAATGGGTATTTGCGATTATGGAATGCTACGTCTGGTACTAATTTCCAATCTGTGAATGTTGGAGGAGAATTGTCCAGCGTTTCTTGGTCTGGCGATGGCAGATTCGTTGGAGTTACCAAGAGTGATGATACTGCTCACGTGTACTATGCAAATAATCTATCAACCGTTCATGGAACAATCAGTGCTGATGTTGGAGGAGGAGATTACCCTTACGATATCGACATTTCACCTGATGGAGAAATGGCTGCAATTGCAATCGGGCGTTCTGGTAATGGTGGCACCAACGGTGTTGTAAGAATGATTAACATGACCGATGGTTCGGTAATTCAAAATCTGAATCCTGGTGGCGAAGATAGATTTTATTCAGTCGAGTTTTCCCCAACCGGAAGCCATTTACTAATTGGAAGCAACAATGATTTCTACGTTGTTGAGACTTCTTCATGGTCAACAGTGAGATCTGAATCGGCACCGAATGGTGCTGTTAATTCCGTAGACTGGTCGCACGATGGAAAGCACATGGCAATATGTGAAGGATGGGATGGCGGAGGCGCTACTATTCGAGTATATGCTGCTGGTTCTTGGACACAAAAATGGAGTAAGTCGACTTCCACTTCTTGCTATGCCTCAGATTTCTCACCTGATGGTCGACAAGTTATCTTCGGGATGGGTTGGTACCAAGGCGATGGAGCTACAGCTAGGATTTACGAAGTTTCAACAGGAAATAGCATAGACAACATTGTTCAACCCAGACCTGGTAACTGCAGTTCTGGCAGTAATAACAACTGTGGGGAAAATAATGGATTATCATGGTCTCCAGATGGTTCAAGAATTGCTCAGGCATTCGGTAGAAACGACGAAGGTTTCTACATTTGGTTCGCAGACCTAGACCCTGACAATGATGGATGGAATACATCTGACCAAGGTGACGGTAAAACCGATGCATTCCCTGATGATGGGACCCAGTGGAACGATACAGACAATGATGGATATGGAGACAATCCTCTCCCTGCATCTCAAGGCGATGCGTGTCCCAACACATATGGGACAAGTTTCCAAGATAGATTCGGTTGCCCGGATGGCGATGGCGATGGATACTCAAATGAAGGCGATGTATTCCCAGCAGACCCCGAACAGTGGGCTGATTCTGATTCAGATGGGCGGGGAGACAATTACTACTACGATGTACAACCATTGACTGAATTACACATTAATCAAAGGGGCGATGCATTCCCGATGAACCCGTCACAATGGAATGATACTGATGGTGATGGATGGGGAGATAATTATGACAATGCGTCTTGGACTTCAATCAGACCTGTAGACGACCCTTCAACTACTGAAGAAGATGAAAGTTGGCCTGGAGAATATGATTCAACGGCTACACAAGTCGACAAATTCCCTCTATTCAGATATCAATGGGCTGACAGCGATGGCGACTGGATTGGTGATGAGCCAAATACTCCTCTATCTGACGGTTGTCCTAACACTTGGGGCAATTCTACAGAGGACCGTATCGGATGCAGAGATACTGACGGCGACGGATGGTCTGATGCCACGCCTGACTGGCCGGCTCACCCGACAGGGGATGCTGATGCATTCCCTGACGATCCGACTCAGTGGCGTGACAGTGATGGAGACGGATTTGGAGACAATACCTCTGGAAACAACCCTGACGAATGTCCTGGTGAATACGGAACTTCATCAATGGACAGAGTAGGTTGCCCAGATGCTGATGGAGACGGATGGTCAAACGCAGGAGATCCATTCCCAACAGATGGGACTCAGTGGGAAGACAGGGATGGAGACAATTACGGCGACAACCCGTTAGGAAACAACCCAGATGCTTTCCCAGACGATTCAAGTCAATGGGCTGATACTGATGGAGACGGTTACGGAGATAGACCAATTCTCCCGAATGGAGATTTCTTCCCGAATGATCCAACTCAGTGGAGTGATTTCGACGGCGATGGTTTCGGTGACAACTCTGATGGCAATAATGGAGATCAATGCCCTGAATTGTTCGGTCAATCGACAATACCTGCGGCAAGAGGATGTCCTGATTCTGATAATGATGGGGTAGTAGATCCATTCGATGCCTTCCCTGAGGATTTCTATCAGCAAACTGACAAAGATGGAGACGGATGGGGAGACAACCAAGCTGTCCCTAACGGTGATGAGTGCCCAGATGAATACGGTACGAGCACTAACAACTCACGGCAAGGATGTCCTGATGCTGATAATGATTCATGGGCCGATGTAGACGATGATTTCCCTGAAGACCCTCTACAATGGGAAGATACCGATCTGGATGGATGGGGAGACAACTATGGCTGGGTCAACACAACAATCGCAGATGAGCAAGACATAGGTGCCCTAATCACAATTCGTGATCAGTGGGGAGATGCATTCCCTCTAGACCCTAGCCAATGGTCAGATACCGACGGCGATGGATGGGGAGATAACAGTACAGGGAGGTTGCCTGACGCTTTCCCTGTTCGAGTTTCACAGTGGGCCGACACTGATGGTGATGGTTATGGGGACAATCAAAAATTGGGGTCTTGGCAACCTGATGAATGTAATTTGAAGTATGGTGAATCCTACATTGATTACTTTGGATGCACCGACACAGACAAGGACGGAGTTTCTGACCAAACCGACCCTTGCCCTTACGATTCAAGCATCAGCTCGGGATTGAGAGGTCAAGTCCAATGTGCATCTTTCGATGACCACGATGATGATGGAATTCCGAACAAATATGATGCAGATTATGTAGCAGGTAGTGAAGATGATAGTATGGGGTTAGACACTGAAATAATCGTGTTAATCGCATTAGTCGTATTCCTTCTAGCAGTCATATCTGTTGCTATGATTGCAAAGCAAGCTGGTAGAAGGAAGGCTGCATACAACCGAGCAGAAGAGATGAAAGTTTCCGCTATGTTCCAAGAAGAAGAGGCTAGGAGACTTGAATGGATTGACTATTACGTCGCTCAAGGAGATACCGCCAAAGCGATGGAATTGGGTTGGCAACCTCCTGCAGAGGTCCCACAATGGCAACAACATCAGATGCAACAAGAACAGGCTCAGCAAGAAGCTGTACCTACGATGTTTAGCCTAGATGATGTGTGATCATTTCTGCTGGGACTTTGCTTTTTGTCTGCGCGCTTTCTCCGCAAGGCTATCATCAAATGCTAAGAAATCAAGACCATTCCAATCTTCATCGTCATCAAGCGCTGCAAGGGCCTCATTATCACTAAGCAATTTTTCTACCGTGATAAATGTAGGATTTGTCCCATCCAATAACTGGTATTGGTGGCCAGGAAGAACTAACCAATCGTTTGGCAAATCATTCAACCGCTCTCTCAGATGAAACAACGAATTACGTTGTGCATTAGCATCTCCGCCGAATAAATCAGTTCTTCCACAACGGCCCAAGAACATACAATCTCCGCTGATTACTACGCCTTCTCCTATGAAGGTCATGTGCCCAGGAGTGTGGCCTGGAGTACAATGGGCTTCTAATTCTAATTCGCCTATCTTTTGAATAACAAATGAATTTGCTTTGTTATTCCATTCGTTGTTTGAAGGGCCATCCCAGCCCCGTAAAGCCTCATTTGCATGAACCCAAACTTGCTTTTCTTGAAGGCCTTCAACGGCCTTTGAATGATCCCAGTGAGAGTGTGTAAGCCATACTTGTTCTAACTCCCATCCGTTATCTTTGCATAAATTAGACCAGTAATCTGCGAAGAAGGGATCCACAATAACTGCCTTTTTGGTTTTCTTACAAACTAAGAGGTGATTTAGATTATCCCAATCGCCCAACTGCGCTTGCAAAACTAACATTTTTGGGGTTTCTAGAATGCAATCTGCCATCTTCGCTCACCAATGGCATGAACCGCATCACTTCTAAGGGATGACGCCCATGGTTTACCATGGGCAGGGAGCGAATGCTGGCTGTTATGCTTGCCGGGCTGCTGGCAATTATGGCCCCTAGTGCATTTGCAGATAACGAAAATCTGAGTCTAAATGCGACAATTATCGATGCTCCTGACAAAGGTTGGTACGGTAGTGGCGACATTGTTGAAATCTCTGCCATACTCTCCAATGATGGTGATTCAACCAGCATAGTAGTCGACCCTTCATGCGACGAGGTTCTCAAGGTGTGGAGTCAAACTAACCTAGTGTATGACGGAACTGAAGCGTGCCTCGGTCAAAGTCGTGGACTAGATATCGACGCATTCTCAACTACTAATTTTGATTCATTAACTTGGGATCTAACTAATTCCGATGGTGAAATCGTCCCTTCAGGCGATTACATTGTTGAGTATTTCATTCCTGGTGAAGGCCTGTCATCATCTCTTGAAGTCCATGTTCAATCGCCTTTTGATGTTCCTGATGGATTAGAGATGAGTGTTGTCGCTACTGCGCGCGAAGGTGTATACTCTGAGGCAGAACCGAGTATTATGTCGATAAGACTTCACAATTCCTTGAGTGAGAATATCGCACTTGATTTTGGAGAGTGTAGATTAATCATCAATTCAGAGCTATTCGATGAATGTGGGCCAAACAATTTGCTAGCTAACCAAATTGTTACAATTGCTCAGATTCCATTCTCACTTGATTCTGGGATTAATGAGTTCACAGTCTCGATAGGAGATACCACTCTTTCTCAAACTATCATACTCGATGCTGTTCCCGATTCTGATCAAGGAATTAATTCAGGCAATGTAGACACAATTTCTCTAAATTTGGTTCTAGAAGGAGATAGTCTATTCGGAGAAATGGAAGCATTCAGCCCCGATATATCGATATTCAATAATGGACCAAATGATGTCGCATTTGATTTCACTACCTCGTGTCGTGGAGAAATATGGGTCGTGGATTCATCAGGCAATGTCGTAATGGATTCTCGTTCGATGAAGGAATGTTCTGAGATTGAAGTTGAATACCAGTTGCAGCCAGATACAACTAGGTCCTTCTCGCAACCAGAGTGGAATTTCATCGATATGTTTGGCTGTCATATTCCTCCTGGTGATTTGCTCGTAGTAATGGAAATTCCTGAACATGACATGTATGCTACCGAGTCTATCACATTAACAAGAGAACGTGACACATACTGTGAAGATTCAGCATTGGCTATCGATGCTGAAGTTAGTGGTGATAACCTGCTCACTGTCATTCCAACTGTTGAGGGAGAAAATTTCGAAATTTCTTGGTTTACAATTTGTGGCTTAGAGACAACTTTGTTTAATGCTGGAGAGCAGATTGATATGCAGCTCTCTGAATGTGATTATCTCGAACAAATCACTCTGCAAGCATCTGATATTGAATTGAGCCCTATTGAATTTGACATGGAGGGTATGGATGATGGAGAATACACTATATTCTTCGAGACCACAACCTATCCACAAGTTCGTTCATCAATAAATTTCGATTGGCCAATAATCTCTGAAGAAACAAACGAGGAAGAAGTTACTGAAGAAACAGAAGTTGTTGTCTCTAGAATCGTCTCAGGAACGTGGAGTTCAACTTCTAACGATTTGGGAACCTGCTGGTTACTAAACACCCCTGATGAAGGGATCCTAACTCTTGCTGGCTCTCAGGGACTTGCAACTTGGTCACCGGAGCGTGGCGCAACGGGTGAGTACCTAGTATACGAATCTGAGGCCGCTGTAGAATGTTCTGATTTTGCTGCACTTTCATTTACTGTCGAAGAAGTATATTCACAGCAAGTAATTTCTGAAACTGTTGAAGAAGATTCTGAAACTGTTGAAATCGCACCAATTGAAAACAATGAAGAGGAAATCAGTCCTGTTGTAGTTACTGTTGGTGTCGTAGTCGCCAGCAGTGGAATTCTCTCAATTCTAGTCGCACTAATCGCTACAAACGAATCTTGGAGAATTCCTGCAACTAGTGCAGGACTTTGGCTACTTGGATTGGTTGGACGAACTAGCGAAACAAGTGATGGTCGTTACCAAAGAGGGCGTTTGATGGGCTATCTTACCGCTAACCCTGGCTGCCATTTCCGTGCATTAATGGCTGCTTTAGAGATGTCAAACGGGCAGATTACTCACCACCTGAAGATTTTGGAAGACGAAGATAGAATCTGGAGAAGAGCCGATGGTCGATTGGTTAGATTCTATCCATTCACCTCGAATCTTCATCCAGGGATTCTTGACGAAGATTTGCCTCTACCTCCACTCTCCCCTGATCCAAACAGTTTGCAAGGAAAGATTCTACGCTTGTTAGATGATGACGGGCAGATGAATAAATTCCCAACTCAGGCTGAACTTGCACATCGATTAGAGAGGTCTCAACAACTCGTTAGCCACCACCTTCGAACTCTACAGAAGTTTGGGCTTGTCGAGAAAAAGAAGAGTGGTGTCAGAAACAGATACTGCTTGACTAGAGAAGCTTTGTTCTTACTTGAGACTACTGAACTATGATTCTGTAGATGGTTTCAAGGCCATTACATGTGTCGACTACTCGCCCCGTAGGGGCGAAGAGGTGTTTTGGTGTCGGATTACATTCCACAAAATACAGAACTATCCTGGCAAAAGGCTTGGGAAGACTCTGGTATTTTCAATGTGGAATACAACAAGGAAAATCCAGTATTCTATTGCCTCGAAATGTATCCATATCCATCTGGAAAAATGCATATGGGGCATGTTAGAAATTACTCAATTGGAGACGCAGTTGCTCGATATAAGAGATTGATGGGATTCGATGTCCTATATCCAATGGGATTCGATTCGTTCGGGATGCCTGCTGAGAATGCAGCTATTGCCGAAGGAGGACATCCCCATGACATTACTGAAAGAAACATGAAATCGATTACAGAACAAATCAAGCGCATGGGTTTCTCATACGACTGGAGGCGTTTAGTCAAGAGCCACGACCCGCAATACTATCGATGGAACCAGTGGTTTTTCCTAAAATTCTTGGAAAGAGGTCTGGCTTACCAGGAGTTCGCCCCAGTAAATTGGTGTGAACCATGCAGCACTGTTCTTGCGAATGAGCAAGTAAAAGCAGGCAGATGTTGGAGGTGCAATGCACCAGTAATTCAAAAGGAAATGAGTCAATGGTTCCTGGACATTACAAAATATGCGCAAGAGTTGCTTGATGGTTTGGAAACGATTAGTTTTCCAGAAAATGTAAAGGCTCTGCAACAAGATTGGTTAGGTAGATCTGAAGGTGCTGAAATCGAATTTGCAGTAGAAGGTATGGATGAAAATATTCGTGTATTCACAACACGACCAGATACATTGTTTGGAGTTACGTTCGTTACATTAGCCCCGGAACATGAATTGGCTGAAAAACTAGTATCTGGGACTGAATATGAAAAAGATTGGAGAGCTCTTCATGACGAAATAATCGCAATGAGTGAGTTTGATAGAATCAAAAATATGGGTAAGAAAAAGGGTGTTCCTACTGGAGCGTTTGCTATCCATCCATTAACCGGTGAGAAACTTCCTATTTGGGTCGGTAATTTCGTAATCGCATCATATGGAACTGGCGCTGTTATGGCAGTCCCTGGTCATGATGAAAGGGACTTTGAATTTGCAAAGAAGTACGATATTCCAATAAAACGCGTATTGGTGATGTCTGAAGGCGATTCAGGTGATGCAGAATTAGAATTTGCTGAATGTGATTTAGGGTGGATGGTAAATTCTGGAATCGAAGGGTTCGATGGGCTATATGGTGCAGAAGCCAAATCTGCTGTTTGTGAAGCGCTAGAAAAAACAGGAGCTGGAAATGGCACCATTAATTGGAAAATAAGACCATGGCTGATTAGCAGACAGAGGTACTGGGGCACTCCAATACCAATTATTCATTGTGAAACATGTGGAGTAGTTCCCGTTCCCGAGGACCAATTGCCTGTGGAATTACCTAGAGACGTCGTTTTTGATGGCAAAGGAAATCCACTTGAAACTAGTGAGTCTTTCTGTAATGTAAACTGTCCAAAATGTGGAAAGCCTGCAAAAAGAGAGACTGATACAATGGATACATTCGTAGACTCTTCTTGGTACTTCCTAAGATACACAGACCCGATGCAGACCGACAATTGCTTCGACCCTGAAATCGCCAACCATTGGATGAATGTTGATTTTTACTGCGGAGGTATAGAACATGCTCAAATGCACTTGATTTATGCAAGGTTCTGGACAAAGGCATTGCGTGACATTGGCTTGCACAATATCGACGAGCCGTTTGAAGAGTTGTTATGCCAAGGCATGGTGAACAAAGCAGCGCCATGGTGTGAACCTTGTGGAATAACATTGTCTGTTGAACACACTGGCAAAAAATGTCCACAATGCAGTTCGATATTGAGCGAGAGAAGTGCAAAGATGAGTAAGAGCCTCGGGAATACCGTTTCACCTGAAGAAATGATTGAAAAATATGGAGCCGACACAGTCCGCTTGTTCATCCTATTTGCAGCAAATCCCACTGCAGGAATGGATTGGTCAGATTCTGCACTTGAGGCTAATCATAGACAAATGGTTCAATTGTATGGAATGCCTTCTAACATCTTAGGTTGGAATGGTGATGCAAGTAAAATCGATTTGTGGATGCAGGCTCGTCTCAAACAAAGATGCCTACAGTGGCAGAACGCTATGGATAATTACGATCTGCGTGGAGCAGTGGATGCAAGCCACTTTGATTTAGTGAAGGATTTAAACTGGTATCGTCGACGCGGTGGTGGAAATCCAGAAATCGGGAAAGAAATCCTCAATGTTTGGACACACATGATTTCTATTGCTACACCGCACTTAGCTGAAGATTGGTGGAAGATGCAAGGCAATACCGATTTGATGGCTGGAAGAGTCTTCGATTTACCTGGGGAATTGAGCGATGAAGAATTGGCAGCACTCGAGGCTGAAGCATATCTTCGTACATTCCTTGAGCAAGCAAGAAAGGTTGCAAAAATTGCTGTTAAGCACATAGGTGGCGATCCTAGCCATGCCACTGTGCACATTTCGAGGCCTTGGAAACGCGAACTTGCTCAAGCAGCGATTGAGCACATCAACTCAGGTGAAAACGTCAAAACATTTGCCGGTGTTTTGTCAGGATTACCATTCGCTCAAGGTGAAATGCGAGGCGAAATAATGGGATTCTGGGGCAAGAGAATGCTCCCTCAAATCTTCAAATGGTCTGATGAAGAAAAGCAGATGATCAGTGGTAGATTGGACGAGGCTGCAATTCTGAGTGCAGCTTCAGACTTCATCTGCAGTGACCTTGGACTCTCCAGCATCGACATTGAGGCTGGTATCACTGATGTTGGAAGAAGTGGCTCCGCTATCCCCTTGGCCCCCTCTATTGTCTACAGATGATTTGGATTCTTCACCAACTTTCGGGATCGACTTTGGCGGTAGAGGCGCTTGTGGCTTGAAAGTAACATAAGCTGCTACTGCAACTAATATTCCTGCGATTATGAATAGGATAGTAATCAATGGGAATGATTCTTCTTCATCACTACTGGTTTTGGTTTCTTCATTGGTTTCTACTGTACAGCCGGTAGAAGACACTATTTCGCCGATTGGAGTTGAGGGGCAGAGGTCGTTTAGGTTGTGAACTCCGTCTCCATCATCATCTAATTGTACGCCAGAACAACCGTCGGAATCTACATCCATATCCTTTGGAGTGTATCGACACTCATCGCGTGAATCTTCAACTCCGTCATTATCATCATCGTTATCCTCAGTTGTATCGATACAACCGTCTTGATCCAAGTCCATTCCCGCACCAGCCTGGCCGACATAACCACGTGGGCAAAGATCTTCGGAGTCTGCTACTCCATCGGAATCATCATCTGTATCCTCAAAATCATCATGACAACCATCACCATCATGGTCGAATGATGCGTTCCAATTTATTTCACCACGAGGGCAATCGTCTGACAAATCCAGTACATTGTCCCCGTCATCGTCTGCATCTCTGTCTGCATCTCTACAGCCATCTTGATCGTGGTCAATATCGTGCTCACTAACCCAATCGAATGAATCAAATGGACACTCATCGTATTGATCGAGAATACCATCGCCATCGGTGTCATCTTCACAAGCATCTCCTATTCCGTCACCATCTAAGTCGGCTTGGTCATCAGAAATCTCAGGGCACTTGTCTAACTGGTCAACATAACCATCGCCATCGCTATCGACATCTTCGCAGCCGTTTTGGTCTTCGTCGTTTTCAATCGTAGAAGTCCATCCAACTGGACCTTCGGGACATTCATCATAGTGATCGAAAATCCCATCTTCATCATCATCTAAGTCTTCTGAAGCATCCCTACAACCATCGCTATCGTGGTCAGTGATTGGAGATGAAATCCATCCGGTCTCACCTGGTGTGCAGTCGTCCCAATCATCTCCGATTGAATCGCCATCGTCGTCGTCATCACACGCATCGCCGTACAAATCGCCATCAGTATCTATTTGGTCAGGGTTTGCAACTCTTGGACAGTTATCCGAGCCATCTGCGAGGCCATCGGAGTCGTGGTCTCTAGCATAACTCCAAAATGCAACATCGCTATATCCTGCTGCTGAAACGCTGAAATTACCCATTATTGCAGTGTTTTGTATAGTCATTCCAATGACTGGCGATTCATCTGGACCGAATTGAAGCGACCGAGCTACATCATCACCAGAACCACCTGCTGAAACTGCCCAAACCCATTCATTGGAAGGGTCAATTTGCGCAACAAACACATCTCTCTTTTCGCCATTTGAATCTTTGTCGGTTAGTTGGTCTAAGCCTAAAGTAAAGGTTGAAGTGTATGTTCCAGTGACGAGAATATTGTCTTTGGAATCGATAATTAATGTTTCAATTAATTCCCAACCTCCACCGCCAGCGTTGTTTACATGATTCCAAATTCCATTCGAATTGATACTTGCATGGAACATGTCTCTCCAACCATTCGATGTAGCATTTATGATACCAAAACTCGCAGTTCCTTCCAATTGTCCTACGATGTGAATTGTCCCTGTACTATCCACTGCGCAATCATTAACCCAATCCTCACCAGTGCCTCCAGCGAATGATGTCCATGTGAAATTACCATTGCCGTCCAATTGTGCTACGAACATATCTGCTTCACCTTCTGAGTCTGTTCGCTCTACGAACATGACTGAACCAACATATGTTCCAACAACATGAAGGAATCCATCAGAGGAATAACACATGCCTCCGAACGCTTCAATACCTTCTTGGCTAGTAATTCCATTCGTCCACAAGAGTTGACCATTTTCGTCATAATGAAGTAAAGCAATGCTAGTTCCTTCTGCTCCAGGGAAAAACTCCCCCTCTACCGATAAGAAACCCTTGTGGAAAATCCCGACTGATATCCCCCCATTAGGACCAACTTCTACATCAAATCCAGAAAGATCGTCTTGATTCGAAATAGTTCTAACCCAAATTGGAGTTAGTGCATTTCCAGAAAGAGCAAATCGGCCTACAAAAGCATCTCCTTCTTGATTATCTTGAGATTTGTTCAGCGTAAAAGACGACATGTTCACTCCACAAGCCTCGCCAGCTGTGCCCAGACAAAAGTGACCGACTAAGATTAAGTCTCCAGATGTATGGAGAGCGATTGCGTCAATTCCGTCTGCACCTATGCTGCCGAAATTGAATGCTGAGGTCCAATTTCCAGTTGCATTCATTACTGCAACATACATGTCAACGTCTCCAGACATTCCTACGGCCCCTAAGCCGATGTCGTCAAACAGTACCGCTGAAGTAAAAGAGCCTGCTACTACGATTTGGCCATCATCTAAAACCACATGTCCTGCAAGGATTTCATCATCAAATCCTCCTCCTGAAACAGCCCACCCCAAGGGCCCTTGACTTTCCTCCGCTACAGAAATGAGTGGAAGTACCATAATCAAAACAGCGGCTAATGCCAGCAGTCGTCGCATATACCCCCATCGGCTTCTCTCACTTGAATTGATGCCATAACTGTCCACAACATCAATGCAGTATCACAACCTGGAATAAACATGGGCAGAGTTTTCTCACATACTGCAAGAGAAGAGATGGCCCCGGAACAAGTCAAAAAGGGACTGGCTGCATTTAGAAATCCCAGTAAATGGCCGGACTGGAATAGTAGTGCTAAGAGTATGTTAGCAACCAAACCTGAATCTATGGATGAAGGGGATCACATCGCTATTTTCCAAGTAATCAAAGGCAGCTTAATCGAAACAAAATGGTTGGTTAAATCAATTCGTGAAGGAGAAGATTTCTGTGAAATCGAATTATTGGGAGAGGGACAAAGCAGGAATGAGCGCCCGATTGCTAAGGGATTGAATAATCTGCAAATTTCCATTACATTCCTCTATCAGGATGACGGGGGCATTGAAGTACACGCTAGTTGCGAAGTATCAATAATTCTGTCAGTATTCTCTAAACAGATTAATGCGTTTATGAAGAAACAAGCTGAGCAATTCATCTCAGATTTATCTAACATAGAATGACCGGTTTATCTATGGAACGGGGGCATCCAGACGGTTCCATGGCGGGTGGCAGTTCTAGGAAAAATAGCCGTCGCGGTAAGAGGCCTAAGAAACCAAAACAACACGGTGGAACTGCCAAACATTTGTTGATTGAAAGGCATGCAGAATACGAAACAGCTGCAAAAAAAGCTGCGAATGAACGATTTGCACAAAATCCACTACCTATTGCAATTCCTGAGGATTTTGAAGAGCCAAGACGCTTCTCATTCAAATGGGAAAACAACCCTGTAACTTTAGAGACTGAATCTGTACTTGCTTCAAAGGTAGTCCGTAGGGGTGAATTCGGATGGCTTTCAGACGAAAGGGTGGCAGAGATTGGAGAGATGGTTGGCGACTTGGACATGACTTTGGACCAAGCTTTGTCTCTGAGAAGTGCGTTGTTGCAACAAAAAACTGTTTACTCTCATGGGCAACTTCAGGCAAGAGGAAAAGCAATTATGAGATTATACAGAGAAGGGATGAGTATCGTTGAACTTTCAAAGAAATTCGATTTCCCTCCAATGAATATATTTAGAGTGGTGCTCAAAGAAATGGGGTGGTCAAAGTCGAGAATCAAAGAAACATTGCGTGCACCTTCGAAATTCAAAGAGAGAGAAAGGAACGAATTCAAATCTGCAGAAGCTGCTGACAGAGTAAGTAATGTAGATCAATCTGAAACTCATTCTAGGGCAGATATATTCGAAGATATACTCGCCGATTGGTTTGAAGAACAAGGCGTGAGAGTGAGAAGGCAAAGTGAGATGGTCAAAGAACAAATGGCCGAACATGGAAGACCTGTAAATACTCCAGATTTGCTATTCTTAGATCATGTAGAAATTAACGGTGAGCCTGTCGCATGGATAGACGCTAAGCATTTCTATGGTGCTGATGTCAATTTCCAAAGAAAGAAAATTGTGAAACAGGCGGGCCGATATGTTGACACTTGGGGCCAAGGGGCTTTGGTATTCAGGCATGGCTTCTGTGAAAATTTGTACATACCTGGTACGGTTTTACTAGACTGCGCTCCCCTTGATTTAGGGCCATTAAATCAGCTTACTGAAGAATAGTTTCTCTCACACCTAGGCCAAGCGCCCTTAGTTTCTGTGCTAATTCACTAGTATCGAAATCCAATTGCAAATTCCTTGGAACTACAATCAGAGAAGTTCCAAGCATACACAAATGACAACTCATCGTCTCATCAGAGTGTTCGACAACTGCGTTGAGCAAATTAGCTCTAGCTCTTTCATCAAGCAATCCAGATTCTAATGCAAAACGGTCTGCCTCTTCGAGTAGTTTGTCCCAAACACCGAGATTCCAATCAAGTCTCTCTAACCTCGCAACTGCTGCTTCGCCTGCTTTTGTTATCTTCATCTTCCAATCAGGGTCATCAATATAATCCGAGGTGTGCTTTTCTCCTTCGGGGTCCCAAACTAAAATTGCAGGGCAACCAACATCAAATCCGTATGCCTTACCAGGAGATGGAGGACTACCAGGATTAACTCGCAGTTCGCACCCTCCTGCCCAAAGGCCAAGAATATCTCCAAGGCCTCCAGAAAACTTTCTTTCAATTCTGTGAGCCAATCTTGCTAACTGGCCCTCATCTCCGCGGTCAAACAATTCGCCAAGAGCAAGGCTGGTCGCTAGTAATCCAGCTGCAGACATTCCAAAGCCTTGTGAAACTGGCAACTCTAATTGAACATCAATGCTTACTGCTGATTCGATCTTGAATACCTCCCTAAATGAGTTCAACATCTCAAGGTACAATTGTTCCCCCTTTTCGAACAGACTGCCATCCATTGAAGTTACTGTAATCTTATCCGGGCCTTTATTCAGAATCTTCACCGTCGATAAAACGCCGTCCTCAAGACAGAATCCAGCTCCTTTGGAGCCTTGATTTCTAGCAAGTAGAGATTTGGAGTGAACTGAAAAAAGGAGAGTCACGTGGCCTCCGACTTGAACAGTGACTTCACTCATCGTGCTTACGCTATACGACATAGGTCATGATAATTCGCCATTACGGCAAAACTCATTTTGTCGATTCAAGCAAGTGCTGCATCGACTTCGCTGGTAATCTTCTCGAAACGAGAGACTAGTTCAGAGCAAGCCCTGTTGAAGATTTCTTCAGCAGGAAGTGAGCCATCAGATTCGAATGAGAATACATATTCTCCTTCGATATCCTCCATGACAATCGCATTGTCGAATGCTTCATCACGGCCGGTTCCATATCCAACTTGGTGAAGTGCCCTCTCCAAGTCAAGAACCGCGTCAACATCTGTGCATTCCTTGTTTGTGAACAACTTGGAATCGATTGCAAGTCCAGACTTTGAAGTCAGATTTAGATCAAACAATACTTTCGCTTTCTTTGGTTTTGCAAGGGTCGCCTTCTGCCTTGGCTGGAAGGTTACTGCAGCTGCTGGACACCACTTTGCGTGGTCTCTTCCACGGCCTAAAGTAGCGTAAGCATACAATTCTAGATATTGGCCCTTGGAAAGAATCGTTAGTGGAATTCGCTTGTGCTCATCCTTGATTTGCAACTTGGTTTCTCCAAGTACATTCAAGTCACCAGCATAAACTGTCTTGAAATCTTCATCAGAATCAGAGCTAGGTCCTCTAATTGAAAGATGATAGATAATCTGTGACAACGGTGAGCCCCACTGGTCTTCCGGAAGATTCTCGTTGTTTGGGTCATCCTCTGGGAACACGAACTCCTCCAAAAATGTAGGAACAGGAACCATAGCAAGACGGTGCGCTAGCACTTCATCCGGCAATACATTGACTGACTCAATGACCTCTCCTTGGTTATCCTGTGTTACACCTTGTTCGAAGCGAACCTTGGTAATAGCCATCTTTGGAACATCTGCTAAAATTGCACGGCGAAGACTGTTCACCTGAGCGGCATTTGTTTCAGAAAGAATAATTCTAATTTTGTTGTCCTTTGGCCAACCATCTACTACTTGCGCCTTCATTTTCAACACCTCAAATAATCAGACACGGCGGCCACGGCGGCCACCCTTCTTCTTCGTACCATCGTGAGCTATCGGAGTTACATCTTCGATACGAGTAACCGTTACTCCTGCACGAGTTAGAGCACGGATTGCTGCCTGTGCTCCTGGACCTGTATTGTTTGACTTGTTACCACCCGGGCCACGGTACTTGACGATGACCTGTGTGAATTCTTTCTCCTTTAGTTGGTCGGCCATTCGCTCAGCTGCGCGTGTTGCGGCGAACTGCCCACCGGAGTCCTTGGATGACTTGACAACTTGTCCACCGGAGCATGTTGCAATGGTTTCAGCACCTGTCAAGTCAGTTGCAGTTAACAACACGTTGTTGTAACTAGAGAAGATGTTGATGATAGCCTTGCGCATCATTCACCGCCTCCGACAACTGTGTCTTCTGCTTTAGGAGCATCGTCAGCCGATTCGTTGACTTCTGATGCTTCGGATTGTGAAAATTCAGGATCCACTTCATCATCTGCGTATTCAGCAGATTCACGAACTCCCAAGATTGTTTGACGAATAATGTGGTTTTCATCGTTTAGATTGGAGCGAGGGTGGTAGCGAATCAATTCTTCTTCGTCTCTGGTGACTGGGTAAGACGGGATTGTGACCTTCTGGTCGCCAATACAAATCTGTCCGTGAGTTACTAGTTGTCTTGCCTGCTTCATCGAGCATGCTAGACCCTTGTAGTAGACTTGAGCCTGTAAACGGCGATTAAGGATGTCTTCAGCAGTTAGCGAAAGGATGTCGTCAAGAATTGCGTCGGTTGCAATCAGTCCCTTGCGGTTTAGGGAAGCAAGCAGAGCATCCTTCTCGCGAGCATAGTGGCCTTCAGAAGTATCAACACGACCAATCAACTTCATTGCTTGGCCACGAATACGGCGCAGAGCAGACTTGGCTTTCCAAATCTCGGTCATGTTCTTTAGACCGTGGTTTGCTTTGATTGCGTGTTCTTCTTCGATTCTGTCAGCCTTCCAAGGGTGAGGAGGGGTATCGTATTTAGGTCGAGCAAATTTTGGATGTCCCATATCTTATTCCCCCTATCACTTCTTTCGCTGTACTCCAAGAGTCAGACCAAAACGACCGTTGGAACGGCCGCGCTGTCCTCGTACTTTGTGGCCGCCAGCATGGCGAACTCCACGGTAGCACTTGATTGAACGTAGACGAGAGATGTCGTCTTCGTGAGTGAGTTTGAGATCTTGTCCGGAAAGATGTAGTTCATCTCCAGATTCTAAGTCGCGCTGACGGTTCAGCATCCATAATGGGACATTTTGAGCGTAGTTCTCAATCGCTTCACGCAATGTTTCCTGCTGAGCGGTATCAAGGTGTCCAGCCTTCATACTAGGGTCGAAACCTGTTATTCTGCAGATATTAGCTGCAGTACGGTCTCCAACACCGCGGACCGCAGTTAGCGCAGTCCTAAGTGGCCTCAAACCGTCTATATCGGTATCTGCCATTCGAAGCATGTAGGAGAAGTCGTCTCCCAATTCTTGTTCATTAGCCATTACAGTTCACCTGATTAACGCGTACAACATGATGTCGAGCGACTTTGCGACAAACCTCCCCTATATCAAGACCGCGATTCATCATTCGCGAGACTGCGCCACAGATTCGCTATTTCCTCACCCTCTGTTCGTGGTGCTAAAAGCCTATTGTGTTTCAAGGCACAAAAGTAGCATAGAATCGTGGGGTTGTTTCGCAACAAATCCAACATGCACGCCCCCCTTGGAAGAAAGTTGTCTGTCTAGGCTTCCTTGAAGTCTTGGTTGTAATTGCGGTTCTAGTGCGACCCGTAGGGTCAATTTTCCAAATCCATACTCTCTAGATGCGTCCACAAGGCGCGAGATTGTATCAATAGACAAATCGGAATGAACTAATTTCACAATTCGCCCTGTGGCCTGAATGAGCATCCTCTCTTGCTTATTCTCAAAATTAATTGGCTCTGGATGATGAATTTGTGGCCTGCGTCCTTCGACAATACTCCAAGAAATCTCTTGTCCAGGGATTAAATCTCTCAGAAAATTTAACGCAAGGCCTGATTCCACTAATGCTGCATCCAATATGCTAACATGTTCTCCTTTTCTCGGGGGTTTTCTGTGGCTTGATATTTCTTGAAAATCGCCTTCTATGACCAGTGGTTTGTCTTTGATGTCTGGCGGAATACGAACATATCTGCGAGATATATTTGGAGTGGATAACTGCCCTACCCACAATGATAACCTGTCGACTCGGCCTCTCCCTCGGCTAGTCCACACCCATGTTTTCCCAATATTAGGCCAGAATGTTTCGACTATTTCTTCAACTTCAATGCGTTGACTATCACCCAATCGAGGTGATAAATCTAACAAAATTGCTGGCCCTCTATCACCATGATTCAATTTATCTTTCCAAGCTTCAAAAATTTCAGGCAGTTTAGGTGCCATTTCATCAAGCCCATGAGTACGAGAATTCCTCGGCCTTGCGGGGTCCAGATGTAACATGGCAAACTTTTGCTTGGATTCACCGATTGTTCCATCACCTATTCTGATAGTCGAGGATAACAACGATTGTCCAAATCCAAAATCGGCCACTCTTTTGAGATTTGAATTTGCAGCCATTGCTGTAGATTTATCCATTTCAATACCGTAGCCTTCACGGTTTAGCATGGCACAATAGGCTGCTAACTGAATCCCACTTCCACAGGCGGGATCCAAAATAGCACCACTGGGTAAATTGCATTTCCTAATCATCTTAGCTCTCTCGACTGCAACCTGCCATGGAGTTGCCAGGGGTTTGGCCTCATCTGCATAATGAAAAACCAAACCTTCCGGAGCAGTAGAATCGTTTGCTGTAGGGCCGTCAAGGTCAGCGTCACTAGGATTCAAATCCAAATTATTCACCCTGATATATCGGAGCGAACCAATAGGCTCTCGAATTGGATTCCAGCGTCTTCAAATGCTTCTTTTCCACCTTCTTGCCTGTCCAGAATACTGATTACTGCTACGACTTCACAGGTTGTCTCTTCCTCTATTCTCTTGACTGCTTGGATTGCAGAACCTCCAGTAGTGGTAACGTCCTCTAAAATAATCACTTTACCGCCTTCTGAAATCGATGCCCCTTCGATTCCTGGTGGGTTGTTTGTCTTTCTACCGCCACGTCCTTTGGCTTGCTTTCGAACCATGAAACCCAGTCTATCTGATGTAAAATCGGTAGCAACTACCAGTGCAGCCAATGGAACAGCCCCTAGTTCCAATCCTCCGACGAAATCGGCTCCGATTTCATCGCACCGTGCATTCATCAACTGACCCACAAGGCGCCCTGCTTCAGGATGCATCATTACGGGCTTCATATCGAAAAACCAACGTGAAGTTCTACCGCTGGCTAAAGTGAATGCTTCATCACTGCCGCCGTCGAGAAATGCTAACTCTCTGACTAAATCCACAAGGCGAGCCCATCGTGGGTCGTTGCGTAGTTGCTGAGGAACCGACATGTACTAGGCCATCAGTTTGAGGGGAATGAACCTTCCCTAGGAGATAGTGGATTATGTGGTAGCCCTTATGAGCCACCTGCAAGGAGCGTGAATGGGTAGCCATGAGTCAACAGGGCGCAAGAGATGTTCACGACCCGCTATTGGGTCTTGATGTCGAGCGTCTAGAAAGGGAAATGAAATCCTATGAAGAATGGCTCGATGAGAGAACTGAAGAAGCGTACAAAATCGCTGAGAAAGCTAGAGCAAAGGGGCTAGACCATTCTCTCGATGTAGAAATTCCTCGTGCTTCAGATTTGGCTAGCCGCACGGAAAAATTACTCGTAGAACACCTTGAAGGTGCCGAAGTTGCAGATGACATCAGGAAATTGTTGGCAGAAAATGATCGTGAGACTACCTCGATAAAGATGGCAACAATTGTTGCAAAAAGATTCAGAGAAAATGGCCATGATTTGCAAAAAAGCATAGATGTTGGACTTAGAGTAGGACTTGCTATTCTCACAGAAGCCGTACTTGTAGCACCACTAGAAGGAATTAGTGAAGTAAGACTACTGCCCAATATTGACGGGAGCCAATTTCTTTCAATTCACTTTGCAGGACCTATTCGTGCAGCAGGCGGTACCGCACAGGCGCTTGCAGTACTAATTGGAGACATGATTCGAAGAGAGTTGAACGTTGATGCATACAAACCAACTGATGATGAAGTTGAAAGAGTGAAAGAAGAATTCGGGCTATACCGAGGAAACCTACAGTATCGGCCCCCTCCTGAAGAGGTTGATACAATCGTAAGGGCGTGCCCTGTAATGGTTAACGGGGAGTCTACAGAAGACATAGAATGTGCGGGATATGGACGAGTTAGAAATATTGACGAGGCAAGAATCCGTGGCGGTGTTTTGTTAGTCATTGGAGAAGGTTTGTGTCTCAAGGCCCCAAAAATCCAAAGGCATACTGAACGTCTAAATGTCCCGGGATGGGATTTCATTTCCACCTTTGCAAATAAGAACAAAGACGAGGAAAACACAGGAGACGGCGGAGGATTTACTTCCCGTAAAGTCCCAGAAATTTCAAAATTCATGAAGGATATTATTGCGGGCAGGCCTGTTTTTGGAGCCCCATTAGAGCCCGGGGGTTTTCGACTAAGATATGGAAGAGCTAGGCCATCAGGTCTAGCTGCAGGTTCGTGTAATGCTGCATCGATGGCAGCAATGGATGATTTCATTGCTGTAGGAACTCAGATGAAAATAGAGAGGCCTGGAAAGGCTTGTGCAATCACACCCTGCGACATTGCAGAAGGCCCTTGGGCGATATTACGAAACGGTGATTTCAAGCAATACAATGATCTTGAGTCATTCCAAAAAGACCGCCCTCAAATATCATCGATATGGGATAATGGGGAGCTCGTTTTAGGGTATGGCGAGTTCATGGAGAACAACAAAAACCTGGTTCCTGCGGCTTATTCGCACGATTGGTGGGCTGCTGATTTAATCGATGCTTTAGACAGTGAGCAAGCTGTTGAAGAGTTCTGTAGGATAATTGGCAGCGATAGGAAAAACATGCCTGAAGGAACACCTGGTTTGCCCTTAAATCAATCTACAGATTTGGATGAAAGATTCCACATCCGCAGGATATGGAGAGATTCACTAATTTCGCTAAATCCATCATGGGAATCTGCAAAAGAGATTGCTATCAGATTCGCAACATCTCTAGTTGGCCCTCACAACCCATGGTGGCTCGATTTACCGATTGAATGGGTCCCAGCATTGCTACAAGCAATAGAAAATGCGACTGTTCGAAATGGAAATCTTCGCTTTATCGGTGGTGTGAAAGGTTGGAATCCTGAAAAAATGGACGAATTACGTCCTGAGGTAGAAAAGGCACTAGATTACGACTCAATACCAGGGCCCAATATTCCTGTTGAGGATGGAATCTTTTCTGATTACGTGCCGCACAGTTGGGTTCTCAGGATTCATGGTTTGGCAAAAGGTAGTGCTCTAATGTTAGGATTGGCACATCATCATGATGGTGATGACCTGGTTATTACAGAAGGCTGGGAAGCAATGTTGGATGGATTAGGATTCGCAATCAAAGGTAAAGCTCCTATGCGAATAGAAGATGCAGAATCAGTTTTCAATAATAGAATCGCTGAATTGCGGGATGCTGCTATTATTCTAGAAGAAGAAAAGGTGCGAAAAGACGAACTGGAACAAAAGCGTTCAACAGTCAAAATTGCCGCTGAAACCGATGCAAGACAGAGAGGTTTAGGAATCGCTGAAACAGATAAAATTGGTAAAGAGGCCGCATTTAAATTACCAGATCCTGGCCCCAAAAATCCCGACGACTACCTTCGATCTCAGATTCTAGAAGACGACCACCAAGTAGATGGAATCCTGACTCAGATTCGGCAAATATCCCGCCTTAGATGGGAACATTCTGCGCCGGTTAGAATCGGTTGCAGAATGGGGCGTCCAGAAAAGAGCGCCCCGAGAGAAAAGCCTACTGTTCATTCATTGTTCCCAATAGCTCTTTCAGGAGGCAATCAGAGATTGATTGTAAATTCTGCAGAACAGCAAGATTTGCGTGTAGAGATGGGTGTTAGATTTTGTACAGTTTGTGAAAAAAAATCTCCAATGATAACCTGTCATCACAGAAAATTGGATGATTTTGGGGAAGAAAAGCCAGGAGAGGTTTGTGGCGGGAGAACCGAATTAAGAGGGTCTAGTGAGAAGCAAAACTCTCGACGACGGGGGGAATTACAGACTATTCGTATCGATAATTTGTTAGAAGATGCGAGAATATCATTAGGTTTAGATCGAGTTCCAAAGAAAATGAAGGGATTAAAGAAATTGATGAGCAAAAATCAAACCCCGGAAGCCGTTGAAAAAGGCATTCTAAGGGCGAAGCATGGTCTTCCCGTTTTCAGAGACGGGACCATAAGATTCGATATGAGTGATGTTCCAGTAACCCATTTCACTCCAGAAGAAGTTGGAGTTGATTGGAATCAATTGAAACACCTTGGCTATACCCATGATTGCTTTGGCAATGAATTGCAAAGTGATACTCAAATGCTAGAAATCTTCCCTCAGGATTTTATTCTGGCAAGAAATGGTGCGGATTATTTCGTCCGAGCTGCACAATATATCGATGAATTGTTGGTCCGTTTTTATGGAATGGATCCTTACTACCATGTCGATAAACCTGAAGATTTGGTAGGGCACCTGATCTGCGCTCTAGCACCTCACACATCGGGAGGAGTTCTTTCTAGGCTGATTGGTTTCTCAAACAGTTCAGGAGGATATGCGCACCCTCTATTTCATGCTGCAAAGCGAAGAAATTGTGACGGCGATGAAGATGCGATCATGCTGTTAATGGACGGCTTGCTAAATTTCAGTAGGGACATTCTGCCGTCTAATCGTGGCGGAAAGATGGATGCGCCTTTGGTGCTAACGACTAGATTAAATCCAACTGAAGTGGATAAAGAAGCCCTGAATGTAGATTCTGCTTGGCACTACGAAAGATGGTTTTACGAGGCAACCCTCGAACAGCCACACCCTAAGGCCCTTGCAGAAAAAATGGACTATGTCGAGCGCAGGCTGGGCAGCATTGGGGCTGTCCGTGGAATAGGATTCACCCACTCTACCAAGAGTATGGCAGAAGGCCCTCCTTTGTCTGCTTACAAGACATTGGAAACTATGATTGACAAAATGAATGGTCAACTCTCTTTGGGTCACAGGCTTAGAGGAGTGAATGTTCGTACCGTGGCATCGAGTGTTATTCGCTCGCACTTCTTACCAGACTTGAGAGGAAATCTTGTAGCATTTACTAGACAAAAGGTTCGATGTTTGAAATGTGGCCATTCTTATCGCAGGATGCCATTGGCTGCTAAGTGTATCCAGCCACCAAAACAAACTGGAAGGGGAATGAGTGCGTTCGGAATCAAAAAATCAGAAGGCGACATGTGTAATGGCAACCTCGCTCTGACAGTAACTGAAGGCGCAGTTCGAAAGTATATCAAAGTCACAAAGCACGTAATGGAAACCTACGGAGTAGACCAATACACTAGACAGAATGTTGAGTGGCTTGCAGATAGTGTTGAAAGTCTATTCAATAACGATAATGCTAAGCAGCTAAGTTTGTCTGATTTCTTATGATCAATTTGGTCGAACGGGGTCTTGCCAAATCCCATTTGATTCTATGAACGAGTCGATTTTGGGCTTAGGAATGGAGTGATTTTGATCGATTTTCTTCTTGACAAATGCTCTAACAAAAGACTCACCAAAGGCAACCGCTACGGTGCAAAGTGAGAATATTATCAAGCCTAAAACGAAAGCACTTTTCATCGGCCATGTTGTCAAAGTAGTTGTGGTTTCTACACCCTCTTCAATCATAGTAATTACAACGAATTCACCCTCACCAGCAGTAGAGGAATATGTTATGCAACCTTCGTCTGTATCGCCTTCCCAGTAATAGAGAACTTCTGATTTCGTTTCTACGATTATACTAGCGTTGTAAACTCCTCCGTTTATTGATTCGAAGCAGTGTTCAATCTCATAATCGACATCCGAACCAAATAAAGTCGAAAGTTCGCCCTTTCGTGTTTCAGAAAAGTCTGCTCCTGGCCTGTTTATTTCCTGGACTGCACCTTGTTGACTAACCGTGTACCAACCTGTATTGACCACAATCAATGCGATTATCCACAACCAGTAACTATTCTTCATTATCAACCCTCAAGGAAAGAATTTGCAACACTCTACTCATCCACTTCAACTTGATTAGTTTTCGTTTTTCATCTGTCACTCCAGACCATTGGCCAACATCATCTGTGGAGAACCCAATTAATTCCACTTCAGTTGCTCCTAATGCAAATGCAATGCATACTGCTCTATCGCCGTCTGTGAATCCACCTGGGTTGTACATTCCATTCACTACATATGGAGTTTGATGCGTCAGAAGAACTTCTTGTTTGTCATCAATAATCGATAGTATTCTTGCCCACGAATCTTGATTGTCACCATGTGCATGCAAACAGATTGGAATCCCTATATTCAACGCCTTCTCCAGATGAGGGGTGCCATCTCCATCTGTGACAATCAGTGCCACTTTGGAAAGATCCGATATTGCACCGATTGCCCCATCAGCAACTATCGTTGGAAAGTCCGGATTGATACCAGAAGGTGCAGCAGCACCAACTACTGTTACTTTCGACTGGAATTGCAATAATGGAGAGGGATTTTTACATTGTGAAACTAAGGATTTGGCGCTTTCATAGTCGGATTCGATATCCCAGCCGAAAGATTCCCTGATCTCATCTTGAATGAGAATCAAATCACGATTCACTGGCTTCATCGCTCAGCCCACAGCGATGTCCCACATGAATGAGAGGGTTCAAATGCCTCCTCTTAGAATTCTCAATCGTGCCAAAGCCACTGACTATTCCAGACCTCACTGATGAGGTCACGCTTGCAAGATATCCATTCTTGCCGCAAGCGAAATCCTGGATTACTAGCATGGCTGTGAAACATGGAATCGATATCGATGAACTACTTGATGGAGGCATGATGGATAGAGCGCGAATCAGAGCTAGATCACGGTTAGTTGACTCTGTTGATAGCAAAGATGGCGTAGAAGTTGCTTCAATAGGGGACATCCATACTGAGGAAGGAAGGTTACTCGAGGCTTTTTCGTTCTATTATGCTAGACTGGTTGTGGGAGCCAGCGAAGATGAGCGATTGATTTCTAGATGGGCTCAAGCCGAGGCAGAACGCGCCCAACGTATCCTAGAAAGGGACGATTCTATTCAAGTAATAGCTAACACTTACCTCTCTGAAATCTCGTGTGACGAGAAAGGCATTTGGAAAATTGGTCTTTCGGATTTTATCGAATTATGTACAGGAATTACCGGTTCCCGATGGAGATTACCTAATTGCGAAATCAACGACGGATGGGTTACTTTACACGATGAAGGAGACCGTTATTCTTCAAGGGCTAAAGTTGCTAGATTGTTGCGTGAAAGAATGAAGGAAGACATCAAAATCGACGCGCTTGAAAAGATGACTAAGATGGATGAAAGCCTTCTGATTAGATTGTCCGAACCAGTTGGGATGATTAGGGGCTTAGTAGCATCAAAAACTGCTGAAACAATTGCTCTGATTGGCGCTGGTGAAGAAGATTGGCCGCCTTGCATGAGAAAGATTGTGGGCGAACTTGCTGAAGGAGTGAATGTAAATCACTTCGGGAGAGTATTCCTTGGTTCGATGTCTAGGTGCATAGGCCTGCCCCAAGAAACAACAGTGGATTTCTTCAGAGGCGCTCCAGATTTCAATGAAAGTACAACAAGTTACCAGGTGAACCACCTTTACGAAAGAGAGTATACGCCTTCGGGATGTTCGAAATTAAAAGTCAACCACAACTGTGCTGTGCGAACAGGTGATGACAAATTGTGTGACCAGCCATGGATGGATCACCCTCTGAAGTACATTCGTGCAAAACAAAGGCGGCGAAAGCGACAAGAAAGTCTGGAAGTGGCTGTTGAGTCGCCCAAACCGGGCGATGGTTGATGAACAGGAAGCGCGTCAGCGCAATCGTAGCCGAGGTGGGAATCTGTGACAAGGACACTAGTGTTAACTGTAGACCGAGATAACGATCTTGGTCAAAAAACAGCGATACGCGGCCCTGTCGTTGGACGAAAGCAGGTTCTAACCGCTGCACTAAAATTAGGTATTGCTGACCCAGAAGAAAGCGATACAAATGCAATCCTTGGCGCACTACATCAACACGATAATCTCGATGAAACCAATGGTGAAAATGACGAGGTTGAAGTTGCAATCTTAACCGGTGATGAAAAGGTCGGTGTACGCTCAGACAGGTCTATTGCAGCACAATTAGAAGAAGTTGTGACTGAATTTCAGCCTGACCAAGCGATATTGGTAACTGATGGTGCAGAAGATGAATCCGTTCTGCCAATTATCCAAAGCCAAGTCAGAATCGACCATGTGCAGAAGATTATTGTCAAGCAATCGAAGGGTATCGAAGGAACGTACTACTACATCGTAAAGGCGCTTGAAGACCCTAAATGGCGGGCAAAGATGTTGGTTCCCCTGGGCACCATCATGGCGATTTTCGGTCTTGGTGTAATGCTCCCTGATACTCTTGGTGGAATTGTAATTGGTGCTCTTCCTCTTGTCTTCGGCCTGTTTATCCTCTCCAAGGGACTTGGACTGGAAGCTACTGTTGGAAGAATCGCCCAAGAGATGCGAGAAAACGCAGACGCTGCTATGTTCTCCTCTCTACTGTGGACAACTACGGTATTCAGCGCAATATTTGCTGTAGCAATGGGCTATGACAAATACATCGAATTGGAAGCTACTACCAATACCTCCGTTGTATGGATTGGTGTTGTTCACTCAGCACTAGCATGGATTGTTATTGCATTCCT
Organism: Methanobacteriota archaeon; assembly: GCA_002709705.1. GTDB lineage: Archaea > Thermoplasmatota > Poseidoniia > Poseidoniales > Poseidoniaceae > MGIIa-K1. Next base: position 38,255 of record PAQE01000029.1, on the reverse strand, counting down.
TACCTCTACTGCTGGATTCATGTTACTGCGTTTGAAGAAGGGTTCATTCTCTGGAAGACTGATCATCCTAGCTGTATTCGGCATGGTTGTCTATTCATTCCTAGACCAAGGTCTGTTGATTGCAATGGATGTATTGACTGGAGTTGGTTACAACTTCACAGTCCAAGAGATATGGGAAGATATGCTTGAGCCTCTAATGTGGATCGCAGTACTGTGGGTTACTACCACAATTGTTCGTGCTGTACAGGCAAGGCAAGCCCAATCTGAAAGATACTGGGGAATCTAATCAAGAATGGAACACCGCTTCGTGCATGCACTGCGGGCATGTTACCTTGATTGGCCTAATGTCTGGTATACCAAGCGGTGCCGAACAAGCTGGGCACATTATCGCTTGATTGACTTGAGATTGATTGGCCTGGCCTCTAGCAGACGGATCGTATTTCATTCGAAATTGGTCTGGATTATCGATGTAATTGGGCCCAGTGTTGACTGGTTGTGCATTTTCTAAGTCCACTAATTCCTTACTTGCAACCGGGTCAAAATCTGCCACTGGGGCATTCGCTTCAGGTTGCATTGCCCCTGCTTTGTATGCTGCAAGTTGCGATTCGATTTCAGCCAGCCCAACCCCATGAGTTCTGCTTACAGTATCCATCTCCAACATTTGGTCATAGCCAGTCAGGCTTGCTAGACGAGCCAGTACATCTTGTGGAAGCGCCATGAAAGCGCGTTGACCTCATTCCCATTGAAGGTTCGTTTCAACTGCATCTCTATTGGTAGGTTCTTGTTGTTAGCAAGTTTCAACAACATCTCGATGGTGGGGCAATTATGGCGAGCTCTCCTAGATTATGGGCAAATCCACCGGGTAACTCGCCACTCCCATTACCTTCGCAGCCGATGTTTTTCACGTCTAGAGAATTAAGCGATATGTCGTTTCCTGCAATGCCGGAAACTGATAGTTTAGACTTGGGGGGCCTGAAAGAATATATCGGGAAATTCACACTTGAAAATGGTAAAACGGTCAAGGACGTTATCGATTTGGAAAAACGTAGACCATTGCTAATTGTTGGAGAATTAGCGAACCCGTACCGCTTATGTGATATTATGGCTCCAGACATGCCAATTATTCCAGTTAGGTTGGAAGGTATATGCAGAACATGGGCCGATAATCTAGACGCTAGAGAGATTCAACCAGGTATACACCATGTAACATTGGCTAGATCACCAGGATGGTGGGAGCGCTCTTTCATTACTTTGCTAGAGTTACCTGACATGAAGAGATTAGTTGCTTGGCTTGATGGTCCAAATTCGAACACATGGGCTCCTAAGCGCCTTGCTGAAGGCGTGATTAGATTGGAGAATGACATGAATTTAATGCCACCAACCATTGAAGAAATTTCATGGAATGGAATAGAAGAAAAGGTCGAGGCAGATTTACCAGCCTCTAATGGCCCTGCTCTAGATTTATCCTCAATTATGATTCCAATCAATACCCGCTCAGGCTGCTACAACAGCCGAGGAAGAATTGTTCGATGTGCGCACTATCCACAAACGGAATTTCATGAGAAGTTATTCAGAAGGGGTTCGTCTTTCAAGTGGGACCAAATTCTCAATTTTCTATGAATCTTTAAATTCCGGGATTTTAATTAAATATCTCAGGACCAAATTAGACACAAGACAGGAGGGGTGTTTGATATGAAATCGGGTGATGCCAAGTCTCGAAATTTCAAAACAAAATCCAAAGCCATGCGCCAGTGGAAGGAGAAGTATTACGATAGTGAAAATTCAGAGGAGAAAAGCAAAAACGACTCTGGAAAGATGCAAAATAAGCACAAAGAAAATACGGAAGTTAAACCCACTCATCCAAAGAGTAATTTACAGCACATTGCCATGAATAAGNTATTCATCGCNGCGGCTTTCATTGGNAGCATTTTGATGGTTCTTGGCTATTCTTGGGGCCCAGAGGGTTGTGAGGACAGTACNATTTTTGAGGGCCTTGGGAAAATCCTGATTTTCATGAGTTTGTTTGGCGCAGCTGCCAATATATTCATCCTATTCGTGTCTTTTTCCGATAAGGATTTTCATTCTGCAGTAGTACTTGGATGGGGAGTTTTACACGCTTTGTGTTGGTTCGTGGCTGCGACGATTGCTAGTGAAGCGTTGCTCAGCGATGCCTGGTGTAATGGAAATGGGCCGTCTTACGACATTGGGGCTGGATTCTGATCAATTTGTAAATTGGAACAAAAATTAGTATTAATTTTACTTCATAGTTCATCNCTAAGTCGGGGACCCCGGGCTTTCCCGCTTTGAGTCAATATACTGCGCAGTGCTAATACAATTCATGAATGGAAGGGGTTCACAAAAGAGTGCAAGACTTGAGCGACTAAAGTCAGAAATTACAGAATACGTTTCTAGAAACCCTGGCTGTTCCGCAGCTGATATCGTAGATCACTTGTCGAATACTCTACGAATGAGAAATCACGGNCTAACCTCACGCAAGGTTGGGTTCTTTATTCCAAGGTACCTGAAGAACATTGTAATGTTCACACTAGACCGTTCAACTGGTAAGAGAATCTACAGTGTAGCCTGAAAAGGTCAAATCGCTGCAGTTAGTCGCCTACACTGATGAGCGCCCCTGAAGCGGATGACCTTTGGCCGTCTTTAGACGAGTCAATCGGGCGTCAACCTTGCTTTCCAAGCGGTCCTGTTTGGTCAGTTTTACCTACACTGAAAGGCCAAATTGAAGATATGCTAGCAGATATAGGAGAGAATGGTAGAGAAGGCGTCAGTATCGATTCTTCCATGGGTCCTGTCCATATTCACGAAAGTGCAACAATTGAGCCATCAGTGCATATTATCGGCCCTGCATATATCGGGCCTTGTGCAATAATCAGACACGGTGCTTACATCAGAGAATTCTCATGGATTTGTGGTGGCGCATTGGTTGGTCATTCAAGTGAGGTCAAGCACAGTGTTCTTCTTCCAGGTGCAAAAGCACCGCACTTCAATTACGTTGGAGATTCGATTCTTGGGCCCGATGTAAACCTTGGAGCAGGAGTTAAACTTTCTAATCTCAGAAATGATGGTGGAGAAGTCCACACTCGAATAGATGCCAAGAGAGTTGCAACTGGATTACGAAAGTTCGGAGCTATTCTAGGCGAAGGATGCCAATTGGGTTGTAACGCAGTAACAAATCCCGGCGTAGTTCTAGGCCCAAGGTGCATGGTGATGCCAAATACAACGGTAACAGGAGTACATTCCTCTGATTCCACAATTGGGTGATTCCATGCTATTCGGCACTGATGGAATCCGTGGCGAGGTTGTCGATTCTCCTAATAGTGATGAAGACGCATTAGCATATCTGGTAGATGAACGTAAAATCTCTGCAAGACTGATGAAATTGGTTGGTGAAGCCCTTTCTAGAAATGTACCCCTCGGCTCTCAAGTTATCATTGGATGGGATAATCGTCCAAGGAATGGAGAACTTGTTGCATCGTTGACGATTGGACTACATTTGGGAGGATGTGTAGTAGTCCATGGTGGAATTTGTGCNACTCCNGGATTACATAACGCACTGCTTGAGACAGGATCAGTTCTAGGCTGCATGATTACTGCGAGTCATAATCCTGTTTCAGATTCCGGAATAAAAATCTTTGATTCCTCAGGATTCAAAACCAGCCCATCAGTGGAAAAGGAAATCTCAGAGTTGGTTGTTCAACTAGCCGCAGAAGAGAGAGAAGTGGACGAGAGTGAACTCTCCCATCTATCGAATCCTGATTCGTCATTCGGTGCCGATTCAGCACACCAGAAATTGCTAGTGGTTAGGCTAGCGAAATTCAGTGGGATGTTTGAACCACCATCAATCGNTAAGATACTTATTGACTCTTCCAAGGGGGCTGCAAGTGAATGGCTATCAGATTTCCTTGGTAAAGCGGGAATTGAATCAGAAGAAGTTTCCACTCAAGCCAGAGCATTGAATGAAAACTGTGGAGCAGGAGAATTCAGCCCTACAGATTCCTGGACTTGGGAAGAGGCTTCAAAAGATGCGCATGTACTCATCAATTCTCTACAAAANACAAGCCCTGGCAAAATCATAGCGGCTGCATTAGATGGAGACGGNGATAGATGCTTATTCGTTGAATCGACTGAAAATGGCTGTCGAATTGTCGATGGAGATGAAATGGCAGACCATATTTTACGTTCTGCAAGTGGCGATTGGCACTTAGCGGCGAGTATCGAATCCGATTTGTCCCTAATCTCATCACTCGACCGCCTTAATGCAGATGTTCGGTTTTCTCAAACAGCTGTTGGAGACAGATGGTTGTCACATACTCTAAGGCAGTCGGATTCCAATATCCTCGGTGTGGAGGATTCTGGCCATTTGGTAATGGCTTCGCCTCATCCTAAAGGAGGCAAATGCCTGGTTGGTGACGGTGTTGCTAGCATGTTAGCCGTTCTTTGTGCCATGGCCTGTGAAGAGCGGGCGCCAGCATTCACCAGAGGATTCAAGCGCAGGATTTCAATCTCGCCAGCNAACAGATCAAAGTGGACAGGAGATAATGAGTTAGCGGATACTATCGAGTACATCGCAAACAAAAATTTGGGTGATATGAAGAGAAGCGGTTTAGTTGGGGAATCGAACCTAATGTTGCTTGAAAGCGATGGTATCTCTCTAGGCATTAGAAATTCAGGAACTCAAGCGAAAACAAATGTCTCGCTTCGGGTTGCACCTGGAAAGGATTATTCCAATGCCTTAACAGCAATGGAGCAAATTNTCACAGCACTACGCGAAGAATTGTCAAACTAGGTATTTGCTAATTCGGCCTCGAACTTTTGGCCTAGCCACGTAACTAATCCGAGTAATACGGCCGTTGCTACCAACATAATCAGAAGCATCAGAGATGTTGCTCCTGAAAGCATGAGTATGCCTGCAACAATCCATGCCAAAATTAAGTCAAGAGCGCCGAATACTCTCCAGCCTCGGCGTAGTGTTATTACTCCGATTAACCAAGATGTTGTAGATACTACCAGCATCAATGTCATCATCAATACCGTCGTATGTTCATAGTGCCCAAACGCACCAGAAGGTATCAATAAATGCCCCACCCATAATCCGGAAGATATCCATATCTGCCTGTCGCTAATTACGCAATATATCGATGACAATAAACCAAGAATGCCTAATGCGACCATGAATATCGCAGTGGTTTCATCCAAAACTGAAATCCATTCTCCCAATGCATTCCAACTGATTGGTAAAAACAGTGCAATCCCAACTGGTACAGCGGGCTGAAGCCATTTAATCGAATTCTTCAGTGCAAAAATACTGGCAAGAATGCCAGCAATTCCAAATGAAATCGCTATTGCCATAATCGCCCAAGAAATNCTTCCAATTGCCCCTCTATGATCCCCCAAGCCGCGTTTGATTCTCTCTGATTCAACCCACTCAAACAATAATACTGCTATTACTAAGAAAACCTCCAATGAAATTACTGGAACTATCCAAGACAACTCATCGCTAAATGTAGGGATTAATTGGATACTATCCACTCCCATGAGAGAGGTTAAGAGTCTGGATACAAGCAAAAGAAGAACGATTCCTTCCAATGCTGANGGTATCCGCAGACCGAGATCTTTCCTGCCAAGTAGTGAGATTGCTGCTAAAATTACTAGTGCTCCTAGTAGTACAAGAATCTCCCACTGATAGTCCTGGGATACATTCGCATCTCCCAGCCTCCCAGCGATTTGGATGAGAGTTAGGCCCGCCATTGTAATGGCTACAGGAGATTCAATCCCCATNATATCTGGGAGTTGCAAGTTAACTTGATCNGCTCTCCAACGAGCTATTCCNATGAACAAGACCGATACAAAAGAGGCTATTGCAATTGCTGGAAGTGATTCTCCGCTGGTCCAAGCAAAGAATACACCGACCAGAATTGTCACGATAATGAATGAAATTACAATCGTAGGTTTGTGGTGGATATCACCCACAACTAGATCGTAATCTCCGGAAGAAGAACGGCGACGTGAACGCTTTTTCTGCATTTCAGATAATTGAAGTAACTCTGCATCAATCATCTTGATTTGTGAACTTTCGCTCTCTTTCTCAACTTGTGACTTTAATTCTTGTCTAGCAAGATATTTTTCAAGTCTCTCGTCACGTTGGGACACTTGTTTCAAGCGCGACCTAATTTCTCCTTGGGCGGACAACCAAGCTCCTGTAACAATGAAACTGAGCCCAGCAAGATAAAGCGTCATGTCGTCTTCAAGACTTACCGATGCTAGGCCGACAGTAACCAAAACCGCTATGCTGGCAACAGCAGATGGGAGAAGCCTCTCCAGTGTCGATGCTCGGGGCAAATAAAGTCCAACAACTGTGGATATTGCAGCAAAACTAGCTAGCCTAAGATTAGCAATATCGNCCGGCAATTTATCACTATGAGAAAGGGTTGACGATAGGGGTTCATCTAATCCAATAATCATCAACATAATTGCTATGAAACCTAAAACAATCGAAATTAGATTGCCCGGCATTAATGCTTGGTGCGAGAGTTTCTCGCCTTCCATCAATCGCTTTGCGTTTATCTCAGACCAACTAATGATTAGAATCGATGATACTCCAAACAATGTAATCCATATTGCTCCAAATCCATACCTCCATTGGAGTACTAAAGCAGCGATNGCCCATGATACGAGAATCGTTCTTGNGGTGCCTTGATGTCTGTCNATTCGCATTGCGACCGAGTGATAAATCAGCAACAATCCCATAACTGAAATCACTCCATATGCTGGAACGATCCCTGGACTCGTAATGAATAACATTGAACAAAGAATGGTAATGAAACTAATATTCCACAATCTCATCATACCGCTATCTCTCATTCTTGCACTCAACTCAGACATACCAACCAGTCGACCGGCAAGATTTACTCCACTCTCGCCGAGTTTGAAATTCAGTGGGATTTGAATCAATAGTAACGTAATCAAATANAGTGAAACATCGATTTCAGAGAAGCTCATCGGGAGAATGTCAACCGAGATTAGTCGTCCTTCTAAATTACTGACAAAGAGTACCAGCCAGACCCATGGAGCTAAAGTCGCAGTTCCGGCCAAAGAAGGCGAATCTCTCTGTATTGCGAGGAAGGCCAATCCTATCCAAACAACGGCTTGGCATGCTAATAATACTCTACCCATGCTGGTTTCTTCTGCAGGAATTAATAGAGTGAGCAGAATTACAATCACTATCGAACCAATCCATAATACATGGTCTGATACGGCGTGCTGATGATTCAGGATTGCAAAAGTGGTAATCGCTGCGCTGAATACTGCATATATTGACCATGGTTCAGAAAATGGAACATCGATAACGCCTCTAACCATCAAAATCAGAATTGCCAATAACACTGGTGCTGGCCAAAGTGCATAGCGTTGCAACCTCTGCCAATCCTCTCCTCTTACAACAAGATATGATGGAGTAAATGCGGAAAGAAGGAGGATCAATTGGGCAAGGGCATAACCTGTTTCAAGCCGGTTCGAAGCGATTGCAAGCAATGCTCCGATCATTCCCAATCCTACAGACACCGACCATAGTCCCGGCTTCCCAAGACCCATTGCCTTGAAGGCTGAAGAGAACCAGTTCTCTGCCTTTGAAAACCTAGTAGCAGTAACTGCATTTATTCCTGTAACTCCAAACATCAATAGGAACAGAAGCAGTTCGTCGTTAAACGGTTTTATCTCAATTCCAAAAATTGTCCAATCATTGCTTATTGCATGTAGGCCAATCCATAGATACGAGACTGCAATTCCAAGAGATGCAAGGTTTCCTGAACTCCTAAGGTAAGCCAATCCATGGAATAGTAGCGTGCCAATTCCAATCATCACCGCTACTCCCTCTTCTCCGTATGGCCCGCCAGCTGCTGAGCCAATTGCTAGTAAAACTAGTGTTGCTTGAGTTGCAATTGCATCCTCATCATGGTATTGTGCAATACCGATATTGAGTACTACTAGAGCAAGTAATGAGCCNCCTAATCCNGTTTCTCCTATCCAATCCCACGCATACATTGAGATCGCTAAACCGTACAGAATTTTCATAGAGATAATTACCCATGTTACACCTAACAAATGCATTCTTTGTTGCGGAATCCAAATTTGACCAAGCCACATTCCAAAACCGGCCATTACAAGTAGCCCAATTGCTGAAATTGTATGACTGAAAATTGGTGAAGTTCCGACTATTGTACCGATAGCTGACCAAACTACAATCATAGAGATCATTAACCCGTAATGCAATCTTTTCTCTCCCTCCATAGCATACTCAGTTACACTATCTACCTCCGGAGCATTTTCAACNGTGCCGTCTCGATTTATCCTNCTTGGAGCACCCTCTCGTGAGAAAATCTCTGCAACCTCTCCTATTGCGACATCGATTTCTTTGTCCTGCTCTTCGGTGGATTCGACTGGGGGCTCTTCCTCAACTATTGATTTAATCAAAAAATTGTCAAGGTTAACACCTGAATCTTTCTCAAAATTTCTTTTGGAGAGGATTTCATCTTCGGCTTCCTTCTCCATTGATGGGGCACCACTTGAATTGGCTTTCAATATCTCCCTTGGATGACTGATTTTGAAGGGATATTTGCGCTTGTTTTTCCAGATGCGAACCGCAAGGGACAAAGAGGGGCCGCGGGTCGACAGTACATGGCCGAGGTCATGGGCGTCCCTTCCGGCGACCTATCTGAAAGCGGCATCGATACTGATGCTACTGTATATTGGAACCTGGACAATATCGCTCTCATCGACCTTGCTGTCGAGAGAAACGANGGCTATTTGACATCCGACGGCGCGCTGGTTACAGAGACTGGAGAAAGAACTGGACGCTCTCCTAAAGACAAGTTCATCGTTGACGAACCCACAACTAATCAAGATGTAAATTGGGGAGATGTGAACATTTCAACCGATGAATCCGTATTCAACAGATTGAAGGGCCAGGTCATCGATTATTTATCACAAAGGGAATCTTTGTTTGTTCAAGATTTGTACTGCGGTGCTGAAGAAAGTGAAGCTCTGCCTATTCGAGTTATCAACCAAAATGCTTGGCACAATGCGTTCGCAAGGAACATGTTTGTGCGCCCAACAGCCAAACAATTGGAAAGTCATGTACCAGAATTTACAGTTTATCACGCACCACATTTTGAAGCAAATGATGCGGAATTGAATTCACAATGCTTTGTCATTGTAAACTACCAAATCGGTGAAGTAATAATTGGAGGTACAAGATATGCTGGTGAAATCAAGAAGTCAATTTTCGGTGTAATGAACCTGATACTTCCCAAGAAAGGAATCCTTCCCATGCACTGTTCTGCCAACACCAATGGTGAAAATACTGCAGTTTTCTTCGGTTTATCTGGAACAGGAAAAACAACGCTGTCTGCAGACCCAAAGCGTGCTCTAATCGGAGATGATGAACATGGTTGGGGAGCCAATGGAGTATTCAATTTCGAAGGCGGCTGTTATGCTAAACTGATCAACCTCTCNGAAGAAGATGAGCCTGAAATCTTTGCAACTACAAGACAAAAAGGAACCGTGCTAGAGAATATCGTTGTAGATTCAGAGGGCGTTCCTGACTTCTTTGATACAAGCAAGACACAGAACACTCGCGGCTCATATCCGATTGAAGCAATTGAAAACAGGACATTAGACAGCAAAGGAGGTCACCCTCAAAATGTGATTTTCTTAACTTGTGATGCGTTTGGAGTCCTTCCCCCAATTAGTAGATTGTCTTCTGCACAAGCAGCCTATCACTTCATATCAGGTTACACCGCAAAGGTTGCTGGAACTGAAATTGGAGTAACTGAGCCACAAGCTACTTTCTCCGCATGTTTCGGAGAACCATTTATGCCGATGCACCCAGGAGTTTATGCTGATTTGCTATCAAGTAAAATGGCAGAACATGGTTCAACTGCTTGGTTAATCAATACCGGATGGTCGGGTGGGCCCTATGGCGTTGGCAGTAGAATGAAAATCAAGTACACTCGTGCAATGTTGAATGCTGCACTGGACGGCGAACTAAACAATGTGGAATATGTCACTGATNAAAGATTTGGATTTGAAATTCCTAAATCGTGCCCAGGGGTTCCTCCAGAGGTGTTGATCCCTAAGCAAACATGGGGTGATGGCGATGAATACGATACTACTGCGGATAANTTAGCCACCATGTTCAATGAGAACTTCAAAAGATATTCAGAAGGTGTTTCAGACGAGGTTAACTCGGCTGCTCCAGTCGTAAATTAAGCGAAATCCAGTGTGATTATGCATCATACGGCAAAACCGTAGTTTGATAGCGAACCATTGGTAGGGTTCTTTGTTGAGGGCCATGCGTACACGTACTATCCTTCTTGCCAGCCTGATGATTATGATGTCCATGACTCCGCTAGTTTCAGCGGATTATGAGAAAGATATTGAACAAGGAAAAGAGTTCGATGATTCGCCGATTTTCGACCTACCTGCTAAGACAATTGATTCTATTGGACCAAGGATTGACACTGGAGCATCCGGACGAGCGCCATGTAGCACTGTACAAACAGATGGCGGCTCAGCAGGAGACGCTGGTAATACAAGTACAACTGCAAAGAGTTTGGGTACTGATCCTACGAATGGGCCAAGCGGAGTTACTGGATGTGTAGATGCTAACGACCCTGAAGACATGTATAGTATCACTACTACCTCNGGAAAAGAAGTCGATGTTGAGCTTGTAGTTCCTACAGGAGCAGATTTCGACCTATACCTAGTGGATGCAACAAAATCCACATTCTATGACTACTCAGAGTATAGTGACCCTCTAGAACAAGTGACCACTGGCGGTACTGCATTAGAAGGGAATGCAACCACATTTTATGTCTGGATTAATGCTTACAGCGGAGATGGTACCTACACTCTACGAGTTTGGACCAACAATTCAACACCCAAGCCAGATATTACTGTCTCAATGGTGGATGTCCCTGTTAAGGCACAAGCTGGTGACACTGTAACCGTGAACTATACAGTAGAAAACTTAGCAAACAATTCCTCTGCAACNACAGGGGCATTTGATGTATTCTTCATCCTTTCAACTGACACTACATACGGTTTTGGTGACGAATTACTTGACGATGTATCTAAGGAGGCTGATTTGGCTGCTGGCGCGACAAGAAATACTACTATGAGTGTCACTCTTCCAGCCAACTTGACCAACGATTCCTATTATTGGCTAGTATGGGCTGACGGATATGGAAATATTACTGAAAGNAATTCATCTAACAATAACATGTGGTCAACAGGAGTGACCGTTGTTGGTAATGATTGTACTGACCTGTTAGGAGGCGCACAGAATGATGGTGGTCTTGGAACAGATGCTGGTAACGACCCTGCTAATGCAAGCAATATGGGCAGCAATGTAACTTCATCCTACACGGGCTGTATGGATGGTGCCGATGGAGATGACGTCTATGCCTTCGATGTACCCGCAGGGTATTTCCTCGAAGTTGAATTAGATGCAGAAGANCAAACTTCCGATCTTGATGTNTACATTCACTATTCNAATGGTTCAGAAGTTGACCGTGGATACACCGCTTCATACCCTGAAACTGCAACTGCAAAACTAACTGACTACGAAGGTGTTGGTGGAACGTATTACATCAATGTCTCTCATTATTCTGGCGTTTCAAATTACACTCTAGATGTTTGGACAAACCAGAGTATTCCTGCACCCGACTACACAATCGACACGGTCACTAGCGCTGGTAGCGGACAGCCAGGAGACACGTTTGATGTCACAGCTGTTCTAGAAAACGAAGGAACTGTTGATGGCGTGTCAAGTGTGGAATTAGTTGCTATTCTTTCAGTTAACACTGGAGTAGATTGGTATGATCACGAGATTGGTTCAATAACCACGAGTGGAGTACCNGTAGATACTAACACTAGTGTTACGATTAGTTCTACAATCCCAGCAGATATTGTTGAAGGCGGATATTATCTCTATGTAGTAGCCGANCAAGACGATCTAATTCTAGAGAGAAACGAAGACAACAACCAACAAACTCGAACTGGGCAATTCACTGTTGGCAATGCTGAAACCTCCTGTGCTACACAGAACGATGCTGGAATGGGTGGCGATGCTGCTAACAACACCGCAGGAGCTTTCGATTTGGGCAATTATGCCGATGCTGAATACCGTGGTTGTATCGACTCTAACGACATTGGCGATTATTACACCATCACCATTGGCAATGGCCAAAACCTGAATGTAACATTGGTAGACCCTCCTTCTGGAGCTGTAAACTTAGCACTTCTAGATTCAAACGGAGTTCAAGTCGATTCAGACCCTGGTTTATTCTCCGATTCTGAAGTTACTACTGTTGGTACATCTAGTGATGGAGTTGCTGGAACCTACACAATTATGGTTAACCGTTCGACTGCGTTCTGGGAATCTGGTGGCGCAGGTACTTACAGGCTTCTAATCGGAAACCCTGCAGGATATGTGGCACCATTCACCTGCACAGGACACTCCGATGTTGGAACAGGCACGGACGCTGGAACAGATATGTCGAATGCTATCCCATTGGGTGCAAACCCGTCCATGATGGGACAAGGCTGTCTTGATGGTCAAGATACTTCAGATGCTTACCAATTCAATCTTGAAGATTACAACAACGTCAACGTGATGTTCTCGCCAGACATGGGCTCACCGTTCACTGCAAGCCTATACGATGAAGAAAGCAACATGGTTGCAGGATGGAATGGTACAGAATGGATGTCCATGGGAGATTCAGAATACGAAGGACAAGATGGAATATTCACTCTAGTAATCGACTCTGCTGGTGGCGAGGGTTACTACAATCTCTCAATCAATTCAATGCCTCCTGCGCCAGCAGACCTTGCAGTTAGCAACCTTACATGTGGAGCAGAGATGGTAAGCAATGAGGAATTGTTCTACTCATTCGAGATTCACAATCTACGTGGTCCTGCAATCGGAGACTTCAATTGGAGTCTCGATTTAATTGATGAAACAGGAGCAGTTGTACAGCAGATTGATTCCTCAACCATGAGTACATACTCGACATACGGACAACTCGTTCTTGAGAGAGCTTCTTCGACATTCATTGATGCAACTACTGCATCAGGAACTTACTCATGCCATGTTATGATCAACATGGACCGTGCTATCGATGAAATTGAACTGATTAACAATGAGATGATGGGGGATAATTTCACTATCCAAAACGAAGAAGAGTTGTGGGCAAACGACGTTGATAGAGACGGTTACAACACTACTGATACAGGTGATGGTATCGTAGATGATTGTCCTGACAAGTATGGAGAGAGTTGGGGTGACCGCTATGGTTGTGCCGACCTTGATGGTGATGGATGGTCGAACCTGAATGATTTCGCACCATTGGATGAAAGCCAGTGGGTTGATGAAGACGAAGATGGGTTTGGTGACAACAGCTCTGGATACCTCGGAGACCAATGTCCAGGAGTATATGGTGTCGAAAATGGAGAAGGCGGAGATGGATGTCCGCCTCCGTTTGTAGATTCTGATGAAGATGGAGTTCAGGATTCTGATGATGATTGTGATTCTACTCCTGCGAATGCAACCGTTGATGAAAATGGCTGTGAAGTCGACACTGATGGTGACGGCATAGTCGATTCAATGGATGACTGTCCTGCAACTGATGCTAATGCTACAGTTGACCCAATGGGCTGTGAAGTAATCGATGACAATGGTGGCGGTTCAGACAACGGAGGTTCCGACGACAATGGTGGTTCAGGAACCGGAGATGATGGAAAGAGCACTGACGACTCGGCAGAAAGTGGTACTGATGTTGTAATGATTGGAGGAATCGGTTTCGGAGTGGTGGTCATTATTCTACTGACCTTCCTAATTCTCCGCAAGGGACGTGGAGGCGATGATCTCGCTAGCGATTCATACGCAAATGCTGCATTTGACCAACCTATGGTAGGAATGGCTGCTGCAGACCCAAGTATTACTCCAGAACAGTTGCAATATGAACAGCAACTACTGGCTCATGGTTACACTGCAGAACAGGCTAGAGCATATGCTGACCAGCACTTCCGCCCATGGCTAAACCAGTGATTAGACCATAGTAAGGGTCATCAACGGGCTTCGCCCAGACCGTGTTATGACAGACGTCATTATGCAGACAAGCGCCGGCGATATCCGAATCAGGCTATTCACCGATGAAGCCCCAGATACGACAGCTAATTTCCTTCGCCTAGTTGACGATGGATACTACAACGGACTACACTTTCACAGAGTTATTGAACAATTCATGATCCAAGGTGGATGCCCTCACTCGAAAGATCCAATGAGCCGAATGGCAGGCACAGGTGGCCCAGGTTGGAAGATTCCTTGTGAAGCAAGTGCTCTAAACATGGCCCACGACCGACCTGGTGTTCTTTCAATGGCTAATGCTGGCCGTAACACAGGTGGCTCGCAATTTTTCCTAACCACTGTTGCAACTCCATGGCTTAATGGAAACCACGCTGTTTTCGGAGAAGTTGTTGATGGTATGAATGTGGTCAAGGCCATTGAGGGTTGCAGAAAACTTCCTGGAGACAGGCCCGCACAGCCACAGCAAATCATCTCAGTCACCAGAGCATGAGGTGAGATGGTGGTCAGCCTCGCCATTCACGGTGGAGCTGGCGGAGATGGGCCCTGGAAAGGCCCCACAGATTTGGACCCGCAACGCATCGCATGCATGCAGAGCGTGCTAACTACAGTAGGTTCGATGCTAGAGGATGGTATTGACGCTCTAGAAGCGGTTACAATTGCTGTTGAAATGTTGGAGAATGAACCCCTATTCAATGCNGGAATAGGNTCGGTTATCGCTGCAGATGGTAGTGTAACGATGGATGCAAGCATAATGCGTGGCAGCGATGCTGCCGCAGGTTCAGTAGTCAATGTCAAAAAAATCAGGCACCCGATTCGAGCTGCTAAACTGGTCCTTGACAATAACTGGCCTGTAATGTTGAACGGAGCAGCAGCAGATGAATTTGCAATCAAAAACGGTGTTGAAGAGGTCTCACAAGAATGGCTGATCACCGAGTTACGTCAAGCCCAATGGAAGAAATGGAAGGATGCAAAATTAAAACCTGGTTCGACAGATGAAGATGACGAGGCAATGCTTGACCACGATGGTGAAGGAATGGGCACTGTTGGCGCTGTTGCCATAGATTCCAAAGGTGTACTTGCTGCTGCAACAAGCACAGGGGGAATGACTGGAAAGCCAGATGGCAGAATCGGTGATACTCCCATTATTGGTGCAGGAACTTGGGCAGATAAGAGGATAGCAGTATCGTGTACTGGCGTTGGTGAAGCATTCATCAGGACTTGTGCGGCGCACGAAGTTGCTAATAGATTAAAGGCAGGCGAATCGCTTGAGGATGCCTGTGAGAATATGCTCGACATGGTCGCTCCTTTGGGCGGGAGAGGAGGAGTTATTGCCATTGATTCAAGTGGCAATATTGCTATCCCATTTCAGACAATGCTGATGTATCGAGGCTATTGGAAAGATGGAGAAGTAATGANTGGCATCGGACCAGATTTATCTTCTCAGTGAGTNGTAAATTTGCAAATCGCTTTGATTTGATTCTTCGATTTTTAATTCACTNGGCGGCTGGAACTTCTTTTTGTTCAGATAATTGAACAGTCTAACCCATCTAAGTTTTGCAAACANAATCATCGCCCTCTTCGAATCTCCAAATGTNGGATGGGTAGTGTCGCTTTCCTTTGACCAACCAAGTTCATCTAATGTTTCCATACCGTCTTCTGCGATAATTACATGGTCAAACAACTCAAGGTTTGCTTTCGCTTTGTCAAAATCTAATTCCNCGCGTGCGAAAATCTTCGTATAATATTCAGGGGATGAGTGTAGGTGGCCTTCTGCAAGATATTCTTGGTATGATTTGGCTTTGGTCCACATCCAATAGTGGTCATAATTGTAATTNGAAACCAATCGCTTGATAGGGTGCCTTAGACAAGTTAACATTGTAACTCTTTCATCTTCTGCCAGGGTTTCATAATCAGGCCCGCCCCACTCGCAAGCAACGAATGTGACTCCTTTCTGCTCGCATTCATCAATGAAAGATGTCAACTCGCTCGAATTCATTTTCCACAAAGGTATTACTTCCCCATCATTAACTGGATTCCCATTCTCATGGTTAGGCCAAAATGTCTCGCCGTTAGCCATTGCTCGTCTAATCACATATGTTCCAGCAGCTTTGTGCAAATGCTGAAACCAAACNAGGCGATAAGCGGCCATTATTCTTGGCTCGAGATTCTCACCTTTGACGCTTACTAAGAGGGAAAGGGACATGGACGGTCGGCTATGCCGGGTGTATATGGGAGAGGTGCGAATTGAAGCTGACACCATGGGAGAACTGGAAGTTCCCGCTGACCGATATTATGGTTGCCAGACCGCTAGGTCTCTAATTAACTTCGATATCGGTGACGATAAGATGCCAAGGGGAGTTATACGTGCTTTTGGCATACTAAAACAGGCCGCTGCTAANGTTAATTCTGATTTAGGCCAACTAGANTCTGATGTTGCNAAACTAATNATTTCAGCTGCTGAAGAAGTAATCAATGGTGAATTGGATGACCATTTTCCACTAAGAGTTTGGCAAACAGGTTCCGGCACTCAATCAAACATGAATACNAATGAAGTCATAGCAAATAGAGCAATTGAAATGGCTGGCGGAGTTCTAGGTTCTAAATCNCCCGTCCATCCAAATGACCATGTGAATCGTGCTCAATCATCCAATGATACATTCCCTACAGCCATGCATATTGCAAGTGCTGAAGCGATTACTCACGATCTTATTCCTAACCTCGTTTCACTAAGAGACGCTCTTGCACAAAAATCGGAAGAATGGGCAGATATTGTCAAAATTGGAAGGACGCATCTGATGGATGCAGTCCCCCTAACCCTAGGACAAGAAGCNAGCGGNTGGGTNGCCCAACTGGACGCCGANATACGAAGAGTGGAATTTGCTCTGGAGGATTTACATGAATTGGCTCTAGGCGGAACTGCAGTTGGAACGGGCCTGAATACGCACCCTGAATTTGCAAAGCGTGTAGCATCCGCAATTGCACTGAAAACCAATCTTCCATTCGTTTCAGCACCGAATAAGTTCTCTCAACTAGCTGCCCATGATGCAATTGTTGCTGCAAGTGGNGCNTTGAACACATTGGCAGTAAGTATGATGAAAATTGCTAATGATATCAGATGGCTAGGCTCTGGACCTAGGTGTGGATTGCAGGAGCTTGCTCTTCCGGCAAATGAACCTGGGTCCTCCATTATGCCAGGTAAAGTGAATCCAACTCAGTCAGAAGCCATGACAATGGTCTGCTGTCAGGTTATGGGCAACCATACCGCGATTACAGTGGGCGGTAGCCAAGGAAATTTCGAATTAAATGTGTTCAAGCCTATGATGATTCACAATTTACTACACAGTGTTAGAATTCTTTCCGACTCTATGCGTGCCTTCAGGACAAAATGCGTTGAGGGAATTGAGCCTAACGAAGGAATGATCAAGAATCATCTTGAAAATTCATTGATGTTAGTNACTGCATTGAATAACCATATTGGTTATGACAAGGCTGCAAAAATTGCGAAAAAGGCTCACGAAGAAGGGACTACTCTAAGAGAGGCTGCGCTTGAACTTGGATATCTAAGCAATGAAGAGTTTGACCAATGGGTTCGGCCAGAGGAAATGACTGGCTCAAAATAATCACTTATCAAAAGTGGTTGTAAGATGGAAAATGACCCTTAACAGTCATAAGCGGAATGCACTGGCACCCGTTTACCTGTGAGAGCAGGATGGGAGAACTGGCAAGGGGGTTTCATCCGGGTGGGATATCTGCCCCCTTGCCAGCCTCCGCTGGTGGCTGCCGGGTCGTCGTCACCTTCGTTTACTCCGAAGAGCATCTTCCAGATCGTCGACGTCTTGTTGCCAAGGCGCCTTCTTCCCAGCGGCCGGGTTTCTGTTCACCTTCCACCGAAGTGGTTAGTTCCCAGGGTGGTATCGATTCGTGCTTCCCGAAGGTCGCCTTCTTCTTTACCGGTTGCCGTTTCTCGCATTCCCACCGAAGTGTTCCTGTTTGATTCGGCATGTCGTCCGTTTTCTGGAGCAAGCTCTAGATTCGGTTTCGACGTGGAGGTCCGTTTCCACCCGCTTCCGAAGAAGCGGGTGGCGCGGTTACCGTCCGTGGTGTCCGTTTCCAGTTCTACTTCCCGAAGGTCGCTTTCCTGGCTCGGTTTCACCGTGCCGTTATTTGTGACAGAGGTTGTCCCGAAGAACTGTTACTGCCACTCCTACCGGCGATGCGCAGTCATTGGTACTTCTGCAACTAGGTTGCAGCCCTCCCTGTTCCACACTTCCCGAAGGTTGTGTGGCTGACTCTTTGCCGAAGCTTTGAGCCATCCTGCGGGCGGGGGAACTTACGATCTCCGAAAAGTCCGCATCTTCCCTGACGCCTCACTTGCCCTGTCTCCAGGGTTTGTGACCAACACTTTGCTCGGTTTGAGCAGGCCGGTTGGCAAGGGTCCCGGAGGCNTTCCGAGGAAGTCCTCCACCACTCCTTGTGGAGCGGCACTTTCCCCTTGTGGGGAGGAGGCAAATAAACTTTACGCTTTTTTCGGCCCTTTTCCACCGGAAATGGGGGGTTGCGGACAACATTTCCACTGCTTCCAATGGAAAAATTGTGCAATAAATAACATTATTTTCGCAAAGATCTAAGCTTCGCAGCAAGAGCAGAATTCGTACTATTTTCTTCCACTTTTTCCTGTTTTGAACGGCGGGTAAAGAGTTCTCTTTCCCATATCAATATTTGACCATCCTCAAATCCAAAACCAATTCGATTTTCAGAAGAATCGGAAACTCTTGGACGGGAAGTTTCGACTGACGCCAGTAGTTTCCCAGAATTTCCTCTTACCTCGATATGGCCGGCCATAGAATCCCAGCGACCGCACCAATGCAAATAATCGAATCCTGCAACCTGAGTTGTAACTTGTGGACCATCTGCTGTCCAGAGTTCCTCCGATTTAGAGGANCTAGCGACTAATCGTCCATTTTCCAATGCTGCAACAAAGCCATCCTCGACACAAGTTAGCGAATCGATTGAAATGGCNTCCTTGCATATTTCTTCACCTCCGAATGAGGATATTGTTCCATCAGCATGGCCGAACAAGATATGCTCTTGTCCTGATAATCCGCACATTACTGGTGATGAACTAGGTAATTCTCTGTGCTTGCCGTCAACCATTAATCCACATTTAGGTCGGCCGAGTGCCAAAATTAGATTATCACCTGAATGCAAAAACCACGGCCTTTCATCCATGCGTGTTACTTCAACAAGCTCACCATCTAGAGAAAATTGCCACAAGGCACTTTCCATAAAATCTCCATGTTCAATATCATAAACACTCGATGTCACTACTATCTTGCCATTATGGAATGCCAGCAAATCTGCTGAACCTTCCAATGCATTGCTCCAAAGAATCTCTCCCGATTTAACGCATGTTATGTGCAAACCAGAAGTAACCACTACTAACTCATCGATACGTATGATTGCTTCAATCCTGTCTTCGCATTGGGCAGACCAAAGAAGGTCACCATCACCACTCCACATCTTCAGAGAACCATCCCATCCCCCGGCAATAATCGAATCTTCTTCTAAGTCGATGGAACTGACTGGTTGGCCTAAATCTCGAATCATCCAGGCCGCCTGAATCAAATCCATAGTAGGCCTAAGCCGGATTGAGTCAATAGGATGTCGGCTTCAAGCGTCGAGAATAATCGACTTGCGAGGTACGGTGAATGTTAGGGCGAATGCCATTACTGAGAATAAGCAGGCGCTGTAGTAGTGCCCTGCAGTAAAGAATACCAAGACACAAGCTGTCTGAATCATCCCTCTTGATCCCTTTTTGATTCCGAAGAAAGCGAAACCTGAGGAAATTAACGCCAGACCGATCATCGCCCAACCGATCATAATGTATAATCCAGCAGCTGATTCATCGATTAGAGGAAAGTCCATCTCCTCATCGAAGTAACTGATTGTCCTCACGCATGAACCATCTGCGTAGTTTCCTTTGCACTCGACTTCAGAAAAGTCGCTGGTTTCGGGTACATCGAAATTGATGGTTGTAAATCCGGTCTTCTCAAAGAATGAAGGAGGATTCAGAATAATCCTATGTCTAACAGCATCATGTTTACCATCATCGTTATGCCGTTTAATTTCGATAGATGTTAATCCTGGAGTTGCTCCTGTGAATTTGAAAAAGCCGTTTTCGTCGGTCACCGTTTCCAATGGCACATCGATAATTCCGTCGGCNGTTTTGTGCTCCAGTAATACTGTTGCGTTGACTAATGGTTCTCCGTCCGAAGTAATTNTCCCTGAAAATTCAGCCGAATCGTGCGGTGCTCCTTGTGCCAATCCGTTTATCCACTCATGTGGCCGAACTAATCCTGATTCTGGATTAATGAAATCTAAACCATTAGCGAATCCAAGAGCGCAAATCACGAAAACGAAAATCCCAATCATTCGTAAAACAGGATGCCCGTCCTCACTTTTGACTTCGAAAGCAACACCGCTTGATTGGAAGACCGGCTCTTCTTCGGGAAGAGAGGGTACATCCTCAAGCAGTTCGGACATGCTTGGTCCTAAGCAGCGGTCCTACTTGATTGAAATGCGTCCATTGGACTTGGAAATCAATTTCATCATTTCAGCTTGTCCACACCAAAGAGTCAATTCTAGATCTTGTTTATCTGTGACTATTCCTAGGTCGTAAATCTGACTAACATAGGCTTCAGCACTGCGTTCGCTGCCATCTCCCTCTGAAACAACCAGTGTGGTCTTCGGCCCATACAGTGAATACATGATTGATTCTCTTAGCTCATCCATGCCTTGGCCATCGTGAGATGATACAATTAACGGGTCGGCCATACCCATTGAGTTTACAACCTCGATTGCAGATTCGAGATTTCCTCCAAGGTCTGATTTTGTCAATACCACCTTGATGTTCATTCCTGATTCGTCGCCTCTCTCCAAAACTTCACGGCGAGTCGTCGACAGTTTTCTTCTAAACTCGTCAGGNTCATCACTGCTGTCCACTACAAGAAGTAGCAGGTCACACTGCAATGATTCATCCAATGTTGCATGNAATGCATCCAACAGATCNGANGGGAGTTCGTCAATGAAACCGATCGTATCTGCCAAGAGAATTCTGGGGCTCATTTCCATCCTACCAACTGTGGTTTCCAAAGTTGAGAATAATTTGTCCTCAACCAAAACCTGCTTACCGGATAATGCAAGAAATAGAGANGATTTTCCAGCATTTGTGTNCCCCGCAAGTCCGACTGTTCTAGCGCCGCCTCTCGCTCTCTGCCGCCTCCTTTCACTACGTGCTAGAGCATGTTTTCTCTGCTTTCGTCTAAGTTGAGTTAGCTCCCTTGATACCGTTTCCAGAACACCCCGGATTCCTTGCTGCCCAGCACCACCAAAACCCGCTCTTTCTCCGGTTGTTTGTTGGTTTACCAACTCTCTAAGTACACTACGGTCAGCCAGTAATTGTGCGATTCTAACTTGAGTTCTAGCCTCTACACTTCCTGCGTGAGAAATGAATAATGAAAGCAGCAGCCTTACTCTGTCCCATACTTCCACTTGGACGGTTTCATGAACATTCACTAGTTGTCTAGGAGATGCGTTTGAATGGATGATTACCAAGTCAACACCGTGCCAGGGGTGGCCTTCAACTGCGCTGGATATTTCGTCAGCTACGTCCTGCAATCGACCCTTTCCGAAATATGTCCTAGGGTCGTCATTTCCTTTTTGGTATTGAACATCAACGACGTCGATACCCATCGTTTCGGCTAATGCAAGCAATTCTGCAGGGTCGCCATCCCTATGCATCAATACTGCTCTGCGACCCTGGTGATTGGTTCGGGCCTCGCCCAGAGCTACGCCACCAGTTCCCGCAAGAACTTGGATTGGCTCATCCATACACGGGCGAGAGCCACTTACTGAAAGAACCCTTGTGATATCGTAACGCTCATTGAGGGGATGCTGTAGTTCAGACCATGGCCGATAAGTGCTCAACCACCCTTGAGTGGCGAGGCTCTTCAGAAATCGGCCTTCGTTTGTCTAACTTGATTCCTGACGGATTCGACTATGAGTTGAAAGAAGAGAGTGGAGAGTCAGTTCTAGTGGTGAATGTTACTGCAGATAGTTTGGAAACACTAAGAGAAACGGTAGATAATTTGCTGACAATTTTCTCAGACCAAGATCAATGAAGGTCTAGAATTACCGGGGCGTGGTCACTTACTTCAAGCCCACCCTGTCTATCGATTTCAACTGATTTCGTTCTTTCTTTAGCAGCCTTATTTCCTAAGATGTAATCTATTCTCCATCCCCTATCCTTAGCACGGGCCTGTCCTCGATTTGACCACCAAGAGTAAATCTTGGCGTCTGGGCCTATGTGTTCTCTAAACAAATCGTGCCATCCATCATTCAACAGATCAGTGAACCACTCTCTTTCATGAGGTAAAAATCCGCTTGATTTAGCATTCCCTTTAGCATTCCAAATATCATTTTCAGTATGTGCAATATTGAGGTCGCCTGCCACAATAACCGGGTAATCTGATTCAAACATGGGTTTGATGAAGTCTCTCCATTGTTCCATCCAATCTTCCTTGTACCTCTGCCTCTCTTCCTTCGAAGAACCACTAGGGAGGTATGTATTGACTAGGATTATGTCGCCATGCTGAGTTACAAGCACTCGTCCTTCCGAGTCGTCTGGGTCAAGACTGCCTTTCATACCCCTGCCAATTTCTTTCATATCTACTCGAGAAATAGTAGACACGCCGGAATATCCTTTCTTTTCTGCGGGATGTAGTATCATTTCGCTACCAGTTGGCGGAGACCATTTTGGTGGCAATTGCTCAGGCAGACAGCGTACTTCTTGCAACAGCCAAACATCCGCATCAATCTTCTCAACAAACTTGTCGAACCCCTTACGAATTGCGGCCCGAATGCCGTTAACGTTCCAAGTGACTATTCGCATGTTGGACTGTCGTGCTAGACGGTGCTTCAAATCACCCCATCAGAAAGATGCCCTCTAGAATCTGTGAGTGTAATGGATTTGTTCTCTCTCTTTGTAATAATGTGAGAGCGCCAACCTGAGACTCTCTCATCTAGTAAATCCTCAATCGCATCTACTCCACCAGATAATGCAATGCATGAGAAATGGCTCATGCCTGGCGCCTTCTTGGTGTGGATTGCAGCTAGATCAAGAATCGCCACATCGCCTTTGACTAAACCGTGCAATCCTTTGAGAGGGCGATTATCCAAAACCACATCCAATGTTGAAACCTTAACCGCTTCACCGACGACTGAACCATCGCACATACGTACTTCATCTGCCTCGATTTTGAGGCCCTTGGAAGTTACCACTCCACCATCATAACTATCAGTGATTTTTATTCCAGTCTGAATTGGCACGCCCACTTCTTCTAAAGTGGATGCTAGTCGCCCTATCAAACCAGACCAGCCTTCTCCTACTACGCACAAACGGCCTTTCACCAATGCTTGTCGCCTCTCAGGAATATCCTGCCCCCATCCAGAAATCAGTCGCATTGCGCTCTCTCTAATCGGATCTTTTCCTAATTTCAAATTCAGAAGCTCCTTCGGACTATTTATTGGATAAAGAGCGCCATGGCCAACAATCAGTACCTTATTCGGCCTTAATGGTCTTAATGATGGTTTTACCTTGCTAACTTTCTTGACCATCTTATGTAATTCTCCACCTTTGAGTAATAGATGTGGTCCGTGTTCTAACTGGTGTCCAAATGATTCTTCACTGGTTCCTCTGCCACCAATTCGCTTACGCTTTTCTACGATGAATACCTGATTTTTTGCTATGTGTTCACGGGCTGCAGTAACAAGTCCGTGGATTCCTGCACCCACTACTAACACCCGCTTCATAGACACCCGACAAGGTGCATAATCATCAAATCCTCGCACCTTTAGCGCCAGATATGCCCGACAATCAACGGCCCCCTCATGATAGGGGCTCAGAATTGTGGGACGCATCAGAAGGTCCGAGCCGCTTGCTACTATCCAGTATGGATAGGTGGACCAGTGCACTACTTGCAGATGATGGCATAGATATGCCATTCATGGGTGGAAGCGACAATGTCGAGGCAAAAATAATCGCAAAAAGTAGCGGGATTTTAGCTGGTTGCGCTGCTGTCGACCATATGATTCAGATTTGGGCAGGAAGTTTGCAAATTTCTTGGAGTCATGGCGAAGGGAGGAGCGTAGGATCTGGAGATGAAGTTGCTACAATAAGTGGTGACAAAGAAGCAGTATTAGCCCTCGAGAGAACGATTCTAAATATTCTAGGGCAATTGTCTGGAATAGCAACTGAAGCAAAGAAATGGTCTTCAAAGGCACCTGGACAAATCGCTTGTACGCGTAAAACGATATGGGGTCTTCTCGATAAGTGGGCAGTGCATTTGGGAGGAGGGCTTACTCATAGGTTAACTAAACAAGATGCAGTAATGATCAAAGAAAACGATCTTGCAGTCATGTACCCTGATATCGATAGCAATGGTGCTAGAATTTCAAAATACTTGGGAGAAGTTAATCCTGAGGATTGTGGGGCTTTTATTGAAGTTGAAGTTCGTGAGGAAAAAGAAGCCATCATGGCTGCATTTACATGGTCTGAAAGAAGAATGATAAATGGCTATGACCGGTTGGTAATCATGCTAGATAATTTCAATCCCGAGAGATGTAAGGCAGTTGCTGACGAACTTATTGAAATGGGCCTACGTGAGCATGTTGTCCTTGAGGCAAGTGGCGGAATTTTGCTTGAAAATATAGAAGACTGGAGAGAATGTGGGCTAGATGTGCTCTCGACCAGTACTATCAATCGCGGAACAACTCCGCTAGATTTGTCAATGTTAGTAGAAGAATTGTGAGGAATAAAAATGTCTGATGAAGAGAATATTGTAGACCCATCGCATCCGCGATATGAGTCGCTGATGATAAGAAAGAAAGTTGCTGAAGCAGGAGTGAAAGGTATGCTCGCAGATTCGGCAATGATTGCTCATGGTAGAGGAGAGGCTTTCGATTATTTACTCGGTGAGCAAACAATACCCTCTGCTAGGGAGGCGACTAAAGAAGCCGCTGCTAGATTGGTCCGTGCTAGAAAACCTGTTTTGTCTTTGAATGGAAATGCAATTGCCCTAGCAGGACAAGAGTTCTTGACCATAGCTAGCCAGTTAGATTGCCCTGTTGAAATCAATATCTTTTATCGCACACCTGAAAGAATGGGGGCGTTACTGGGTCATCTGAAAATGTTGAATACAAAATTAGGATTGGATGTCGAAATTCTGGGCGGAGTTCCAGATGCTAGAATCGAAGGGCTTGAGGGCCCAAGAGGTGCATGTCAGAGTAACGGTATTTTCGAAGCAGACACAATACTTGTCCCACTAGAAGATGGTGACAGGTGTGAGGCGCTTGTTGCTATGGGCAAAGAGGTCCTAGTGATAGATCTCAACCCGCTTTCACGCTCATCCAGAGGAGGAACTGTGGGGATTGTTGATGAAGTCACTAGAGTAGCAAAGAATCTAATCCAAATGATTCCTCAAAAGCCGCAGCCTACTGATTGGAATAACAATCAAGCATTGCAAGCAGCGCTAAATCACATCACTACTTCGATGTCAGATAGATTCGCGTGAAATCAAAGTTCACTTAGCTTGGTTGCCAAGATGCTACTGATGGATTCTCCAACACCGCTACAGGTTGCAGTTCCTCCTAGGTCATAAGTCAAAGATTTGCCACCTCGCAGGTGTTCAGATACACTATCATCGATTAGTTGAGATACTTGCACTAGGCCTTCATCTCCATTCCTACGCCCAAGCCAGTCGAGCATCATTTGGATAGAATTGATACTTGCTATAGGGTTCACTTTGTTCTGACCTGCGTGTTTNGGGGCGCTTCCGTGAACCGGTTCGAAGAACGCATGGTTATCTCCAACATTACCNGATGCTGCCATNCCCATTCCTCCTTGTAGAACTGCTCCTAAATCAGTAGCTATGTCTCCAAACATATTCGAAAGCACAACAACATCGTAATACTCAGGAGTTCTTGTCAACCATTGCATGAATGCATCGATATAGCCATGGTCTGTTCCGATGGAAGGATATGATGTTGCCACATTATCGAAGACCTTGCGGAATAATTGGCATCCTCTTGTAACATTGCTCTTGTCGATACAAGATACTCGGCTAACTCCGTCACTTGGAGCTCCATTCCTNGTTTGGGCTATCTCAAAGCCCATTCTTACCAAGCGCTCGGTCCCTTTGGATGAGATTGGACGAGGATCATATGCTACTTCTCCTTCAAGACCTGGGAATGTCATCGCAGGNGGAATGTATTCTTCTCGGCCAAGTGCCCTATCGGCACTACGACGAAGTAGTGAATGATACAAACCTTCAGTATTCTCTCTCAGCACAGTCATGTCAACCATTCCTGGTTCCCAAATTTGTGTGAACTTNCCATGTACCTTGTGCGGTACGCCTTCATACAGTTTGATTGGCCTAACATTCGCATACAGATCTAGTCCTGCGCGCATTCCCAAAATTACTGAGCCGCCGGCTAAATCGCCATTTGGTAATCTAGCACCAGGATAACCAATTGCTCCCAAGAAAATTGCGTCTGCTTCATCTCGGCAAAACTCGAACGAGCCTTCTGCCCACTCTTCGCCAGTTTCCTTGTANTGTTGACCACCGCAGGGTATTGTGACCTGTTCGAAGCCATGATTTGTGTGNGCTTGCACAGTATCTAGGATCCGCATCGCTTCGATTGCAACTTCCCTGCCTGTTCCGTCGCCGGGCAATATTGCGATGCGGTGGTCGCTCATACCCACGGCAAAAGGCGCACCTAAATGAACGCGCGCCCGAGTAAACTTTCAGATTTCGAAGGGTTTGCNTCCATTGGAATAAAAAATTAGTCGTTGCAGCCGCGCAGTAATACGCTATTCCAATAGAAGTGCACCTGTAAGCGTCGTACTGTACCTTTATGGAGCGCCACGATGAGGCTAACAGCATGGCTGAGGACAGTCGCGATAAATCTGAGAGAAGGTTACGAGTCGACCAATTGCCACTTGCTGTCAAACGCCTTGTTGATACGATGATTGGAATTAACCCAAACTTCGAAATCGAGGATTGGCTAATTCAAAAGGCAAACGAAGATTTGGCACTAATAGAATTGGATATTGAGCGAGAAAAGATGCAGCTTGAACAACGTATTCACAGATTAGAATCCCTTGCGAAGAGATTGGCGCCTGAAGATATTAGAGAAGTACCTAAAGGTCAAACCAATCTGTTTGATTGTTTTGATATTCCACTTCCTCTGAAGCACCTAACNGATAGGATAGAAGACATCGGTGATGAAGAACCGCACCCGGCAGGTACTTTCATCAATTTACTCCCAAGTGATGGTTGCGATGATCCATTGCTTGCGGTAACNGCGCAGATGATGTTGATTGTCGCTCAAGAAAAGGTTGGAAAAGGAGCAAGTTGGATTGATTTGGATGACCTCTTTTCCCCGCTTATTGAAAACGGAATTTCTCAAGAAGAATGTGATGAAGCTCTTGACCATTTATTGATTACAAGCCAGATTCACGAAATCGATGATGATTGCTTTATTCCTGATGAATGAGGACGGGACCCCGAGGACTCCCTACTTCGGTTCAATATATACCGGAGTCATAACTAATTCTGATGGGCCTAATACGATCAACAATCATTGGNGTTTCAGCATGGTGGATGATGGTAATCCTGGAGGTTAGGCCGCATGTAGCGATTGGGGTTGGCATTTTTGCAGCATTTATGTCAGAATCTATGATTCAGGCTAACACAAGAAGTCACCTGCGACATAAAGCGACATCACTACAATCCGAACTAAATATTGCAATCGGTCAAATAACCGATATGAAAAGAGCCCTTGATATCACTACCAAAGACTTGAGAGAAGCTCTGGATGAGTTACACCGTAGAGATGCAATTGGAAGCCCTGCTGCAAGAGAGTTACTAGCNAGGCAAGAAGAAGCGATGGAAGCGCAAAAAACGGCTCTTGAGGTATCTACAGATCGTTCTTTTGAAACACTTGAATCACTTGAAAGAATGATTATTTCTCAAGGTGAACAAACAGCTAGGGTACAGGAGGTTCTTTCAATGGTTCTAGAAAAGTTAGCCCTTGAACCACGTCAACANATCAGTATGAGGGATTCTGTGCTCACGCAGGAGAATAATTCAACACCTGCAATGACAGACGAGATAATATCCCTGATGGGCTGAGTGATGTTATGCACGACTCGATGATGGAATTAAAACGTCTAAAATGGCGTACGAAAATTTATTCACCATTCATTGTAATTGGAATAATTGGTGTAGCATTTGCAATTATTTTGGGACTTGCTAAAGATGATCCTTTAACCGTAGATACGCATCTATATGTGCTCGCAGGTGGCGTTTCTTGCGTGTTATTGGGGATGATTTTGTACCAAAATGAGGAAATTTTCGCTCAAAAGTATGACATGACTCACATTCTAGATTTAGATAACAAGGAAGACAGATACAATGCCTATCTCGAACATTTATCAGATTGGATTGCCAACGATATCGAAGAGATTAATCCAGTAAGGACGAGGGGTTCTGACCCATTAGGCCCAGATTGGGGCAAAACAGACTTCAAACTCGGGCATGAGCCGACAAGACGTGATGCAATCGTAGAAGGAGAAAAGTACTCTGGAATGGAAGACGAATTGACACATGGAGAAAAAATGGTTGCTGATGCTAACCAAAAATACGCTACAATGGCGCAAAAAAGGTGGGAAATTGCAGAATCTAATGACCCCGATTTAATCGAATATGGATTAGATAGACTGGGAGATTTGGTCAAAACAGAATATTTTGAGAAAAACGCCGAGGAGGGCGTATTCAACAAAGTTGCTAATCCTGACCCTGATACCAGTGATTCAATAAGCCAACGCTGAGAGGCATATAGGATGAAAGCCATAATTGTGGCAGGTGGTCACGGGAGTAGATTATACCCCTTGACCAATTTCACTCACAAAACCATGCTACCTTTACATGGCCGCCCTATCATTGATTATATCCTCTCAACGATTAGACACGCAGGGATTGTAGACATCACGATTATCGGAAACAAATTTATTNGCAAAATTCGAGAACATGTGGGTTCGAACGTAAAATATGTCCTCGAAGAAAAGCCGCTAGGGGTTGCTTCAGCACTACAATTAGCCCGAGAAGGTAACGAAGGATGCCCATTGCTGATTTGGTTTTCAGATAATATCACAAATATTGATCTCAAACCGAATGTTGATGAATTCAGTAAAGGTGCAATACTACTAACAAGGGAAGTAGAAAATCCTAGTCAATTCGGGATAGCAGTTCTAAACGACGATATTGTCGTAGATGTTGTTGAAAAACCAGTAAACCCTCCTGGAAATCTAGCGATAGGAGGGATATATATGTTCGATGAACGATTTTGGGAAAGGTTGGATTCTGTGCAGGATTCACCTCAATTCTCAATCTCAGACATTACCAGACAATACCTTGTAGAAGGTGAGGCCAAGGTTATCTCTGTGGGAGAGAATACTTGGATAGATTGTGGCACCCCAGAAGATCTTCGAAGAGCAGCCCAGATGGTACAGGATGGCCTATTTACGATAAGAGGGGANTGAGATGCGAATAGGGATTATTGGTGCAGGTATTGTCGGAGGAACTATCGAACATTGTTTCAGTGAAGCCCACGATTTATTCGTTCACGACCCCGTTAGAGGAACTGATTTGTCCGATGTAATCGAAAACTGCGAAATGGCTTACATTGCAGTCCCCACGCCTGCCAATGATGATGGTTCATGCGACACAAGTATTGTCGAGAGTATTCTAGAGGAATTACCAGAAGGATTCATTGCTGTTATCAAGAGTACTGTAATTCCTGGAACTACGGCAAGGTTACAATCTAAATTTCCACATCTAAAGTTAGCTTATTCTCCAGAGTTTTTAGTGGAAAGAAACCGTTTAGAAGACTTTGCAAATCAAAGGATATTAGTNGTTGGAAGCGACCATGAAGAGGTGGCTTCTTTGGTTTATGAGCAACATAAAAAAGCGGGNGTTCTCGATGAGGCNNAGGTTTTCCACGTCAAATTTACAGANGCAGAGATGGTNAAGTATACGAAAAATAATTTCTATGCATTGAAGGTAATTTTCGCTAACCAAATGCACGACATATGTGTTGCAATGGGTATTGAATGGTCCACAATTAAGGACATTATCACTATGCCACAAGATCAACCAATTGGTGATTCTCATCTNGANCCCATGATGGGATTAATGAGAGGTTTTGGTGGCAAATGCTTGCCAAAAGATACGCTTGCTTTGCGNGAATTGGCTAGAACTTTAGGAGTGGACTACGATTTACTTGATGCTATGCAAAGTGATAATGCATCGCTTAGATTTATTCCCACGGGNAAAAAATCTGATGTATCCACGGAGGATGATTGATGTTAGGTGATCATGGATCATTCCGTAGGTATATTCTGACTGCGATGGTTAATTTCCTTGCGTTTTATTCGCTGTGGGAATTATTTGTCTTCATTCTCCCGGAGGATAATTACTGGCCAACTGTTTCTTGGGCAATTGCTTGGTTTATTGGCTCATTACAAGCCCACTGGACCCATAGAATCTGGACTTTTGATTCTAGCAGAGATGTCAGATGGACAATTCCGACAACCATGGCACTGTATATTATCGGAGGAGTCGGTTCAACTGCATGTTACTACATTGGAACTGTTGCATGGGGATTCGATGAGAGAATAATATTCCTTGTTAATTCCAGCCTGTGGGGCTTCTTGAACTATCTAGGGCAGAGAGAAATTGCATTCAAAGAAGTCAATACTTCTCTCCTTTCAGAAAACGGAAAACCTTCTGAATAAATCCTGTCTTTGGTTTGTCTGCAAGTCCTAAACGCCAGTCTAATTCACCAGCTCTATCATACCTTACGACATCATCAAAGCCACCAATCCATTCACCNCCAATGAAAACTTGAGGTATTTTTTTCGAGTTTTTTGTTCGAACGGCAAACTCGATATCGATTTTCTTAGATTTACCTAACTTCTTTTCCACATAATCAACGCCTTTCCTATCTAAATAGTGTTTAACGCTAACACAAGCAGGACAGCCTTTGTTGGTGTAAACCTCCACGTCGACCATGAAATTGCCCACCAACAATCGCTTTTGAATTGCTCGTTTTCAGCGTGGGATTCAAGTCCTGCGGCGGACACGCCTTATTCATGCTGCCCGACACGGTGCACAAGTTGCCGCAGTCCGAAAGATTTGCTTATGCTAGACTGCTAGCGTACATGACAAGAGTTGACAACGAATTAACAGTCGAAGAGATGGCAATGTTTGAACAAAGACTCGGAACTGCCTTACTATCTCCAAAACAGAGACAAATGATCCGTTCGGATCTCAAGAACCCTCCCCCATTAGAGGATTGCCTAGAGGACCTAGGGGATGAAGCTGGAAGGTTGGCGTTGAGAGACGCTGTATTGATGGCCGCCTCTGATGGAACCGTCGATGAGGATGAAAGAGAGGCTTTGGAAGAAATTGCAGAAAACCTTGATCTCGCTCCTGATGCTGTCAATAGATTGCTCAAGTGGACTGTTGAAGGTTATGCTTGGATGCAGGCTGGATATGACCTATTGAATGACCTGTCAAGGTGATTTTCTGCTTCCGGATGCTGCTCTTTCGCTATCTGAAGAACAGCGTCGAAAAATTGCATGTACCCTAGTTATGGTTGCTGCTGCGGACGGGGCATTAGTTCGAGAGGAAATATCGGCGATTGAGTCAGCTATGGGCCTAATGATGTTGCATCCGGAGAGTCGAGAAGAAGTACGGCAATTACTAACTCAACCGCCAGACCTTGATTCAGTTCTGGATGGTATGGAAATTTCTTCGATAAGGTTGGCACTAAGAGATGCTGCGCTTTTAGCCTCTGTCGATGGAGATTATGATGATGCTGAATTAGAAGCACTTCGGAAAATCTGTGATGCTGCAGGATTATCAGAAAAAGATCTNACCAAGATTTTGAATTGGGTGTCTGATTTCTGGAAGATGGGAGCGAGTGGTCGCTCAATCATATCTCTCCCTATGCCAGGTGATGAGAACATTCTTTGAAATCCGGAATATAATATTTAGAAAGTCATAATTTGCGGAAATACAATTCGTGTTTCCGGAAACACGAAAAATAGCGTTTTTCCCCCCACATTTTATTATCAGTACCTCCCTCGAAGCAAACAGCGCAATTCACTAATTGCACACGAGAGTGACAACTAATGGGAATACATCCAAAAATTGGAATTACAGGTTTGCCAAGATCTGGGAAATCTGCTGTACTAGCAAAAGTGCTAGAGATGCTCGAAGAAGAAAGGCGTCGCGAAATAAATGCTAGAGGTGGNGATGGAGCAAATACCGACATCATTGGAGGGATGCGTACTGAGCCAATCATGGAGAGCTCTGAAAGAGTCGGTTACAAAGTTATCAATATCAAAACCGGAGAAGAAGCGGTTATGGCCCACAAATCAATCGATAGCCGATTGCGGGTTTTGGGGTATGGAATCGATACTGAAGCACTGAATAGCGTTGCAGTCCCAGCTATTGAACATGCTAGAGATTATTCAGAAGTAATCGTGATTGATGAAATTGGAAAATTCGCTGTTGAATCAGAAGAGTTTGTTGAAGTCGTNAGATCTGCACTAGAAGTNGACAAGCCAACACTACTCGCATTACACAAAAAGAGNCGCCATCCACTGCTTCAAGACATTCGACGAAGAGATGATGCTAGGATTCTAGAAGTAACTCCAGTAAACCGCGCATTGTTACCTTACAAGATTCACAAATTAATGCGTGAAACATACTGATTCATCCGTTGGGTTCATGCCCTATAGTGTGTTGCGAGTTATATGACCCCAGCAAGTAGTGCCAGCAGGATACTACTTGGAACAGGTCTTGGCCTATTATTGGCAGGAGGGTTTGGCCTTATTTCTGGAGTCATTGAGGTTGAAAACCCAAGCGCCGGATTCATTGTCCCACTGATTGGATTATCCCTGATCGGGATCTCCTATCCTACAAGAAAGGGTGAAGGGCCGCTTTCAAATTGGTTTCCAAATGAAGACAATNAGGCAATGGCAGTCAGAGTTGAATCTGATTTATCCCAGGAAAAGCATGATGCAGATGTTGGAAATGCTTGGGCTAAACTGGAACACTCNATGCTATCCAAGGAACTGGAGGAGGAAGAATGAGTATCAATATCCCTGAAGATAAAGGTGCCAAAAAAAGAGCCGGTTATTGGAATGTGTCGGCTGTTCTTGGAATAATTGCATTAGCCCTATTTTTCATAGGTGGAAATAGGACACATGGAACAGACATGATTGCTTGTGGATGGGGCTCCTGTTGTTTTTCATTGGTGTTCGCATTTAGTGCTTTGAGCACTAAAAATGACGACCGCGTCATAGTTATTCAACAGCCTGGACGGTATGTTCCCGTTGCGCAACAACCGATAATCCAACAAGTTATTCCGCCTCAACAAAAAGCCACTAGCGCACCTGNNAAAACAAAGGGTATGTGGGTGGAAGAGGCACAAAATTTGGAATTAGCAAGAAACTGGGAAGGGGCAGCTGAAGCGTATGAGAAAGCCGGCCTGTATGCTGAAGCAGGAAGGATTCGTAAAGAACATCTAGAGAATACCCAACCCGTTGTTCAGATTGGGAAAGTAGGAGATACAATCCTGCATGACTCGGTGATGATTTCTGAAGATTCTGAAAAATTAGAATGATTTGGAAAGCANAGTTTTCCGATAAATTCAACATATTTTGATGGAACCGACATCAGAAAGGTTTGATTTACTTGACATTTTCCACAGGGTTGGCGAGAAGTATGAGTGAAGTCCCAGATGGCCTATACTACACCAAAGAACACGAATGGATTAGAGTGGAAGGAGACGAAGTAGTGATTGGAATTACTGATCACGCTCAAGATGCTTTGACCGACATCGTATACATCGAATTGCCAGAAGTTGGCGAAACGTGTGAAGACATGGGCGAGTTTGCGGTTGTTGAATCCGTAAAGTCTGCATCCCCTATTTTCGCTCCTCTAGCGGGAGAAATTACCGCTGTAAATGAAGAATTAGATGATGCTCCCGAATTGATGAACCAAGAGCCATATGGTGCAGGATGGATTATCCGAATGAAATTGGATGACCCCTCTGCAGTAACCTCCTTAATGTCGCCTGCAGATTACAAAGCNGAAATTGGCGAGTGAAATTGCGATGTTTCACATCTATGTTGATGGTTCTTGCCTAGGGAATCAAAACGTGGATTCTGATACACCAGCAGGCTGGGGCGTAGTCGTAATTACTGGCTCAAATGATTTAGGCCGCGGCAATGGAGAAATCTTTCATGAGTTCAATGGTAAAGTAGTCACAGATTCTAGTGAGTCAAAATTTATTGGTGCTGAAGTTGGCTCGAANAATACCGCTGAATTAACCGCTTTCGCTGAAGCTTTGCGGTGGGTTTTGAGTGAAGGTGGGGATTCTGAAATTATCATAAAAACCGATTCCCAATATGCCGGCAACCAAGCTACTGGCGCTTGGAAAGCAAAGGCAAACCGTGAATTGGTAGCACATGTTCAAGCCTTGTGGCAAGAAGTCTCTGAAATTAGAGATTTATCATGGGAGCACGTCAAAGCACATAGCGGACATCGATGGAATGAGAGGGCTGACCANCTAGCAGTTCGTGCTGCGAGTGACGAGNATCCTGTATCTCTGTCTTTTTGGAAGCCAGGTCAGCGCTGAAGTCTATCCTTCAACCAATCTCGAATATCGTCGCTCATATCTTCACGCCTGAGAGCATAATCGATTTGGCNCTTTAGCCAGGGCAAAGGTGCGCCCGAATCATACCATTGGAATCCTTGTAATTCNACTCCTATCAAGCCNCCATTCTCCATCCAATGCTTTTGCAATGCTATGGATTGTAATTCNCCGTATTCTTCAAAACTGTATTTTGAAAGCAATTCAGCAGTATCTTCAGTAAACAAATATCGGCCACAAAGAACCAGATTGGAAGGTGCAGTTTCTCTACTAGGCTTCTCAACTATTTCCTTGACTAATTGCCCATCCATGGAGACTACCCCGTAATTTTCAGGATCTTCCACTGCAGCCAACCCTACACACGGCAGGGAGGATTTCTCATAGGCTTCGACTAAGATTTTGGACGCATTAGAAGGAGTGTAGTTAGATACTGTCGAATATGAATCTAAGAGAATATTATCCCCCAGCAGAACCATGAATGGACCATTAATCGAATCTAATGCACAACTGAGTGCATCTCCAAAACCTCGAGGAATTTCCTGCACATGCACAAAAATTTCCACTTCTGCAAAGGGAGAGAGTAGTTCCTTGCTAATGTCAGAGCGCATATTCAGAGCCCATGAATTGTCTTTGAGTAAACTTGTGAAATCNTTTNNNGGNGANGTNATNATGTGNAATCGCTTAGCACCTGCTTCTACTGCTTCTCGAGCTAAGTGTGTAATCGCTGGAATATCCACGAGAGGAAGTGCTTCCTTCGCAATAGCAGCACTAGCAGGAAGCATTCTCGAACCGATGCCGCCGGCCACCAACACTGCGTCCTCAACCGCTGCCATCNGCACCCTAACATCCCCATTGCTTTCAAGCGTGGCGCCCCACAGGCTACATTATGGGCGCAAAGGCGGAGTGGCGAGTCTTTGCCGCCATCGGAACAATTCTTGTCGCCATTACGTTCACTGATTGGTCGCCAGAAGGGCCTTGGNANGANTCNACTTTCACTTCGGGTTCGCTTGGATTNACNGGAATTATGTTGCTTTATTTGGCATGGTTTAGATTGACATTTGAATCCAAAGGAGTTGTGCCTACAATGGATATGTGGAAGGACCCTGAAGGGACTTCGCGTTTAGTAATCACAGTAGGACTTGTGATATTGGGAATTGCATATGCTGTCGGTAGGATCGATTTCTTTCCAGAGCCTGCTGGTCTAATTCTATCACTAATTGGCCTACTAGTTACGACTAATGGTGTCTATGTATGGCTTTCAACTGCGGGACCACTTTCTAGCGAAGAAGAATAATCACTCTTCTTCTTCAGTATATTCTGGCGTGCGCATCATCACTAGCAAGTATACCAGTAGTGCGAGTATGATGATTGTTAGAATAACGGTTGCAACAGTTTCTATACCATCGTCATCACCACTTTTTTGCCCTTCTCTCTTACCGTCATCAGCACGCTGTTCATCATCNCGTTCGCCTNCATCGGAATCAACAACAGTTTCTACATAATTCCAAGTTAGAATAAATCCGATTTCGTCATCACCATCGACAATCAATCCCAAGCACTTCTCTTCAGATTGATTTGCACTAAATGATANAGCCCAATCTGATTGAGAGTATATGGAAGTGCCTTCACCATCAATATCCTGACAGGAAATATTTGACACTGGAGATGATGTTGAAATGACAATCATATCTCCTTCATGCATTGTCCCTAGAGAGATCATTGCGCCGTCGCTTAGATTTGCTCTCTCTTCTGTGGTTGTCATAACACTGGAGGTGAAGTTAACTACGACCTCTTCAATCTCTTCATCGGTTTCTCTAAGGGGTTGCGAAAGTGAGTTTTCGCCTGCAAATAATCTTTCATCATGCCATGGATTTTGTTCTGAACCCCAGGCCGCCACAATTGTAACTGCATACCAAGCTTGATCTTGGGCATTTAGCGGGTTGTGCGTAAATTGTTCATCTGATAGATTTGTAATCCCTAATTCTTCGACATCATCTAATGAGTCAATTGGGCCGCTNATTGAGCGCCATATCTTTGCTAGGGCGCTAGGATTGTTTGTATTATCAGTCCATGAAATAACGACTGTTCCATCTGCATATCTTTCTGTATCGATACCTGAAACTGTGGTTGTAGATATCGTTGTTTCAGTAACAGGTTCTGAAACAGGAGAGGATTCTGTTANTTCCATTATCTCATTTCCTTGAGAGTCTTGCAATGTAATCGCATACCATGATTGACGATGTTCGCCCAGNGGTATTTCCAAATCGTATGATGATTGTGCTGCATCAACTTCAGCAACAAGGGTNTTNGGATCGATCGTTTCAGGAGCCATACTGCTACAATAGATATTGATTGTTAGATCTTCATCTTGCACGCCTTCTTCCCAATCAATGGTCGTTGTATCGGTTTCAGCATCGAATATTGCTGACAATTCTCCAATGAATAATGGTGCTACATTATCCTCCCAAACAGGAGTTTCCAACGTATTCGAGCCAAGGAAACGGGTGTCCTCAGAAGTAGGATACAGTAGTGTGACTGAGTAGTAAATCTCTCTTTCAACAGAGTTGTCTGAATGGTCAATTTGGTAACTTGTAGTTCCAGCAGGGACGCTACTGCTGACGATTGTCTTTGGCATCTCATTCCAGTTTTCTCTAGTTGCTGGAGAATCATGGCTGTAAATCATGATTGAATGGTTCATATCTAGTCCCGAGGGGTAGTCCCACGAAAGTGAAGTTGTGCCATCCGAATATGCTCCCGTCAAATTCTCAACAGCTTCTGGGTCAGAAATGAAATGACCGTCTGCCCCTTGAATGAAAGCCCACATAGAATCAAATGGGCGCGGGAGTAACCCTCCCGCCATATAATCCGGATAAGGAATTCCATCATTCACAAATTCAATGAAATAGATCATATCATTACTAGTGTACCATTCTCCTGAAGGGTAATGTCCTATTTCGAAGCTAGCACCAGAACATTCAGAATTGGAGTAATCCTCCGTGCAAAATTGAATTTCAGATGCCACTATTTCTGCAATGTCAACATCACCATCAAGTTGGCCATCCATATCGACATCTGTATTGAGAATATATCCTCTGTAGAGGTTGAATTTTGCATCTTTTAATTCGTCTAAAAGTGTTGCATTATTGGTAACTGGCATAGTGATATTCAAAGTAGTCATTTCCGTTGAATTATCATATGAGCCAGTAAATATGATTCCGGAATTCTCGTCTAAACCGTCTGCTGC
>PAQE01000028.1 GCA_002709705.1 Methanobacteriota archaeon | reverse complement strand
ATTCATACCTAGAAAAATCATCGACGGATATTGACTTAGCCGGGCTTGGTATGATGTATGAATTATTTGCTCGTGCCCTCGGAATGATGTTTATTGGCATGGGGTTATACTCAAACGGAAAATTGGTTCAAATTGACACGGCAGATCAAATACTTTCTCGCAGTATTGCCTTGCTCATTGTTGGAATTTCGTTTTCAGGCGTCGGGCTCGTTTGGACATACCTCAACGATTTTTCCACTGCAGCTATCATTCAAGGGAATCTTGCTAATACAATCGGAACAATTCCAATGGCATTCGGCTATGTTGGCCTGCTTATGTGGTGGAATGAGCGGGCAAAATCATCTATCATTAACCGAGTACAAGCGCTAGGAAAGACAGCATTATCCAACTACATCGGGCAAACGATTGTTTGTTTAACTCTGGCAGTAATTATCCCCCAAGCATGGTTGAGTCGGAGCACCGTATTGTTACTGGTTTTGGCAATATGGTGGATGCAGTTGTTCGTTTCCGAGCAGTGGCTCAAACGCTACAAATTTGGACCAATGGAGTACTTTTGGAGATGCGTAACTTATCGCCGCCTTATGCCATTCATTGTGCGTCCAAAATAACGCCGTTGTGAAAAATCAACCTTGACTAAAATTTGTCACTATGTTAGAAACTTGACTTGTGAATAATTGGTCCCCGCTCCCGGACTTGAACCGGGGACACCCTGATGTCTGCTGAGACGTGTTTTTTCCAACTACAGTCAGGTGCTCTACCAACTGAGCTAAGCGAGGCAATGTCTGCGACCAGCCTCGCGTATATCAATTCTTCAGACTGAAATGGCATTGAAAATAGGGTCGCGAAATAGGCTCGCGACTGAGGCTCGCGAGCATCACGGTTAATAGTGAAATGAACAGCCTTGTTTTTCTCGGAGGCGTAAGGGATGGGACCCAATGCATCACGCACAACTAGGCCGGCAGACCAATCGTTGAATGATATGGTTGCTTCACTCGCACAAGAGGCTATTGGAAAAGGCTCTACTGCATTGTTGGATGAAGACATGGGTGGCTTCGGAGTTCCAAATCCACGTATCCTAATTGTAGGCTGTGGAGGTTCGGGAAACAACACCCTAAATCGAATCACTCACCTTGGTGTTGAAGGAGCGGTAACGGTTGCAATAAACACCGATAAGCAGCACTTAGATCACACTCGCGCTCTACAGAAATTATTGGTCGGCAGACACATAACAAGAGGACTTGGAGCAGGAGGAGACCCTGGTACTGGTCGCCGATGTGCAGAAGCAGGCCGTGAAATGATTCAGAAGATTGTAACTGGAGCAGACTTAGTTTTCATCGCTAGCGGATTGGGTGGAGGTTCAGGAACCGGTATTTGTCCAATCGTTGCTGATGAAGCAAAGAGAGCGGGTGCGCTTGTTGTTGGTATCGTAACAACGCCATTCCATGTCGAGAGAAGGCAGAGAATGAATAGAGCACTGGAAGGTTTGGAAAGCCTGCGCCAAGTTGCAGATGCCGTATTGGTCTTGGACAACAACAGATTACTCCATTTCGTTCCAAACTTGCCTTTGGATGAGGCTTTCTCAATCATGGACCAACTGGTTGCAGAAATCGTCAAGGGTATTGTTGAAACAATCACCCTACCTTCTCTAATCAATCTCGACTTCGCAGATGTCAGAGCGATAATGAACAACGGTGGCGTTACTATGATGCTATATGGTGAAAGTGACCGTGGACCTGAAGAAGTGGTTCATGAAGCTTTGAATCACCCACTACTCGACGTCGATATCTCGGGTGCGACCGGTGTGCTAATTCACGTCACAGGCGGCAAATACATGACTCTAGAAAACGCATCTCAAGTTGTTGACTTGATGACAGCGAATGTTAGTGATGAAGCAAATGTGATTTGGGGTGCTAGACAAGACCCTGGATTTGGTGATACGATCAAAGTCATGGCAATTATCACTGGAGTCGGCGGTTCAGAGATGAGAACAGCGCGAATGACTCCTGACAAACTTGGAGATATGTTGAAACTAACTCGGTCTAAATCTCAAAGCGGAAATTCTGTCGGATTCCAGCGATTTGACTGATGCAAGAATATAGCAAGGTCCAAATCCATCCGGTGTTAAGGCTACACCATGCGAGCACGTAGTGCGATGGCAATTTTGCTGGCTCTTTTGGTGAGTGTACCAGTAGTTGGAGGGACAACCACTGCTATGCAAGACGAGGAAGAAATTACCGACCCATGCATGGAAGACCCCAAGCAGCCTTGCGAAAATCAAACTGTTCTGCACCTTTGGTCAAACGGCCAATCCACATTCTGGTCACACTTCAATGCAAATGAAACGAATAATGCCGCAGATAACATGTATTCACAAGAAAAGAATCAGGGTGTAATCAACATCGACCAAAGATTCTCAATGAATCCTCAAATGAGTAAGAGATTGAATATGACCCTAGATGGTGAAGTTCGAATTGTTCTGAACATCTATCTCGAAGGAGATTGGACAAATAACGACAACCAAGGCCCATGTACAAATGACTGTGAGGAGTTGAATGTTACCTTGTGGGCAGGAGCAACTGCAATTGTTAGGCAACATGTTCCACAAGTTTCAGAAGGATGGAATCCAATCACAATTACTCACAGAATAACAGAAGGTCAAACCCTTTGGGATGCATCAACTGCTAATCCTTCTATTCAGATTGAAATGAAAGTTAAAGGCGACCGACAACAAGGAGTTATTCCCGGAACAGTTACCGGAGATATCGCAAACTTCTCACTTAGATTATCTGGCGATGGAAACACCCGTGTTGAATTACCAATCGACCCTGCATCTTGGGATGAAGCATTCCAAGCCGGTGAAGATGGTATGCCTAAAGCAGAAGAACAACCAGGGTTCCTATTCATGGCCGCAGTAGCAACAATGACTCTAGCCGCTGTTTACCTGCCAAGCAGAGAAGAAGAATCACAAAACAGAAGAAATTGAAGTGGAATCTAAGCCCACTTCATTCTGGTCTCCAGTTGTTAGATTCTTGATACTACATCGTGAGTTTTCTAGGTCTTGAGGACCAACGATTACAACATTGGTGAAGCCATTCTTTGAAGCCCAATCCAGAGTCTTTCCGATGTTCTTTCCTCTAAGGTCCAATTCGACAATGTGGCCCATATCACGCAATTCCTTGACGATAGAAAGCACTGCGTGTGCATCGATTTTGAAAGGCATTACCAACGTACTCGGTCTTGGGGTTTCACCAGGAACTACCTCGCTGCGGCCTACTCTTTCAGCCTGAGCTTCAAGGGCAAGTAAGACACGGTCGAACCCAAGTCCGAAGCCGCATGAAGGGTCTAGATCTTCTAAGCCGAATAAGTGCAATAGCCGATATGAACCGCCGCCAAGAACTTGACCTTCTCCACCAAGTTCTGCAACATTGACTTCGAAGACCATGCCTGTGTAGTAATCCAATCCACGGGCAACACACAAGTTGACCTTGAGCGAAGGTGGTGTTGGTGCAAGAGCACTTAGCGCCGCTAACAATTCAGCCAACTCATCCAAGGATTCGTGCGAGACTTCCAATGCAGACAAAATTTCTCTAGCGGAATCGAGGGTTTCTGAACCTCCGTCTAATTCAGCGAGTTTACGCAGGTTATCAAGTGCTGAAGATGAGATGCCACTAGATGCGAACAATTCTGCTAAGCCATCCCAATCTCCTTTGTCCAGTAGCCTCATCGCACTAGCAACTGGAGGTTCTGGCTCTCCCTCTTCAGATAGACCTAGTCCGGTTAGAATATCCCTCAATACACCAACATGGCCGATTCTGACCTCGTAGTCTACAAGCCCACACGAATCTAACATATCGATTGCAAGGGAGACAACCTCTGCTTCCGCTAATGGACCGCTTGCACCAATCAACTCCACTCCGTACTGGAAAAATTCACGGTATCTGCCTTTCTTGGATTCTTCATATCGGAAACATTGTCCAAAGTAGGAAAGGCGGAGCGGTTTTGGAGAACTACGCATTTCTTCACTGATCATTC
Source organism: Methanobacteriota archaeon (assembly GCA_002709705.1). Lineage (GTDB taxonomy): Archaea > Thermoplasmatota > Poseidoniia > Poseidoniales > Poseidoniaceae > MGIIa-K1. The sequence continues at coordinate 11,806 of PAQE01000028.1, read as the reverse complement.
TCATTACTGGTGCGGTTAATTCTGGGCGCAGTGTTAGAGCCCTGTCAGATTTGTCTTGGAAAGCATACAATTGCTTGACAACGCCGGGGCCTGATTTTGCTGTGAACAAGTCTAAGGATTCAAAGATTGGAGTCTGGACTCTCTTGAAACCGTGTGATAGTGCCATAGATTCGAGTAAATTCTCGAAGGCCAAGCGCCTATTCATCACTTCGGGGGTAAAGTCCCGAGTTCCACGTGGCCTCTGCACCATCACCCTTAGGGGGAAGCATCCAGCATTTCAGATAAGCGGCTAAAAATTTGCCAAGAAGGGGGTATTGGAACCCGCACAAAATACTCAACAACAGATTATTCCTCTTCTGACAGCCTGTCAAGATCCGGAGCTTCAGGAATCCCTTCCGCCGGTTTGTCTAGTTTGGACATTTTCTGAACCAANTCCCAATCCGGTTCNTCCGGATTGNTTGATTTNAATGCATTATCCATGNTCANATCGATTGCTTCGATTTCCTGCTGTTCTACAATCGGCGGNGCGATTTCTCTCNCAACTGGCTGTACTGGTACATCGATTCCTAATTTGTTCCANANATCAGCAGANTGGGTTTCATCCAATGATTTACCNGCCCGTTCTTGTTTCTCTTTCTGCTTCATTTCNAATTCTCTTCTGGCAGTTTCTTCCGCTTCTACTTGGGCTTCAATACCAGCCCACATTTCTGCTTCCTCAGCCTCGATTTCCTTTCGCCTAAGTACTTCCAAGGCAAATTTACTGGGCATATCGAATCTTTTCCAAAACCATCTAACTATTGGAATTAGAATAAGAGCAATCGCTAAACCTATTCCTATCATTTGGAATAGGCCCAGTGCCATATCTTCACCTCACAATAGGTCTCATTCTCAATGAACTTCTCTACTCATTAGGTGTTCCCAGCCTTCAGGGTATTCGCCCAATTCGACTACGAGTTCGTCTGAGCCACCAGGTAGCATCGAAATATCGACTTCTGCACCTTCTGGAATATTTCTGAAGAGAGGGCGTTCGACCAATTTGTGATTGAATGCAATAAATCCAACAGCTACGATTCCCCAGAACAGTAGAATGATCGTAATTCCTGAAGGATTCGTAGGGTCCCAAACATTCGGAGTATTCGCAATCATATCTCCAAAGTATGACAAAATCAGAACAGAGAACAAGAACGGGAATGCGAGATACATGAGAAGATCCCACCACCGTCCAATCCAAATGTCGTTGTCACCTGTGTTGATGAAATCGTCACGGAATGCAGAAACGCCAACTCCAAGATAGCCACTAAGCCCGGGGGCTGCTTCTCCTGCCTCAACTTGAGAACGCCACTTTTGGTAACCATACTTCCAAATTGTGAAAGCGATGAATAGACCGCTGAACATTAGACCGTATCCCCAGATGTGGTCTTGTACTTCCAAGAATTGAGGGAACGCTGTTCCATCATCGGCTATGGTAATCCAAAGCATTGCTGATGGAAGTCCAAAGATGAATATTGCAACCGAAGTTAGCAGAACAGATTTCTCTCGCTCATAACCATGGTCGACGAAATTTCTAACACACAATTCAACAGTTGAAATCATCGAAGTAATCGCAGCGAAAGACAACGCTAGGAAGAATCCTGACATCATTACCCATGCACCTATTCCACCACCTGGAGCTTGTGCAAATACCTCTGGCAGTGCAAGGAAAGTAATCGCTGATGAGCCACCAGTAACAGTATCTAGAGGATTGGCAGAGACTGCGAAAATAGCAGATAATACAGTCAAACCAGCGATGATTGAAATCGAGTTGTTAGCCAATCCCATTGTGAAAGCATTCAGAGTAGTGTCCTCATCTTTTCTCATGTAAACAGAGTATGTAATGACCATACCCATACCTGCAGAACAAGACCATGCAGATTGAGATAAACCATTGATCCAAATAGCAGGGTCGCTCAATGAACTCCAGTTAACTGTGAACATGAATAAGAATCCGTCCAATGTTCCATCAGCCATATCCATGTATAGTGATAGACCTAGAGACATGAATAAGAGAACGAACAATGAACACATCAGAATAACATTGACTTTTTCGATGGCCTTAGCACCCTTCCAAATCGCTAACAATGTGATTGCAATAACCAAAAATTGGAAGAAAACAACCGAGCCTGAAGACTGCAAGAATTCATTCCAAACCAATTGAGTGTCGACATTTTCGCCAACTAAACCATTGGAGATTCCGAGTTGGAAATATTTCAGACACCAACCTGCAACAACAGCGTAGTAAAATCCGATTGCGGTTGAAATCCAAGCTGTCCATAGACCCATCCAAGCATATCCCTTACCTGCGAAAATACGGAATGTTCCGATTGTTCCAGTTCGGCTACGCTTACCTAAAGCGAATTCTGCAATAACCAGCGGGATAGACCAAACGAATAGGAAAAACAGCCAAGGAATTAGGAAAGTACCGCCATCATTAGCCCCGACCATTCTAGGGAAACGCCAAATGTTTCCAGTTCCAATTGCAGCTCCGATTGCGGCGAAAATCAGCCCCATTCTGCCACTAAACTCATCAGAGGATTGGCTCATGAGGAGGCCTCCTCCTCGATGAACTCTGCATCCAAAATTGCTTCTTTGAGCGGATCATCATCCATCATCATTCGCAAACAGACTCCTAGGCCACCCCAAACTAATACAGCGATTGTAACGAATAGAACCATCGAACCGAAAATAGTACCATACGGTGCTCTGTAATCGATTTTTATCTCATTGTATTGAGAATTTGGAGGATATTCAATCTTCTGAGTTCCTCCGAGTGTAGATACCATTGCCTTGTAGTGCAAATAACCAGATTCGTCATCCTCAATTGGAAGGTTGGCTACTACCTTGTAGCCCTGACCAGTCGAGTTTAGTAGTTCACAAGTCTCTCCCTTAGCAACTGAGAATCCAACCATTGACCAGCTTTCTGTGTAATATTCTTTAGGACCGTAATCAGATTGCTGTCTGCTTGGCTTGACCATGCGATACATAACGTGAGAGTTACGCATTTCAAGGTCTATCGCAAATGAATTATCCAGACACATGGCAACTGGTACAGTTCCTGATGAAGGAATATTCAGTTGTTCTGGGCTCTCAAGGAATTGATTGCGGACAACATTAGCCATTGCCAAGTCTGCTCTCTCTCTAGGATTATCAGCAATCTTTGCCATGTAGAAAGCAATTCCATTGTTTCTTACTGCGATATGGTCTATATCGTCTTCATGCTGATGGAACGCTGTTCCGATTTCCATTGTGTAGCAGTAAGAGCCGTGGACACCATAATGCCAATCACAAAAATCTCCGGTGGTTGGATACAAATCCGATGATTGCATGTTGGTGTAATCAGTCATCTCAGCCATCTGATCTCCATGATAGACCAATTGGTCATGGTCAACGGTTTGACAGCCTGTGCAATGACCCCATGGATACAATACCAGTTCAGAGTAAGAATGGTAGGTTAGAGTTGCTTTGTAATCAGATGCACCGTCTCCATCATCATCGTTCATTTCTGTCATATCTTGAATGAACTTGGTTTCAGGTTCGGAATTTCCACCAGCCCAATCTTCGTCGGTCTTTCCGTCGTTGTCATCATCCTCTCCATCGACGTTATCCTCGTTAACTAATCCGTCTCCATCATTATCCGTAGTATCGTAGGGACCGGTGTACACGTCGTTATTCGTAATTCCTGCCCTTTCGTCTTCAGCAGGAGTGCATGTACCAGGGATTAGAGGGACTGTTGCTCCCAATGGCCATCCCCACTCGAATTGATAGTTACGATTTAGGTCGACGCCATCACAATCCTCATCCACTTCTTCATTTTGATCTGGAAGGGGTTCTGGACCATTGTTTCTCAAGTTCTTTCTCCATCCGCCACTTGGGCAAGATTCCCAGGCTGGTGCAGGACAAAATACTGTCTGGTCATAGATGAATCCATCAGTGTTCAGGAGAGGAATAAGGTAAATCTCGCGGTTATTGATCAGGTTAGTCAACTCGACTTCGCTAAAGTCTTCATCGACTCCGAAATCCCCAGGATTACAGGGCTTTCCATCACCATTACTGTCTTGGTACTTTTCTTCCAGAGCACGGCAATCACCATCATCATCGACATGGCCATCTCCATCTGCATCGCCCCATGGGTCCTCGTCAAATACACCGTCTCCGTCATTATCTACTGGCCCGCCATCATAGTAGTAAGCAACTGTCTCAAGGAATAGCATCGGAGTTGTATGGCTCATCCATTCTCTTGCGTGATGGTTCCCAACGATCATAATATCTGGACGGTCTTCATAATTTCCAGTATCACCATTGAAAGCATTGTATTCTCCACCTTCAACATCACCTGTAATCTTCAACCAAGGAGAGGGGTTTCTGTACTCCCAGCCCTTGTATGTGTCAGCAGTAGTCTCTTCACCTCTGGCGTTAGTACCACCGTTTAGTCCCTCGTGGAATTGGATTATATCGGGGTTATCTCGGGCGATTTCCATCATTCTTGCTCGAATTGTTTCAAAGGTATAGTACTCCTTGAATTGCATCATTTCGCCGCCTCCCCAAGGGAATATGTATTCACACTGAGGATTGCCATCTGAATCATATTCGCATGAGATATACTTGCCTTCATCATTTTGGTCCCATTGGTCCCATGGAGCAAGCCCTTCATCAGCATCATCATCTTGCATGTATGCAGAGCTCACAGCAGGAGACAAGAATGAGAGCAAAAAGGGTAGTAAAAGAATCGTAAGCGAAGTCTTTCGGGATTCAAATTGCATGGCTACCGTCTTGGCCAAGACACAACCCCTCTTCAAATCGTCGTGTCAATGGATTAGCCCCTTAAGGGGGCTATTTTCTAGATTTTCATGCGAAAACAACATCTCCCTTAGTACATCAGACGTAGGTATGCAGAAAATTGTTGAACTCATCCCGGGCCATGACAAAGAGGTCTATGGAGTCAGTATGGAGAGCATCATTGCAGCAGCTATTTTGGTCGTTTTGATTATCATAATCAGAGAAATAACTGGAATTCTTTTGCCTAAAATTTTCAGTAGTATCAGCGTTGGTAGTGAAGTTGCCAAGGAAGCACTGTCTAACTCTGGCAAAGCATTGGGCATAGCTGCTGGTTGCTGGGCAGGCATGTATTTAATCGAAGATATGGATTGGGTTTTGTCCACATTACAATTAGCCATGGTAATTGCAATCGTTGTAACCGCATTCAGATTCGTAGGCGTAATACATGCTTTCGTCTTGTGGACAGACGAAGATGGAGTACTAGACGGGTCACAAAAAACGGTTGTCTCTGCTGCTGAGAGCATCATGAGATTTCTAATCGTGATTTTCGGAATGGTATTCATCGCTGACGCTCTTGGGTTTGACCTCACCACTATGGTAGCAGGATTGGGAATTACTGGACTGGCTTTAGCACTTGCAGCACAAGATACTATTTCGAATATTTTTGGTGCGACTACGGTGCTTCTTGATAGGCCGTTCCAAGTCGGAGACTGGGTAATTATCGGCACGGTAGAGGGCGAGGTAATGGAAATAGGTTTGCGAACTACATTGATCCGAACCAGCCTAGATACTGTTGTAACAATGCCAAATGCAAATCTTGCAAACACTCCTGTAGAAAATTGGGGCAAGCGCAGATTTAGGAGATGGCAACCAATCTTCAAATTGGATATCAATTCAAACCCAGTAAAGGTTTCAGATTTCTGTGACGGCGTTGCAGATTTGATTGCTGGACATGAAAAGACAATGAAGGAAGAAGACTCGTTTGCTAGAGTTTCTGCATTGGGCCCTGATGCTATCGATATCGGTTGCAATATCTATTGGAACATTAGTAGTGGAAAGGTAGAGAGAGAAGCAAGAGATGGATTCCTCATCGAAGTAATGCAATTAGCAAAAACTCACGGATTAAACTTCCATGATAACAGAAGGCGTCACAGTTCCTGACGCCAATCTGGCTCAGTGAAAGCATAGGCGGTTGAGGAGATTATCCAAATAATTGCAAATGTCCAGTACCCTATACTGGGTTGACTAATCTCTCCCGCTCTATCAAGCATAAATGTCGCAACCAATCCAATAATCCCAAGTGGTGTTCCCATTAACATCAAACGCATAATTCCCAATTTGGCCTGGAATCTGTCCACCTTGGATAGGTATTCATCGATTTCTGTAGAGTCTAAACCGAAAGCAACCGCTTCCGCTTTATCCAACAAATTCAGGTCGTAATTGATGTGTGCAACACCACCTGTCGCAGTTCGCATCACATCTTCTCCCGAATATTTGCTAGGCATTAATTCCCGCCACTTTAGCAGTACCTTGTGTTTGATCACTTGACGAATCATTGGAAGATTAGTATCTTTTTTCCAAAGCATCGCCTCACTGAATGGAATCGGAACAGGCCTCATTCTATCTAGTTCAATTCTTGGTATTCCAATTGTGTTGTAACTATGCGGTGCCCTCCACAAAGTATTGGTTTTCAGAGCGTTCTCTATTTTTTCCAGCCTGTCGTTCCAGCCATATTCATCTTGAGGCGTATGCCAATTACCGTTGATTAGAGTCTGGTGGAGTCCTGCCAGTGATTCTGCAGTTATCTTAGCGGCATCTGTTTTTGGATAAACCAAAATATGATCTCCATTTCTATCAAGCCCAGCAAATGGAAGTTGTAAATGTGCAGTCAAAGCCTGTCGCAATTGAGGATTTCTCCACAGGCGAGAGGTTTGTTTTCCAGTTGGAATAGGCACAATCAATGCTTTGTAATCGCCGATATCATACCACATTCCGGTTCTAGTTTCTCTGATTAATTCCATTTTTTGGGCCTGAGGCCAATCGCCCCAAGTACCTTCGAGACTATTCCACCATTCTTCTGTAACATCAGGAATGTGCAGAGGCATCGTCCCCCACGAAGTCGTAATTGAGTCCTCATCATGACTCAAAGCGATGCCTTTTGGCCACCACGGACGACCCTCCATGTTAGGGCCGAAGGGTTGGTGGGGATTAACTCAAACGGTTGAAGCGAATGGGATGGACAGAGGGGGCGATGAGATGGGTATCAGTAATCGCCTCGGAGATGTACTGGGTAGTGCTGTCGAATCAAAATTACTACGAGAAGTAAAACAACACCCCGAGAAGGTTAATCATCTAGCAATTATCATGGATGGAAATAGAAGATTTGCTTGGTCTAAAGCCCTCAAAACCGATTTAGGTCACAAAATGGGTAAGCAGAAATTAGAACAAGTTCTAGATTGGGTGCTAGAATTAGAAATCCATTATTTCACAGTATATGCATTGTCAACTGAAAATCTTAATCGCCCACCAAATGAATTAGAAGGCCTATTCAAACTCTATGTCGAGGGCTTGAAGGACATAGCTGATGATGAGAGAATTCATGAAAACCGAGTCAAAGTCCAAATTATTGGAAAAAGAGAGCTCCTTCCTGAATCGGTCAATGAAGCCATAACTTATGCAGAAGAGAAAACATCTGACTATGACAATTTCACCTTCACAGTCTGTCTTGCGTATGGTAGTCGCGAAGAAATGCTAGGTGCGATAAAGAGCATAGCAAAAGACCATTCATCAGGAGAATTGGCTCTAGACTCAATCGATGAAGCTGAGGTTAGCCGTAGACTATACACAGCAGAAATGCCAGACCCCGACCTAGTTGTTCGGACTTCTGGTGAAGAACGCATTTCCAATTTCTTGTTATGGCAAATGGCTTACTCTGAACTGTACTTCACCGATGTTTACTGGCCATCTTTCTCAAAGAAAGAGTTGCTAAAGGCCATACAAACATATCAAGCACGTAAGCGAAGATTTGGTGAGTAGAATGACTGCTTGTGATGAGTGTGGCCAATGGGCACAGCCATCTTTAGCCGTTGATGCAGTAGTTATCAGAGGTGAAGAGGTATTGCTGATCCGTCGAGGTAAGCAGCCTTGGAAAGGCATGTTAGCATTCCCTGGAGGATTCGTTGACAAGGGCGAAGATCCAGAAGTTGCTGTAATCCGCGAATTGAAGGAAGAGTGTGGGCTTGATGGAGAAGTTGACCGCTTGTTGTGTGTGAAAGGAGACCCAGATCGTGACCCAAGAGGGCATGTAATCTCGATTGCATACATAGTTTCTGCAGATGGAGAGCCCACCGCAGGTGACGATGCTGCCAGCGCTGAATGGTATGATATTTCTCAAGTCAAGCAAATGGCAGGTGACCACATGTCAATCCTTGAGGATTTCAAGAACCTCTAACCTAGAATTAGGCCAGTCAGGTTCTTCTAAAGCATCGGTCAAATGTATTCCTGCTAACCAGGCGGCTAGAATCGATTCATCAGCATCCCTTGCGATGAACAACGGATATCCATCATCCACTAACCTATCCAAGAAACCTCTACGCGCCTTGCTGACCAATAGTGTTGGTATTCCGAGTAAAACGGCTTCACTGGCTAAAGTGACAGACTGTGTAATAACTCCGTTCATGCTTGACATGGTTGTAGTCAAATCCCAAGGATTTCCATCAACCTGATTTTCATCAGCATAATTCAAATCCAAACCATCTAACCAATTTTCTGGAATAGATAGTATCTCATCACTATCATGGATTCCATCACCTTGCAATCTCCTAATCAAAATCTTTGGAGGGTCAGGGATTGAAGACGGCCGCATGTGTGGTTGCAAGTGAACATGGCCATGCAATCCATCAATTCGATGAAATTTGCATTTCTTTTTCATCAATGGACCTGCTAATGAATCAATGAAATGAGTAGGTATTACGACATCTGTTGGCGTTGCCAATCGATGTGCTAGATGATTGACTTCTGTATCTGTAATGTAGATTTTTTTCGCTTTCCTTGGAGCCACTCTCAATTCCAAAGGTGCGCCAACACTAACGACTTTTGATACGTTTTTGAGAGCCTTTTTCGAAACTCTACTGCGCCTCCAAGCTTTCTTCCACCTTCCTTTACCAACTGGCCGAGGAACCCAAACCGTCTTCCTGCGAGGCAGATATCCGTCACAATATTCTATCATTGAACGGACTTCAACTCTATCACAAGCGATGATGACATCATCAACAGAGGATAACTCTCGCATCAACGGGGCCAAAAGGCGCGCATGCGCAGGATGATCTATCACCCAGCCAGTCGCCATATACAGTCGAAGATGACGGGCTATTTTGATGTGCCACCGTTTAGTGCCCGTGTCATGGCGAAGAAAGCGATTAGCGTTCCTGGAAGTAAATTGTACGGCCCTTACACCCCCGGTGTGATGGCAAATGGAATGATTTGGCTATCGGGACAAATCGATGTAGAAGCTGGTGATGATACAGCATCACAAACTGCAGGAGCACTTGCAAAAATCGATGCTTTGTTAGAAGCCGCTGGTGTAACGAAGGATTCTGTGTGCTTTGCTCAAGTCTTACTGGACGATATTGGTGATTTCCAAGAAATGAACGAAGTTTACGGCGGTTGGGTCGAATCAATGGATGTGAAACCAGCACGTGCTGCATTCGAAGCAGCGGCATTACCTGCTGGTGCGAAAGTCGAAATTGTGGTTCAAGCAATCGGTACTAACTGTTGTTGAGTGAGAATAATGCCAGGCACACCTTACCTCGAAGAAGAACCACGAGGTTTGCTAACTTGGCCTAAATTACTGAAAATCAGTATTCCAATTCTTACCGCTTTGACAGCTGTAGCATGGTGGAATAATCTTCTTCTAGAATGGGGAATTCTTCTGACTGTAGCACTGACTATATCATTTCTCACAAGGAGATGAAATACATACGAGAAGACCCGCAGGCCTACAATATGGGAGAGTGGCCAGTACACTGCTTCAAGGCCTACGATATTCGAGGCTTGTCAGGAGACGAACTTTCTGATGAGTTCGCATATAGGCTAGGCCGTGCGATGGCAGCATACCTTGACTGTTCATCATTTGCCGTTGGTAGAGACATCCGTGAATCAAGCCCTGGTTACGCATCTAACCTTATCCAAGGTCTAGTTGATTCTGGAGTGAAAGTCCTAGATTTAGGAATCGTATCGACCGGTTGCTTGTACCACGCTTGTTGGACATTACCGGTTGATGGAGGAGTAATGGTCACAGCATCTCACCTCCCCATGCCAACACATAATGGATTCAAAATGTGCAGAGGGACCCTTCCACTAGCAGGTGAAGAAATTCAAGAACTGAAGGATGTGTTCTTGGCTGGAAATTTCAAAGAAGGAAAAGGAGAGAGAATCGACCATCCTCACGAGAATAAGTATCTAGAAGCAATTGTTGCCTCTACTGGTAAATTGGCAAGACCTGTCAAAGTTGCAATCGATTGTGGAAATGCGGTTCCTGGACCTGCGATGGCGAAATTGATGGACATGATTGGAGCGGAACATTTCGACCTGTACTGCGATTGGGACAATACTGAACCTAACCATGGGGCTGATCCTACTCGAGAATACAATATGGTTGATCTCGCTAAAGTTGTAGTCGAAAACGGCTGTGAAATGGGTCTTGGTGCAGATGGTGACGGAGATAGAATTGGAGCTGTAGATGAAAACGGTGATTTCGTTTATCCAGACAGATTAATCGCTTTACTCGCAGAAGATGTAGTCGGTAAAGAAGCCGGCAAAGATTTGCTAATCTATGATGTAAAATGCTCAATGAATGTTGAGAAAGCAATCGTTTCTGCAGGAGGCAGACCAATGATGGCAAAGACCGGTCACTCATTCATGAAGCGGGTTCTTGCTGCTAATCCTGATGCATTGATGGCTGCTGAAATGAGTGGCCACATTTTCATGGCGGACAGAGGATGGTACGGATTTGATTGTTCACTATACAATGCTGCAAGGATTCTAGAACTTTGGTCGAGGCGTGAAGGGCAGTCATTTAGTTCTGAACTAAACCGACTTGCACCGAATCTTCCAACCACAGGGGAAGTCAAAGTTCCATGCCCTGAAGAAAACAAGTTGCAAACCGTTGCTGCGATTACTGAAGCGTTCTCTGATTACGAATCTTCAACCATTGATGGCGTGCGAGTTCGATTCAATGATGACAGTGGCGAGCAAAAGGGCTGGTACCTAGCAAGAAAGTCCAACACTGAGCCAATTCTAGTAATGCGGGTTGAGGCTAATGACCAAGAGACGCTTAGCGAAATTCTAGCAATGATTGATGAAAGAGTTTCACCAATAATCAACATCAGCAAACTGCTGTGATTATTCTTCTGATTCTTCAACCATTTCGATTGTGACCTCATCCAATGAGATTAATTCGATTTTCCATGTTACGGTTTCACCATCATCCTGTTTGTTGCAAAGTCCAGCGTTACCTTGACCTTTGTTAACAGAAACTCCGATTTCAAATTCATACTCTCCAAAACCAATAGTTCCACCATCAAGCATCTCCAAAATTTCTCCCGGAGTTGCCTCATCCAAAGTTGACCCTAACAAATCCGGAGGTATGAACAATAGTGTGGTTTCCATTGGTGAGTCTGTTCCGGAAACTTGAGTTGTATTTGTTCCTATACCGCCCGAAACTGTGATTTCATCATCTGCATTAGCAACATTTGTACATGCAGGACCACCTCCGCCTTCATCGTCTGTATGAGTTGTGGTTACTCTGAAACCAACAATATTCAGGTCGTCAACATTTCCGGCATCCGAATTTGCTTCAATTTCAGCTGAAGATTGGTCAGCAATTTCTGATGTACCAGAACCTATTTCGTGATAAGAATAATTTCCTGTTATCTCGTATGTGCCAACTGGGCCGGATAACTGAACTTCGTCAACATTGCTCGCTGCATAGTTG
>PAQE01000027.1 GCA_002709705.1 Methanobacteriota archaeon | reverse complement strand
CGAAGGCAATCGAAGTTGCAGCAGCCATGACTAGTAATGCGGAAATTGATGTTGATTCTTCAACTCAAGGCATAGAATATCTCGATGCGGGTGATAGTCATGATGTAACATTCAGGATTTGGAATAACGCAACTAGAATAGATATATTTCAGCCTCAAATTGACTACACTGAAATTACCGGATGGACTGTTGAATTACTTAATTCCCCAGAGTTAGCAATTTCGCCTGGATCATCATCATCATTCACAGTTAGAGTGACCGCACCAATGAATGCTCAGGCAGAAGACTCAGGGCCGATAATTTCTCCTAAGGCACTTTCCATGCGTTCTGGGGAACTAATTATTGGCAATTCATGGCAAGGATTGAGAGTTAATTCATTACACGATTTGTCTATTTCACTAATTGAATCACCAACATCACTTACCCCTGGCATTCCTATATTGGTTACACTTGAAGTAACAAATAGCGGGAATGGAGCCGAAACAGCCGTGTTAGACCTGCCCTGGAGTTCCGAAAGTTGGGAATGGTGGGCACTAATTGATGGAGCAAATGTCACTCAAGGGATTCCGCTTTCCGTATCATATGATTTGGAAAATGTGAAGATGGTAGACGTCTGGATAATTCTGCCCTCACTTGAAGCGCCAGGAGAATTTCATGAAATCACAATCTCTGTTGAACCTCTCGAAGGACAGGACATCAATATATCCGATAATTCTGTTATGTTTGAGGCTATAACTGAAACAATAAGACAACCAAGATTAGATGGATTTGCAGGAGAAAGTGTTGTAGAAACTAACTCAACATATTCGTTTAACGCTACTGCATGGAATATTGGAAATGCTGCAGATTATACTATCAGAGCGCGATTAGTTTTACAGACATCTCCACCATCACAGGAAGTTATTGGTTTCCTTTCCACCGCCAACGGATTATCAAAAGGATCTGGAGAATGGATTAACTTAAACCTGGGACCAACTGAATCAATCGAGCTATTTGCAGACGTTATCATATCGGCAGAATGTGATTTGAACACTATTGTCTCGGCAACAATTGAACTCGAAGGAGGAATGGATGATATTGGAAGACCAATTTTGAAAACGGTTGCTGCGGCCCTAATGGTAGGTGAAAGACGTAACGTTGAACTGCAAGATATTCAAGCTGGAAATGAATTGATAGAACAAGGTTCAAGCCAAGTTGTATGGGTTAACCTCAGTTCTACATCGACACAAACCGAGATTTTTGAAATTAATGCGCAATCACCTAGCGGATGGGGAGTGATTTGCGACGGGAATACAATTCACCTCTCAAGTGTAAGAATTGAAATGGGTCCCGGTCACTTAACTACTCAAAAATACGATATGCGATGCGAAATAGTTAGAGAATCAGGAGCCTATGCGGGAGAAGTGACTATTCACATCAATAGTACTGACTCTAGAATAATGTACCATGTGAACCAACAGGTATCCTGGGCAAAACCAACTTCTGATGAAGGTGTTTCTGCGCTAGTTGTTGGTTCAGGTATTGGAGGATTAATCCTAACAGTAGCAGTAGTACTCTTCATACTGCGAAGGGGTGAAGATGAGGATGAAGATGATGAAGAAGAGGATTTTGAATCTTTGAATCACACTGAAGAAATTCCAATCCAAGGCCCACCAGCAACTGCATTTGCAGGCCCTCCTGCAACAACACAAATTGTGAATGACCCAATGGAAGAATATCAGAAACAATTGGAAGAATACAATCGGCAAATGGCAGAATACCAAGCATGGCAACATGCGCAAGGTTCACAGGCAACTGATGGTACGACTGAACATGAGTGATGTCCCAACCTCCTGGTATGTCTTACTCAGTTTGGTCGCAATCTTTGGTGTTGCAACATGGTTCTTGGACAAATTTAGTCAAAAGGACAATCTGAAAAGAATAACAGCAATATGCGGAGTAATCTCAATGATTTCATTACTTTACATCACATTCACCACAGAGGGATTGTAATGATTGAGGGAGAGTGGGATGATTTCGTTCCGATAAGACTACCTGTTGATTGGGAATTCCGCGGAGAGGCAGGTATTCATCCAGATATTGAAGGAATAACCGGAAAGCAAGTAGTACTGCTTATCGAAAAACGGTTTACACGATTTGAAAAACTGTTAGCAAAAATTCTGAAAGCACCAAAAATAGTACGTCGTACAATGCACCCAACTCAGTCAATGCTTTGGGAATTAATGGACGGTAAACGAAATTTCGCAGAGATATGCACTATAATGACCTCACTTTATCACGAAGACATCGCTCCAGTTGATGAAAGAATCAAAGCGTATCTCGAGGTTTTTGTAAGAATAAATGTTGCAACAGTTCTCAAGCCTCGTGAAGAAGAATGATGATATCTTCCGGAGGTCTTCCAATTACGGCTTTATTTCCGTGGACAAGAATTGGCCTTTGCAGTAAACTAGGATGATTTTTCAACAAATCAATTACTTCGGTTTTACTGGTCAAGTCGACCATTGTATCTCGGTCAAGTTCAGAGGTTCTAATCACATTATTGAGGCTTGATAGAACATCCAAATCTTCAGGAGCTATTCCCAGATCCAGATACCGGTACTCTTCGAACTCAACTCCACTTTCTTTCATTATTGACAAAGCTTGCCGGGACTTAGAACATCTTGGATTGTGGTAAAGGCGCATCTAAACCCTCCAGTTAGAACAAATTAATCAGATTGGTGACCAAACTAAACGTAGTCCGATTGCATCGCTTCTCTTGTCAATCTTTGACAATCTAGAAGCAGATGATGTAGTAGATTCGGATTCCATTAGCCAAGACCCTCCTTTGGTTATGCGTCGATTCTCATCTCCGCTGTCTGTCCATTCCGCCACATTTCCATGACAATCGTATAGTCCCCACTCATTTTCCTTTTTCTGACCAACTTCTCGAGTTGTTGCACCGGCATTACCTGCATGCCAAGCAACTTCATCGAGGTCTTTATCGCGGTCTGAATGATACCATCGTGTTTGGGAGCCTGCCCGGCAAGCATATTCCCATTCAATTGCATTGGGAAGTCGCCAAATGCCTGACAAACCCAGTCTTTGTTCAGTTTCTGCCTCATTCAATTTAGCAATAAAACTCTGGCAATCAAGCCAACTGACTGATTCAACTGGGCGTAATCCTGCAGACCAACCTTCTTGGAATTTCGAGGGATTGGAACCCATAACTGTTGCCCACTCAACCTGAGTGACTGGTCGAGCGCCAATAAAAAATGGCTCGTTGATTATTAGTTCTCCATTCTGCCCTGGTTCAATCAGGACGAATGAGCCCCCATTTTCATTATTGAAAGCTGGCCGCACAATTAAGTCGAACCATGATACTCGTATCAATTAAACGGGAACGCACACGGATAACCCTTATCCCTTATGGGATTTCCAGCAGTTTGGTGACCCCTATGGATGAGGGACAAGCGAACAATCCAGTCGATGCTGCAGCAGAGATTACTGATGCGATGATGTCTTCTCTTGCAGATGTGGTAAAAAATGTAATTTCCACCCCCGATGTTGAGGAAAAATCAGGTGTTCAAGAAGAAGTCAAAAATGAAAATAGTCCTCTGGAGAATGAACCTGAAAATGTGGATATAGACAACACTGTTGAAGACTTGGTATCCGAAGGAGAAGCAGCGCATCGCTCGGGAGACCATGACTCTGCACTCAAGGCATTCAACAAAGCCATAGCTATGGACCCTTCAAACTCAATGGCTTGGTTCAACCGAGGTGTACTTTTGGAGGCTGAACAAGATTCCAAAGGGGCGCGACAGGCCTTTGTAATATGTTTAGACTTAGATCCAAACCATGGACCTGCCCTGGCAAATCTGGCCGTGTTATTGGATAGACTTGGAGAGCCGGATGGTGCAGTCGAAATTGCTCACAGGGCACTGCAATATTTCCCAGGCCATCCGCATTTAGTTAAGATAATGGAGAGCAATAAGGCTGCGGGGGGAATTATTCATTCCACACCAACCGTGATGCCACACAAACAAGAATCATTAGTTGAACAAACACTTACACATGCTGTAAATGCAGGAGTTGATGACTTATTCGAGGGAAATGAAACTGTGAATGAGATGGATGATTTAGTCGAGGATAATCCTGTTGTTGAAGAAGCAATAGAACCAGAAGAAGTTACAACTGAGACCTTCTTCGAAGATGATACGGAAACTATTGATTTAGATTCGCTGTGCACGCAAGCAACCGAATCCTTGTCACGAGGGGATGCAAAAGAAGCATTACAAATCTTGAAAGAACACCTTCACAAAGATGCAGCTCAGCATTTTGATTCTTGGAGAATATCTGCGGGTGCTATGGCCGCAATGGGCTTAGATGACCATGCGATAAGTGCTTACACCCATGCAATCGGACTCGAACCAACAAATGCAAAATGCTACTTTAATCTTGGAGCATTACATGAGAGGAAAGGTAATTCTGAAGCAGCAAAAAAGTGCTTCATTAGTGCATTAGAACATGATAATCTATACATGAAAGCAGCAAATCGACTAGCTGCTATATCAGAATCTACAGGTGATATTTCTAACCTGCTTAACGCTAGACGCGCTCTGATTGATGAAGAAGGAGGTCGTGAAGCATTGGCCTTACTATTGGTAGAATTAGCCGAAGGTGAAGCAAGAGTTCTAGATAACATAAATGGCCTCCCACCTACAATACCAGAAGGGCCTGCATTGGCCAGTGAAGCAGTTTCTATGTGTGAGGCAAATACACCGTTGATGGGAAGGGCACTATCCGGATCTGGAAATCACACCGAGGCTGTAAAGTGTTGGAAATCTATGATTCAAAATGATAAATCGAATCCTGACCTATGGACTGGTCTTGCCCGTGCATTGGAATCTGCAGGAGATATGGCTACAGCACAAAGATGTCATGAGAAAGCCCATGGATTAGCAAACCCACAACCTGTAGTACAAGATCCATTAGATGCATTTACTGAATCTCAAGAACCCGTTTCTAATGCAGAACCTGCCGCTCAACAATCGAATATCGAAACACCACAAGTCGCAGAATCAACTGAAGTTCCACCGACTATCGAAATTGCAGTTCCTGAACAAAATCTGAGCCAGGCCGAGAATGTACCCCTACCTGAATTATCTGCGAGACCCGAGCCGGAAATTATCGAAAGTCAACCAAATCCCGAAGTTGACCTTGCCGCAGCGGCACTTGATGCTGCTGCACGTGTAGCAGTTAACACTGGTATTGAATCCAATTCAAATTCCATAGCGAATCAAGACATAGAGTGGTACAATAAAGGAGTTGGACTCATTGAAGATAAGAAATACCGTGAAGCCCTTTCATGCTTCGACAGAGCACTACCTTCCTTTGCGGATGATGATGAAATGGTAATTAGAATTCTAAATGGTCGAGGAAATGCGCTATATTACCTCGAAGACTATCCTAAGTGTGTCGAATCTTATCACAAAGCAATGGTGATTAATCCAAAAGGGGTCCAAGGCAAAACCCTGTACAATATGGGAACCGCATATGCTGAAATGCAAAGATTTAGTGATGCGATAAAGTGCTTTGAACAGGCAATTCCTAGAGGACTAGACAAGGATCAACAAAAACTAGCAAAAGAACAAATTCGACGTTGCAACATTCTGCACAAAGAACAGCAACGAAAGATGAGTTGAGTGGATGATTACTAGCTCGATGGTGATAACATCGAGTGCTTATTCAATTTGTCTCGAAGAAAAAATGCTAATGTGATGAAGTTAGAACAAGTCAATCTGTTATCACTCGTAAGTGTGGAAATTAGAAATTTGTAGACTTTGAAGTGGCAGGAAGGTTGCAAGTTTGAAACTGCGAAAAATAGTATCAAATTACACACAGATTGATATGAGTCCCCTATATCAGCCTTAACATGGACTGCAACACTTGTGACGTTACGCCTGCTGTAGTTATCAACAAACCTGAAGTTGTTCAAGTTGCATTAACCATTTCTGATAAGGCAAAGGAAATGCTAGATTCAGCCTTTGGTGACGACCGGTCTCATGCCCTTCTTGTTGGTGTATTGTCCGGTGGATGTTCCGGTTACATGTACGATTTGCAGATTGTAGAATCAACAGAGCAAGATTGTCAAGAATTGAAAATTGATGGATTTAGAGTGCTAGTTCCAAATGCCTCATCACACCTGTTGGATGGAATCGAAATCGATTACGTAGACCGCCTGATGGGTGGAGGATTCAAAATCAACAACCCGAATGCATCAAGTTCTTGTGGATGCGGTGAATCATTCGCATGAGTGTGAGCGAATGGGAATCTTCCAATTAGACGCTTATGTTCTAATTATTCGTGGTAAAGATAGACTATCATTTATTGATGGGCTATCTACAAACAAAGTTGATGGCGACTGCTCGACAGTTTTCACAACTACTACTGCAAAAATAATCGACCTTGTAGACGTAATAGATATGGGCGAATTTATCGCGATTGTTGGTCATATGCCATTCAAAGAAAGCTTGATACAACATATTTCGAAAAGGGTGCTAAATCAAGACATCTCGATAGTTGATATTAGTGCAAACAATTCTGTTTATCTATCAACTGAAGATATTGAAGTCGACGGAAATATTACCAAACGCAAAACGTGGCGAGGTTGGTTGTTAGTAGCTCCGAATAGCGAGCCATTGGAAGCGAATATGTCTGAAGATGACTTTTCTGAATATCGCATCAAAAATATGATTCCGCATCAAGGCTACGAAATTACTTCTAATGTGCACCCACTAGCATGCGGGCTTGGAGACCTTGTGCATGAATCTAAAGGCTGCTACATCGGTCAAGAAATTCTAGTAAGAATGCGTAGTCGTGGACGCCAAGGGAAAGAATTAGTCAGACTGGCCAATCCTGTAGAAGGCGCTACTACAACAGGGGCCAGTCACTCTCTAGCAATCGTGCGTAAAAAGCGAGATTAACATCCGCACTGAGATTAATGAAACCTGCTCAATCAGGCCGTAGTCTCAGAAATCAAATCAATATCCTAGAATGTCCTTTAATTGGCCTTTGTAGAAATTTGCTGAACCCTGTAGTGACTCCAATTCAGAATCAGTGAGATCAAGTTCGAAAATCTTCTCAACACCATTGGCACCGATAATACAAGGGACACCGATGTAAACATCATCTAGACCATATTGTCCTGTCAAATAACAAGATGCTGGGATAACTCTTCGACGGTCATTTAGGACAGATTCTGCCATAATTGCAGCTGCTGAACCGGGAGCATAGAACGCTGAACCTCTCTCAAGGAGCTTTACAATTTCTCCGCCACCACCTGCAGTACGAGCGCTAATTGCCTCGATTCTGTCTTCAGAAATCAGTTGAGTAATTGGTATTCCACCAACTGTGGTGTATCTAGGTAGAGGAACCATCGTGTCTCCATGACCACCAAGCACCATTGGGGAAATGTCCTCTTCAGCACAATTTAATTCAAGTGCGATGAAATGAGCCATTCTTGCACTATCTAGGACTCCTGCTTGACCTATCACACGATTTGTTGGGAACCCTGTAACCTTCTGCATGTGATATGTCATCAGATCTAGAGGATTGGTAACCATGATTACTGTAGAATCTGGAGCATGGTCTCGAATTCCTGCGCCGACTTGAGAGATAATCTCTGCATTCTTGCCAATCAAATCTTCACGGGACATTCCAGGCTTTCTTGGGAAACCGCTGGTGACTACTACGACATCACTGCCAGCAATGTCATTGTAATCTGCCGTTCCGGTGATTGTACCGTCATAATTCAGAACGTTACTGTTCTGACTCATGTCAAGCGCCTTACCCTTTGCAAATCCTTCAAAGATGTCTAGCAAAACAATGTCAGCAACTTTCATTTGTGCTAAAACAAATGCACAAGTTGCACCTACATTTCCTGCTCCGATAACTGCAATTTTTCTACGTCCCGATGCCATACAAAACACTCCGATATTGAACCGCATGTATAACCCGTCCATAAGGATATGAGGTGTATTTCCAGAGAGATATTTAGCGACTCTTGACCGTGTCGTTCAAGAACCGAATACAGTTGGCACAATTCATCGCGTGCAGCCGATGCATAGTCGAGGTGATGAAATGAAGATTGGAGTACCAATGGAACCAGAAGGTGAGACTCGTGTTGCAATAGTGCCTGGAAGTATGAAAAAGTTGCAGAAAGCGGGTTTCGAAGTTGTAGTCGAAAAGGGTGCAGGTGTTGCGGCTAATTACTCCGATTCAGAGTACTCTGAAGCAGGTGCTACTGTTGGTGACAGAAAGGATGTCATGTCATGTGAAATCGTAATTTCAATCCGCATGCCGGATGCAAGTGAATTATCCAAGGATCAAATAATTGCATGTGTAGCAGACCCTTTCCGACACCCTGAGAAGGTTCAAGCATGCATTGATGGAGGAATCACTCTAATGAGCATGGATATGATTCCCCGCAGACTTTCAAGGGCACAATCTATGGATGTTAACTCAAGCCAGGATAACCTAGCAGGATACAAAGCAGTCCTTCTTGGAGCTGCACAAGTACCAAGAGGAATCCCGATGATGACTACTTCTGCTGGTACTGTTAGGCCAGCTAAGGTTGTTATCATGGGATCTGGAGTTGCTGGCTTACAAGCGATTGCAACCGCCAAAAGACTGGGTGCAATTGTATATGCCTCCGACGTCAGGAAATCAGCAGCGGAACAAATTGAATCCGTGGGTGGACGTTTTATTGAAGTTGATGGGATGGATGACTTTGAAGATGAGGCAGGTTATGCCAAACCTTTGACTCCTGAATTTATTCAAAAGGTCAACGACACTGTTTGTGAAGTTGCTAGTGATGCTGACATCATTGTGACAACGGCACGAATTTTCGGCAGGCCAGCGCCAATTACTGTTCCTGCTTCTGCAGTTGCAAATTTCAAATCTGGTGCGGTTGTTGTTGACATGAATGCCGATGTGGGTGGCAATTGTGAAATCACAAAGGCTGGTGAAATCCATACCACTGACAACGGAGTAATTATTGTCGGAACCTCGAACTTGCCAGGTACACTGGCTAACACTGCATCTATGCTTTACTCAAACAATCTGACAACCTTCATCACAAGTTTGGTTGACAAGGAAAACGGTTTCCAAATTTCAGAAGATGATGACATTCTAGTCGGAGCACCTGAAGGTAATGATTTCCATGTACCTGGAATGGGTGGTGTTCTGATTTGTAAGGATGGAGAAATGCATCCTAAGCAAACTCGACTAGGAGGTGTTCTCTGATGACTCCCGAACTTCTAATTGGCTCAATCACCCTATTCGCATTATCGATTTTCCTTGGCGTTGAATTAATCACAAAAGTTCCAGCCATGCTTCACACCCCATTAATGAGTGGTGCTAACGCAATTTCTGGAATCAGTGTAGTGGGCGCACTACTCGGAGCAAATGTAGCATATGATGCTGGAGATACTGTTACTTCAGGAATCCTTGCTTTCATTGCTCTAGTTCTTGCAATGATCAACGTAGTTGGTGGGTTCGCTGTAACAAACCGTATGTTGAATATGATTGCTGGCAAGAAGAGAGGTGCTTGAAATGATAGAAGATTGGGTTTCAATTGGATACCTCGTATCCGCAATTTTCTTCATCTTCGGTCTGAAAAATCTTGGCCATCCTCGTACTGCTCCTAAAGGAAACCAGTACGGTATGTTGGGAATGGCAATCGCCATTATTACAACAATTATCGACATGAATTTCTTCCCCGACGGAATTGTTGGTTGGACATTAATCGGTTCTGGAATAATAATTGGTTCACTGATTGGTTACACAATGGCAGTTAAGGTTGAGATGACCGGAATGCCAGAGATGGTTGCTCTGTTCAATGGATTTGGTGGAGCGGCATCTGCACTCGTAGCTCTATCTGAGACATGGAAGTGGATTGAGACTAATTCACCAGAACCTGGACTAGGTGCTACTGTAGCAATTGTAGCAGCCGGACTATCTGCATTGGTAGGTTGGATGACGCTTACCGGTTCAATACTGGCAATGTACAAATTAAAGGGCGGAGTAGAAATCTTTGGCAAGTGGATTAGAACACCAACATGGGGGCCTGCATGGTTAAACCCTGTCAAGGCACTACTGTTCGTTTCAGTTTTAGCACTAATTTACATGTCAATCGAAGACCCAACTAATACAGACTACATTTGGGCAATAATTGGAATCTCTTGCGTTCTTGGAATCATCCTGGTTCTGCCAATTGGTGGAGCAGATATGCCTGTGGTCGTGAGTCTGCTCAATTCATTATCCGGTATTGCGGCAGCATTCACCGGATTCATCATCAACAACAGTGTCCTTATCGTCGCTGGAAGTCTCGTTGGTGCATCCGGATTAATCCTGACATTCATCATGTGCAAAGCGATGAACAGACAACTGTTCGATGTTCTCTTCAAGTCATTTGGTGGAGGAGAGAAGCAAGAACTGACTAGAACCAAGGTCGGTAGCGATGCTGATGAAGTTGCCATGATGGCTGATGGTGCTCAAAAGATCATCATCGTACCAGGATACGGAATGGCAGTTAGCCAATGTCAACACCAAGTCAAGGAGTTTGCTGACTTGATGCAAGATAAGTTTGACACTGAGGTGAAATATGCTATTCACCCGGTTGCTGGAAGAATGCCAGGTCACATGAATGTACTACTTGCTGAGGCAAATGTTCCATACGAGCAATTGATTGAAATGGACGACATAAACCCTGAGTTCCCAGAATGTGACATGGCTATTGTCATAGGTGCTAATGACACTTGCAACCCTGCTGCTAGAACTGGTGAAGGACCACTAGCAGGAATGCCAATTATCGATGTTGACCAAGCAAGAACTGTTGTCATCATCAAGAGAAGCTTGAGTGTTGGATATGCAGGAGTTGACAACGACCTATTCTATGAAGACAAGACCATGATGTTGTTCGGTGATGGTAAGGCAATGATGACTGATTTGAACAACGCCATCAAGGATTTGTGATACATTATCCGCCCCTTAAGGGGCGGCAGGATGTGACAATGTTCAATAGGGAACCACAGGTGGCCCAAAACAATGTCCCGTAGGTTCACCGTCCTGCTGGTTGCGACTTTGGCTCTAATGCTGGCAGCACCGGCCTTCGGTAACTCACAGGGACCACCGTGGATTCATAATGATCGCATTATCCCTGAAGAGGGTTGTAGTTGTCACGGAGCAGGCGGTTCACCATCATCTGAAGTTATACTTTCAATTAATGGAGTTCCACGAGTTTACGAAGTTGGCGAATCATACAACCTGACTATCAGCCTAGCCCATGCAACATATGCTGTTGGTGGATACATGATTTGGGACTATGCTGCTGGTAACTTCACACCAGGTGATGGCTCAAAGTACGTCAAAGACTCAGGAGGAGCCCTATCACATGACAGTGTTGGAAATGATTGGGAATTAGTATGGACTGCACCTGAATCTGATAATGGAGATGTGCATTTCTCATTAGCAGGAAACATTGTGGATGAAAGTGGGGCTCCTGATGCTGGTGACCATTGGACGATTCTTACCTTCACCGTTAGTGCTCCTGGGACTGCAACACCCGATGTTGATGCAAGTTTACGAACTATTAGCGTGGGCGATTATGATTCATTATTTGGTCAAAAATCCGATGAAGAGATAGAAGCAGAAAAGCAAGCAGAAATCGCAAGTGGTTATCTTGAACAAGGTAACCTGTACTTCTGGACTACTCTATCCATTCTAATCGTAGCTGCTGTGATTCAAGGAGAATTTTACGAGCGAAGATTTGGAGGTGGGCCCCCTCACCTAGACATGAGTTTGGCAATAACTCAAGGTATTCGCAGAGGAGCGATTACCCTTGGTTTGGCGATTGGATTCGGATGGGCAATCGATACAGCACTACCTTGGGGATACACACTGGTAATTGGAATGTGCCTGTTGTGGGGAATTTTCGGAGTTTACCGTACGGTTGTTCAAGCCCGTGCAGAAAAGCAAGACATGGACTTGGTCTGATATTATGAATGACTTACACCTGTCTAGTGATGGCAGGAGTAGTGTCCAATCTCACCTCGATGAATTATCCAGAAGGATTACTGCAGTCATAATTCTCATAATTATTCTCACAGGAATCTGGTCCTTTTCAATTGATGAAATATTGAACTATGTTCTTGGAAGATTAGACCCATGCGAGCAATCTTGTGTCAATATTTTCTCACCAGATGAATGGGCTGGAACGCGTTGGTTTAGTGCCGCAATTATTGGTCTGTTAACCGCAATGCCCTTCGCAATATATCAGGCCTATTCATTCGCAAAACCAGGGTTACTTCCCAGCGAAAGAAGAGCATTCGTAGTTTGGATGTTCATGATGTGGATTTTAGCATTCAGCTCGTTAGTTTTCACAATGATCGAATTTTTACCTTGGTTGTATTCATATGGCCATTCATTCAATGATGAAACCGGATTGATAGGTAGATATGATGCTGCGGAAATGCTACGGATTGCAATCTCTATTGCATGGGCAATTATATTGGTTTTAGCAGCGATGAGCGTTGTTACAATAACTGGAATGTCTAAACTCCTATGGTCGGGTAATGCTGGGTGGTGGCGTTTACGTATTCATGGAATTATGTTGATGCTGTTATGGCTAGTTATTCCAGTTAACCTACCAGGACTACTATTCACACTGACATTAATTGCATCTGGCATGGTTGAATTGATTGGATGGAAATCATTCCGAGCGCCCATGCCAATAGGGCACGGGATTCGAGAGCTTCTGGATTTTGAAGGTGGCGTGCACCGAGTATTGTATGTTGATTGTCGATGTTGTGGAACATCTCCAAAAATCAGTCCACTAAGAGGAATGGGTCTGGTGGAATATCAAGCGCTATGTAGAGATCAATATCAACAAGACGATTTGCTAGATGTAGTGAAAAGATTCAATGCAAGCAAAGTTGTTTTCTCAGGTTGCAGCATTGAATCGATGCCGGTTGATTTTATCGATTCCCTGAGATTCCTAGGGTGCGATACAAGCACATTGAACCTTGCAAGACTTAGTGTGGCTAGAACTGATAATAGTGATATCGATTACAGACTCGCAATGGCATCTCAAACCAATCCCTGGAGTGAAGAGATTGCCACCAAAAGATGCCTTGAATTACTAAATAGTTCTGAAATATCGACAATACTATTTGGGGAAAAAATTCCATTCGGATTGAATCTACAAATAGATGAGGCTTGGATTACTAATCCCTCAAACTCGCTAATAGAAAAAATTGAAGAATTGGGCATTATTATGAAGTATTGTAGCAATTGATTCAAAGAGCATAACACTCACAATAATCTCAATGCGACCTGTTATTGGATGGCCCATAGTAGTGGTCCTATCACTACTTTCTGTGGTTGCATTCGCTAATGGTGAAGCATTAAATGAATGGGTAAAAGAGCATGCTATAACCATAGAAACTGAAGAAGAAGCAACACTAGTAGGAATCACAAGTGAAGAGACATGGCTAGTAGTCCTTATCGATTTTCCAGACCAAAATGAGGTTTCCAACTGTGACCAGCAGAGAGCTTCTAATCTGATTGACCAAGGTGCTATAGACCACCTGAACCAAGGGTTTGGCCCTACTTCAACACTGGAAATCGATTACCACGATAGAATTGTAACAACAGATTACGGAATGGCAGATTATGGACATGATGTAGATGGTGAAAATGACGTTGGTCGAAAAGGAGTCAATCCACATACACTCGCACAAGAAATTGTTCTTGAAATCAAGGACGAAGTTTCGGACTGGTCAAAATATGACTTGAATAACGACGGTTGGGTTGATAGATTTCTGATATTACATTGCGTCAAGCCTCAAGAAGATGGTGGAGGATCTAGTTCTCGAATCTGGTCACACTTTTCATCTATCGAAGAGGTCGTTGAACTACCAGGTGACCTGAAAATTTCACATTACACTATTTCCAGTCAACATTCCTCAAACAATTTTGGAACAATAATGCACGAAATGTATCATCAATTAGGCGCTGCAGACCTTTATGCAGTCCACGATGATACTGTTAATCAAAATTGGAAGGGAATAGGAAAATGGGACATCATGGCTAGTGGAAATTGGAACGGAAACGGAGCGTGGCCTGCCCTTCCCTCAAGTCCAAGTATCGAACTAATTGGTGGTAAAAGGCATCAAGACATGCAACTTGAATGGATGCCAGGATCCAATTGTAGTGGGCCTATCTATTCATTTGAAGGTCATTCAGAAGGTGGAGACTCACTAAAAATTCCACTCGGTGAGGAAGAATATATCTGGATTGAATATAGAAGCGACCACGGTTTTGACTCACATCTTCCAGGAAACGGATTACTTGTATTACAGCAAGACCTTAGAGCCGGAGAAGTTGAGGATAATTTGGTTAATTCACATCCCGAACGTGCATGGTTAAAAGTCATCGAGGCAGATGGGGAACAGAATATGGTTGCTGGTAGTAATGATGGTGAAGACAGTGATGTATTCGGCGATGGTGACACTTTCGGTTCACATGGAATAACAATCAGAAACCGAGATGGGATTCTAGTCGATTGGAAAGCTGACGTTTCAGTCGATAATGGAACTTACACCATCGAGTTTTCTTCTATGGAATGTGGACACATTACTGACATTGACCTACCTGATTTCGGTTCTGTTCTTACACCGGGGGATAACATTCCCATAACAGGTACATGTGAAGGGATAGAGTACAATTTGACTAGTAGTGATGGAAGGAGCATTTCTGTATTTGATGATGAAATACAGTTTTCCTCTCCTGGTGTTTTGGGAGTAATTGGATTGATAACTGGTACCATTTCATGTGCACAAGGAACAAGTTTTGACATTAGACATGAGTTCGAAATATTGGGTAATATTCCAATCGAATCAACATTTAGCAGTAGTATTCCAGTAGTAGAGTCATCAATTGTTGAAATACCAGTGGAATTTTCAGGAGAAGGTTCACAGATGTGGCTAGTCGGTATAGATGGACCACTCTCACGAGTTGCTGAAACTGAGGTCAATCAAAAGTTGTCAGATGGCTCTAAAATTATCCTTGATATTAATCCCGCAGGATTGCTATTAGATGGAATGGTTGTGAGAGGAGAAATAATTCTAGCTTCAGATTCTGGTCACAATTACCACATTACTGTTGAATTAGTAGCAGGTAATGAAGAAGAATCAACTATTGAGGAATGGACAAGTCCCGCGAAACTGATTCCAATTGCACTAGCATTATCTGCACTTTGGGTCGCATTGGGAATCAAGTCATCTTCCGGGAAGGTGTCGACTGATAACGAGGAAGTTCCAAGCACCTCGCTTTATGGCGATGACCCAACCTTTGTTGACCCCTTCAGCGAGACGTACTGAAAGACAAACTCCCTCCCAATTTGAAGGGGCGTCTTCCTCCATTTGCATTAACCATGGTGCATGATCTTCTTCAACGGGAGTAGAGTAAACCCTCCAGCGGCAACCGTATTTGAAACCGGGTCGCATCAACAATCCACGTGAGTTTAGTTCGCTGAAAAGATCGGTTACTGGATTTTGAATTCCATTTATCCAATCCAATTCCTCTTTACGCAAGAATTTGCGAGACAAATGTTCGATACCAAGTCGAGGATGCTCATCCTTAGTCGCAGGAGTCAAGTTACCTTTAGGTTCAATAATTGAAAGGCGATACATAGTAACATCCATTTCATCATCGACGATTGCTATTTCTGCTTTCAAACCCTTTTCTGCTAGTGATTTTGTCCAATTGAGTAATTCATCAATGTCAAAATCATCTTTTACTATCGACCATTTTACTTCCGCTTCTGCATCGCCTTTGCTTGGATGTGATTCTCTTGACCATCTTAGCCATCTTCCATCAATTGGTACAACCTTCTCACCTGCACTCCTAACAACATCATATGCTACGGATTTGTATACGAAATTCGGATTTTCAGCAACTCTTTCATCAACCCAACTATCTGTAAGCGGTACATGACGATGCCAGTGACAAAACATTACTTCTTCTTCAGTCAGAATTATTCCACCATCAATCGGCTTACCTAAAGCCGATTTCTGATGCAATCTATTTGATAGAGGAGATGGTATGAACCAACCTAATTCATGCTTTTCAGGAGGTGAATTGGCTTTTGATGGAGCCCCCTCTCCGGACAACCCAATTGGCCTAGTTGGCCTAGGCCTCGGTTTGGACTTCCTGCCCTCTGCCATATTAGGCGCATAGTGACCAGTCTTATGTGCCTCCCCCTCTGTAGGCACATCAGGGAGGAGTATGGTCGACGGTTATCTTGGAACGATGACTACTGAAGAGCGTACTCTTCTGCATCTATTCGATAACCCCCTTCCCGAAGGTCAGTGGGAAGCTCCTTTTGCTGTCACTCAAGCAGGTATATCAGCCGCTGTACACGTTCAAAGGAAACATGTACCCAGAACTCTGAAGAGGTTGGAAAAAAATGAGGAGCTAACCACCGGACAAAGACACGTTCCTGGTGCTAAACAGCGAAGACGTGTCTATGGCCTAACAGCTAAGGGTAGAATCCGAGCAGGTGATTTGAGAGAAAGAATACTCTCGGAATTAGTATTCAAAAATGGAGAAAAAGTGGCACTCAATTCCTTGAGACAAGGAGGGCAGATGACTTTGGACCTCCTCTCTTACCTCGATGAAGGTCTTGTATTCCACGAAAATCGAGTTATATCTCCAGTTTCCAACCCAGAAGGTACCGCATCTCTAGATGCACAGGCGGGAGAAAGTCTGGTCAAACGAATGTTTGCTAGGGCGTGGGAAGATGGGAAGATAACTAAAGATGAGCAGCAACTAATTACAGAAGTAGTTACATTCCTAGGCATGCACCCTGAAAGAGTCGGAAGACTATCTGATGAGGCTAGGCGTGCACAAAACGCACCTCCTCCAGAGGATGTGTACCGTGATATGCTTAGACAGGCATTAATTGATGGAGAAATTGTTGAGGATGAAATAGCCTTGCTGGCAACTATGCGACAAGCATTTGGAATCGACATGGAGACACATGAACAATTATTGGAAGAGGCCAAAGCCGATCCTATTTTGGATGAGTCAACAACAACATATCGCGCTACATTGGTTACAGCGCTCGAGGATGGGATGATTACATCAGATGAAGCTGCAATGTTGAATACTCTGAGAAAGAATCTTGGAATTTCGGATTCACGTCATGCTAGTTTATTGGCTGAATTGCTAGATAGAGATGAACGAAAAGGGGAACATTGAGGTGTAACTATGGGAATGAGTGATGTCGAGCATGAAATTCATGATAGATTGGTAAATTTACAAACTCAGATCAAAAACATGTCCGGCGATGTGGTACTAGTGGGCGACATTATGCTTGACAGGTACATCCACGGATATGCTAACAATCTCAATTCTCGAGCTCCTGTACCTGTTCTCAAGGAAACTGAACGCTATGAGGACGTAGGTGCTGCAGCACACGTGGCCAGAGGATTAGAAAACATAGGACTGGATGCGATTTTATTCGGAGTAATAGGAGATGACCAGGCTGGAGGAAATATTCTAGAGGCCCTTGAAGAAGAAGAGGTTGAATGTGACGGGATTGCAATAATTGAAGACAGAGTTACAACCGTCAAAACAAGAATGATTGCTGGAAGAGAATATCTAATTTCAAGCCAACAACTACTACTTAGATGGGACATTGAAGACGATACTCCAATTGATTCTGAAGCGCATTCATCCATTATCGACCAGGCTGTATCAAGGATATCAACAGCAGATGTTCTAGTAATCTCTGATTACGGGCAAGGAGTTGTTACTGACGAAGGAGCGGCGAGATTAATCAATGCAGCAAAAGTAGCTGGAGTTCCAGTAATCTGCGACCCGAAATTAACTGGTTTACATCGAACTGCTGGTGCAAATTGGGTGATCTTCCAGACAAGAGGTCTTGATTTGATGGCAAAGAGATTGGCTTGTAGTGATGCTTCTGAAGCTGCAAAGTTGCTAATCAAAGAAAACGATTGGAATAATTTAGTAGTGCTTCAAGGGGAAAATGGAGTGACCGTATACACAAGTGACGAACAAGTGATTTCTTCCCCGTGCACCTTGGCTGAACCACGTGGCGCAATCGGAATTATTGATGCTGCTGCAGTAGCGGTGGCAGCAGGAGTAAACCTCGGACTTGAGGTTGCAGATATTGCCCATTTGGCTAATGCTGCATGCGAGTGTATTATGAGCAGTACACAAAACTTCACCCTAAATAGTGACGATTTAGCAAACCGCTTGGGTGAAGTGGCTTGGAGTTTGCAAATTTCTCAGAGGTGAAATCTTGAGCTACTGGGTGAGACCCACAACAGCCGACATAGGAATTCGGGCGTTTGGGAAAAATGCTAACGACTTACTCAAAGAAATGACTGTAGGTATGCAATCTATATTATTGGCCAGCAACCAAGACCTAAATTCTCTGACGAGAAAAACTGCAAGATGGGAAGTTTCACACGACGGCGATATTGAAATTCTAGTTGTAAAATGGTTAGACGAAGTGCTATACAGAAGCGAGGTAAATGACGAATTTTTGCTTGAATGTCAACCGATGATTAAAGACGGGATGATTGAAGCACAGGTCTCATTTGTACCTAAGGATAACATCGATTTTGAAATCGAAATTAAGGCAGTAACCACACATGAATTCGCGTTTAGAATGGTTGACCAAAATGAAACCATCCATTCTGAGTGGGATAGCGTTCCCTCATTCGACGGACCCGGGTGGTACGGAGATGTCGTCTTCGACATCTAGAGTGGCAAGTATTCCCGCCAAGAGTCCTATTGGACCTAACATCATACACAATAGAAGAATAGGCATTGAAATTTGGATCGGCCTATCTGCAGCAAGCATCCTCATCCAGATATACCTGCCAATGAAAGTATCCATAACCAAGAAATGAAGCCATGCTAAAATAATCATTTCATCCTCAGAAAACAAATCAACAACAACTTCTGGCGTTGGCATTTGTGACCCCAATGTCAACAGGACTTTAGTTGCGTTTGGGATTAGTAGAATAGCATATGAGGCAATTAATGGGAACGCACATATTCTGACATCTCCAACAAATTTACGGGTGATGTCATGCTTTGGAAGGAACCACATCATAACCCATAGCGGGAAAATGAAAACTGAAGAAAACCAGAATGTTAGTGTCATCAAATCCATCGCTTTGCCTCAGGCCGATTTCTGTCTCCCTGTTTACAATAGTTTGTATGAACTCAAGTGGGAAGTCCAAAGGTGGACCCTCGTATCCATGAGCCAAATCCACAGGCTTCCTCCGTCCCGTTACCCCACGGCACCCATGGCCCCAGGTAGGGCTGCTCCGTTCCCGGCCTGACCTGTTCCCCCGGTTATTCAATTCCCGACTCCTTCCGGTTTCGGTTCATGACACCCGAGTCACGTGGGGGCGAGACATCGACGTCCGCCTGTGGGAACCCATGGACCGGCTGAGCCGCCCCTTGGCTTTCGGACCGCCATTTGCGATTTGCGGAAGAGGGCACGCAAACTCCCCTCCTATCCCATGCAGCCGTAACCTCCGGGTATTTTGAACCCACCGTAGGCTCATTCATCTGCTGCTTCTTCATATTTTGATGGGCAACTCGTCTTGATTATGTCTGCTTCAAAAACCCAATCACCATTCTTTTCGACCAGGATTCCTTCTGCATACACAGTTCGATTATCGTCTAATCCATTTGAAACAGATGCATCGCGAAAATCGATAATAATCTGCATATTTTCACCATGCAGAATGAATGTGGAAGTTGTGTTGTCAATGGAACCGTCTAAAACTTCGCCTCTAATGGCGATTTGCCGTCCTTCAAGAGTTTCAGGGTCTTCCATGACCTCATCAACTGTTCTAGTGGCCTCAGGGGTGTTAATCAACAAAGTTGCAGACAATGCTAAGGTGAGAATGCCACCGATTATCAACAACTTTGAACGATGAGTTAACAATTAATCACCTCTAGCTAGTCCGACAGCCTGGTCCAAACTAACTAAACCTTTAGACTTGAGTTTTCTATCTAGGCCATTGACAATATCCTTGATTACGGAAGCACCATTGAAAACCATAGAAGAATAGATCTGCACTAGGCAAGCCCCATTAGTTATCTTCTCCCAAGCATCTTCAGCATTCGAGATTCCACCTACGCCGATAATCGGCCAGTTACCATCGGTGTGATCTGCAATGAGTCGGATTACTTCTGTAGAACGCGATTTCAAAGGTTGGCCAGATAATCCTCCTTTTTCAGACATAATTGAAGACTCAAAAGGCCTCGTAATAGTTGTATTAGTCGCTACAATACCTGCGCATCCAAGTTCTCTGGCAGTATCGACAATCGATTTGATTTGAATATCTTCAAGGTCTGGAGCAATTTTCACCAAGACTGGTTTTCCACCGGAGTAATTCTGAACTGCATCAATAATTCTAGCAAGATCCTCATCTTTTTGCAATTCCCTCAAATTTGGAGTGTTCGGAGATGATACATTAATCACAAAACCATCTACATACGGTTCACATCTTTCAACGGTTTTTGCATAGTCGAGATGTGCATCTGCCAAACTTGTTGATTTGGATTTACCAACATTTAACAGAAGAGGAATAGATGGTTTCTTGCTATTTGCTAAATGCTCAGACATTTTTTCGCTGCCAGGGTTGTTAAATCCCATCCGATTGATCAGAGCCTTGTGCTTGGATGATCTAAACATGCGTGGTTTAGGATTCCCATCCTGCTCATGCTCAGTAATTCCGCCTACTTCTATGAAACCAAAACCAATTGTTTCCCAACCCGTCATTGCTTCTGCCTTCTTGTCCATACCAGCTGCCAAGCCTAAGGGATTTGGAAAATCAAGGCCAAAGGCCTTAGTTTCTACTTTTCGAGGACGGTATAGAATCCTTAGCAGCATTCTGCCGAGTATTGTATAAGATGCAATCTTAATTCCAAGAATTGCTCGACTATGTGCTTTTTCACTATCCATCAGCGCCAGAAACGGGCGCACAAACAGTGAATACCCTAGGCCCATTACCTAACTCTTAGAAAGGGCATCCTTCAAATCTTGCCCTGTTGTGGACTGCAATGTGGACATGAGTGACCCCCGCTGGCCATCGCTACGTGAAGCCGCACGAAGATTGCTGCGTGAAGACGGCTGCACTCTTTCAGTTCCTATTGGATTGGAGAAAAAGGCTTGGGAAATCATTCAACTAATCGCCGACTATGTTCCATCAAAGATCGAATTGCCCAAGGTAATAACAGGAGATTTGGCTGTCGTAGGACTTGCACAGATTGGCGGCCAAGCCCCATCGATGGATGTTTGTTGGGTTCCTAATTGCGGATGGGATGATTTTTCTAAACAAGTGGTCGACCTTCTTGAGGCAGGTTATCCCGGCTGTATTGGATGTGGCGGACCTGGAGCAGAAGGAGATTGGAATGAGGAAGTTCGGCGGGCCAGTTTTTGACACAAAATAATATCACGAAATTTTACAGGTACTATAGTACCTGTTTGAAAACGGACAAAACCGAGCCTTCAAGTATCGCCTATTTTCCCCGACCAAATCATGCCGGTCGTTGTCATTGCTGAGAAGCCTAGTGTGGCGGCCGATATTGCGAAGGTACTCGGTGTCAATTCCAAGAAAGACACTCATTGGGAATCTGATGACATCTGGGTTACTTGGGCAGTAGGTCATTTATTGGAATTAAAAACACCTGAGGAATACGACGAATCGTTCAAGAATTGGAGAAAATCAATTGACAAACTTCCGTTCATTCCTGATGACTTTCAACTTAAGCCAATAACAGGACGAGGTAACAATCGCAAGCAGTTAACGGCGATTAAGAAGATGATAAAATCAAAAGATTGTAGCGAGGTAGTAAACGCATGCGATGCAGCGCGAGAAGGAGAATTGATCTTCAGGCGAATCATTGAATTTGCTAAAGTTAAATGCCCTACAACCCGAATGTGGCTGCAATCACTTACAAATGATGCTATCCAATCTGCATGGGACAACCGTGTACCATCCTCAGATTACCAACCTTTACGAGATGCTGCTGTGTCTAGGGCCGAAGCAGACTGGATAATAGGTATGAATGGTTCTAGAGTTGCTGCAACATTTCTACGAACAAGTAGGACTGACAAGAAATCACTTTCCTTAGGTCGTGTTCAAACCGCAACTTTGGCTATGATTGTCGATCATGAGATCTCTATTCTCGCACACAATCCTGCTCCGTTTTGGGAATTAGAGGCTGAGTTTGAGAGTGGATCTGCTAAATGGAAAGCGCGATGGGAACGTACTGGGCACAAGGACGACCCAGAGAGGCCTGAACTAAAGGCTCACAGAATACTTGAATCTAGTGAAAAAGAAATGCTGGAAGCAGTTTTGGATGACAAAGAAGATTTTTCTGTTTCGCAAACTGACAGAAATGCAACTGAGAAGCCTCCGCTAAATTTTGATCTGACTAGTTTGCAAAGAGAGGCTAACAACCTCTGGTCATGGTCAGCGAGACGTACTCTTTCTGTTGCACAGGAACTGTATGATACACACAAGCTAACAACTTACCCAAGAACTGATTCACGATTCCTTCCAGAAGATATGATGGAACCAATTTCGAAGACAATCCGTCAACTGGGCGCACAAGATAAGTTAAATCAACATTCACAGAGATTGGTCGATAATGGGTTGAAAAATGTAAAAAGAAATTTCGATAATTCAAAGGTATCAGACCACTATGCAATAATCCCAACCGGGAAGATTCCTCCAGGTAGTCTGAGTTCAGATGCTACAAAGTTGTATGATTTAATCGCTAGACAATTCCTCGCTTCATTCCATCCTGAATCTGTTTGGAAAGTCGAGAAAAGAACCGCAACAAAGCAAGGTCAGAATTTTGTCAAAGAAGCAAGAAGTCTTTCTTCAGCCGGGTGGCGTGCTGTAAGGCCTAAGAAGCAAGACCTGCCTGAGGGATGGGGAACTTTGCCTGCAAATCCTGGACAGGCGACAAAAATTTCCCACGAATTCAAAGAAGAAAAAACAAAGCCTCCAGGCCGATTAAAGGAAGCTGGACTTCTTAGATTAATGGAGCATGCAGGTAAGAAAATCGATGATGAAGACTTGGCTGCTGCAATGAAAGGAAAGGGTTTGGGAACTCCTGCCACACGAGCTGAAACTATTGAAAAATTGATTTCAAGAGAATTCATTGGCCGTGGTAAAAGCGGTTCCCTAAGGGCGACTGGACATGGCATAAAAATGATAGATATTCTAAGAAAAATTCCTGTTGAGTGGATTACTTCTGCAGAATTAACAGGTGACATGGAATCAAAGCTCGACGGAGTCCAAAGAGGTACTAATCAAAGGGACGCTTATATGTCTGAAATACGAAACAAAGTCCAAGAAATGGTCGACAAGATTCGCAACCATGACAGATCTAAACTCTACGAAAATCAAGATCCAATCGGTACTTGTCCGTTGTGTGGTTCTGATGTTAGTGAAACTATTTTGTCATACATCTGCGACAAAAACGAAGGTCGAGACAAAGGTTGTTCATTTGTAATGTGGAAGGACGCAAGTGGGCGCTGGTTCGATAGAAATACTGCTTCTCGTTTACTAGAAGAAAAAACAATTGAAAACCTTCATGGCTTCTTCGCGAGAAGTGGAGAATCATACGAAGTTACAGTCAACATTGACGATGGGAAGGTTTCCATAGCCGGTAGCTCAGCGGAAACAACAGGCGCTAATGATGCAGAATTATGTGCATGTCCAAAATGTGACCAAGGTACTATTCGCATAGGAGAAACTACCTATGCTTGCGATAATGCAGAATGTACATTCAGAGGACTTGGCAGAAATGTCTGCAAGCGGGATATATCTGTGGATGAAGCAAAGAAAATACTCACTGAAGGCAAATCAGATCTTGTTGAGGATTTCATTTCAAAGAAAGGGAGAAATTTTTCAGCCTACCTTATCCTTGAAGCGAACAAAGTTGGATTTGAGTTCCCACCACGTGCACCGCCTGCTGATGCAAAGAAATTTGCTGTAGTTGAAGGAATCGTCGGTATTTGTCCGAAAACAAATGTGGGAGTTATCGAAACTGAAACACATTATCAAGCAGAACAAAATTCCGAAGGCTGCAAAATTTCATTTTTGCGTGAAATTAGCAAGCGGACAATAACCAGGGAAGAAGCAAAAACTCTCATTGAAAAAGGCAAATTGGGACCATTTGATGATTTTACTTCCAAAGCAGGAAAACCATTCAGTGCAAGTCTGTACTTGAAACGTGACGGAAACATCGGATATCGCTTCGCAAAGAAGTGAAGCGGCATAACCTTGACATTGGTGATGCCGGCAGACCGGTTTGATGTACCAAGTTGTCATTATCGGAGCCGGCCCTGTTGGCGGCCGTCTGGCAACCGAATTATCTTCGAGAGGTATATCCACATTGATGATTGAAGAACATGCAGAAATCGGGAGACCATTCCAATGTGCAGGCTTAGTTAATCCTCCTGCAATGCAGATGGTAGGATTGGAAGATACAATATTGCAAAATGTCGATGGTGCGCTAATTCATTCTCCATCCGGAATAATGGTTCCAGTCGGAAAAGATGGGAGAGTTCGTACTCACGTTGTGTGTAGGAAAAAATTCGACCAAGCGGTTGTAGCACAGGCTATGAAAGCCGGCGCACATCTGTGGTTGCTTTCTAAGCCACTGGAAGCCGAAGTGGTCAAAGATGGAGTAAACCTGAAGATTGAGAGGGAAGGAGAAATTGTCGAATTGAAATGCAATTTACTAATCGGTGCTGATGGAGCTCACTCATGGACAAGGCGCTATTTCAAAATGGGTCGCCCTAAGGAAATGATGATTGGTTTCCAAGCCGATGTTAGCGGTCTTTCTGGCAAAGACAACTGGCTAGAAATGTATACTGGTCGCGATATTGCACCCGGACTATTCGCTTGGGTTATTCCAACAGGTAATAACACACATCGTATCGGTGTGTGGGCAAGACCAGAAGACTTAGACGGCAGAAGTGTCGAGGAGTGCTACAATTCACTGTTGACACACCCATTGTGGAAAGAAAGGTTTGCTAAAGCAAAAGAAATCGCCCGCTACTGCGGCCCGGTTCCATGTGGAGTTATTCGTAAACCATTCAAAGATAGGGTCATGGTAATTGGTGATGCTGCAGGCATGGCTAAGCCTACCACTGGTGGTGGAATCGGACCAGGATTCAGACAAGTCGAAGCAATAATTGAGAAATTGGTCAAAGCAGTGAATAGAGATAAGTTGGATACGAGTAGTCTTTCTTCAATTTGCAAACCCTTCAAGGCATTTAGGAAAGAACAAGACAGGGCTAGAGCATTGCGTGATTTGCTAGTGACAATACCTGATGATGAAGAATTAGATTCCCATTTCAGGATGTTCAATCGGCCTGAAGTCTTGGAATTGATTAATGCAGTAGGTGATATTGAACATCCAGTTCCTCTAGGTATGACATTGCTTAGAAGGGTACCAGAATTTCGCAAGCTAGCCGTCAAAGCGGGATTCAAATTATTATTTGCTTAGGTGGATTAAATGGTACAGGTAAAACATCGAATACGTTACCCTCCATTTGAATCCGGGAAGTTGATCGCCGAGCATATTCCTGTGGTTGAATATGCCTTTGAGATAGATGGTCCAGTTATTCCACCATTTAAACTGGGAAAGACTGATTCATGGCATGTTGAAAGAGTAATTGAAGGAGACTATGAGACTGATACCAAATACCATGGCATTGTCCCTCAAATCATTGAAAAACAACGAACAGGTTGGTACTTGTTGCCACATCCAATTCATGCTAAGGCAAGAAAATTCATCAACTTCGCAGTAATTGTTTTGTTAGTTTGTCTATTCTATTTATTCTCAGCCCCAATACAAAATTCGCTCGGCATACCTACTTTTGGCACCGGAAAAATTCGTTTAGGGCTACTTGACTATCCGCTTCTTGCTGTTGTTGTTGTTCCATTAATGCTAATCCCAATTGCACTAAGAGTTGCAGCAAATCTAGGCGACTTAAGACGTCAGAAATTTTTCTTACACAACTCACCACCTAGACCAGAGATT
This sequence comes from Methanobacteriota archaeon, assembly GCA_002709705.1. GTDB lineage: Archaea > Thermoplasmatota > Poseidoniia > Poseidoniales > Poseidoniaceae > MGIIa-K1. The sequence goes on along the minus strand of PAQE01000027.1, from coordinate 6,627 downwards.
GTCGTTGATGAGGTTGGTAGCGGTTCAGAACTGAAAGGTAGAATAGAATTGCTCGAACCTCATGACGACTGGCAGAGCATGAAATTATCATGGAGAGTTGGAATTTTACCTCCTGCAAGACACAAAGTGTTCGCTGCACTGAATCTTGACCCCTCTGGGCAACCGCCACCTGGACTGACTACACCTTTACCGCATCACTGGGAAAAAGGACTTGATGATGGAACTGGAATGGGAGAAGACGCACCAATGGAGAGACATGATGTTCCAGGTGGTGTATTTTTACGTCCTATGCGAATCATGAGTTCTAGCGAACATGTGAACCTCGAGATCCAAGGTGGTGATTTTGAATTATCTTCACCACCCGGAGATTGGCCAGGAACAGTATACGGGGGGCTAGTTCGCGTCCATTGGGAGTTACTAATCAACATTGAACGGAAAAATGGAGGACCTCTTCTATGGGTCGAACCATTGACTGTTCTCCATAGAAAAGATGCAATTATCAATGAAGATATTTCTATATCTGATGGGCGCTCTGAAAATGATTCTTTGTAAATGCAAGGTTTCATTTGCCGGTTACCTTGTCACGGTTCATGGAGCGCAAAGTGTTCAGTGCGGTCTTCTTAACTCTCATCATGCTTCTTTCAGGGTGTCTTGGTTCCGATGATTCTACTGAAACGAACATTGATACTGAAATTGCTCAGGAAGTTACTGCCAATTTCACACTGCCCACAATCGAAACTCAAACTGTAGGCGATATTGTCTTAATCGATGGATTAGCTGAAATCAAACCTGTTGATACTGAATATTTTATTGAGTACGATATTATTACTCCGAGTGGAATAAGACCTGTTGAGGCTACTTTTACACAGACTGATTCAGGAATGCGTTTGATTTTGATGCCTGATGAGCCAGGAGAGTGGAAAATCATCGGTCGCTTGATCGTAACAGGACTTGATGATTCACTGAAAGAAGAAGTCGAATTTGAAGTACTTCCTCCCGACGAAGGTGATACAATACTTTCAGTTGATTCAATAATCGAAATGGATTTTTCTGCACCCCTAACAATTAGTGGCAAAGTATTGCATTCAAGCCCAACATCTTGTGCAATCACAGATGGTTCAAATTCTCAAACCGCAAATAGTGCGGGTGAGTTCAATCTCGGGCAAGGAGTTGTTGAAGAATCTTACAACGTAACAATAACTGCAACTTGTGGAATATGGACTGAAAGTCAAGACTCTCGAAGTGTTAGAGTGATTCTTTCTGCAGGTAATGACATAGATGGTGATGGTATTCCTGATGATTCAGATGCTTGTCCGAATGGATATGGTGAAAATGAAGGATGGAACCCAAATCAAGCTACTGATAGAGACGGAGATGGTTGCCATGATTTCGAAGAGGATATCGACGATGACAATGATATGATCCCTGATATCGATGACCAATGTGCATCTGAAATTGGCTGGGTAAGTACTGAATCGAATGATTATGACAGAGATGGTTGTGCAGATTCAACTGAGGATTCCGATGACGACAATGATGGAATTAACGATGATTTTGATTCCTGCCCAACCGGAGAAGTTGGATGGGAATCCAAGCCTTACACAGATTGGGATGGTGACGGATGTAAGGATTTGACCGAAGACAATGATGATGACAACGACCAGATAAACGACACAGCCGATGATTGTTGGCGCGGTTTATCAAATTGGGTAAGTAACTCAGAATTTGATTATGATGGTGACGGTTGTAATGACGTTGCTGAGGACGAAGATGATGATAATGACGGAGTTAACGACGTAAATCAAACTGGAGTAACTCTAGATGAATGCCCTCGCACTCCTTTGGATGCACAAGATGTTGACGAGAGGGGATGTGATGCAACGGAGAGAGACACAGACAGTGACGGGGTTGTGGATTCTGATGATGATTGCCCAGGAACTCCTGTCGGCAATGTGGTAAACTCTGTTGGCTGTGCTGACCTAGACGGCGATGGAGTTTTCTCAAATGTTGATAATTGCGCTAACACTCAAGCGAAGTGGACTCCAGACGCTCAAGGTTGTGCAGTATACCAATTACCAGTTTCTTGGAAAGAAAACGGGCATGGCAATGGTAGAATGGATACAGTCGCACACTTCTCCGTCCCTACATTGGACGGAACATGGTCATTCAGAAATGAATGGAATGGAAATGATGTTTACATATTCTTGTTCAAGTACACTGATTCCTCAGGAAATGGAAATAATGCCGACTGGTCAAAGAGTCCTGGTTCAATGATTCGCCAGTTACCGGACAATGCGCACTTGTTCTACGGCTCATTTGACAATTCCTACCAGAGTGATATACAAGGACGAAAAACTGCAGTGCAGAATGCACTAAATGCGGATGAAGAATTGAAGTGGAAAGATAGAATTCATTACATCGACCAAGACATGTCCACTGCCAGCGGTGGATTAGGTGATTTGATTAACAATTGGAACTCACTGTATTACGGGATTGATAGATTCCAGCGTGCTCGTGAAATCGGTTCGATTTATGCATGGACTTCGCAAACAAATGACATCACTCANTGGGCGTATGAGGCCAGAATGTACAATTATGAATTCCCTACCGAAGTTAGAGAAAATGACCCAAATGTGCACACAGTAACTGTGGTGGACGAATTATGGCACAGTGGTGGTTGGNGTGGTGGTTACACTTCAACATACCAAAATGTCAGCATCAGTTTNCCAAANAATATCTCAACATATGACACTCTCGAAGTATTTCATGAACACGCATGCGAGGATAGGAGAAATCGATATGCTAAATCAGAAGGAGGATATGGTGGATGCCATGAATGGGATTATCTGGCTTACATGAAAATATGTGATCGTGATAATTCAAGTAAGTGTGGCACCGAATTTATGAGATGGATTACNACATATGGTCGAGAAGGAAGATGGCTAACAGATATTACACCCTATCTCTTCATGCTAGAAGAAAACGATGTTCGAACATTCAAGTATCAAGGTGNAAATAAGGGAACTATGACTGTGAAATTGCTGTTTTCTGATTGGGAAATCGGAGAGCGAAGTAGTAGTGGTGAGCAAGTTTTCACAGGTGGGCAATTCCGTGGCGAGTACAATAACGAGTCACAATACAAGCGCCGACACAACTTCACTGCGCTTGCAGATTACCATAGCGTGAAGATTGTTGCAACAATCACTGGTCATGGGTTTAACCAAGACCAAGCGAATTGTGCAGAGTTCTGTGACCATGAACACCATTACTATCTCAACGGAAATACAGCATATGAATGGCATCCAATCGTCTATGATAGCCAAGGATGTGAGAAGGAAGTAGACCGAGGAGTGGTAGCTAACCAGTTTGGCTCATGGCCATTTGGAAGAGCAGGATGGTGTGCAGGACAGGACGTCAAACAATGGACTCACGACATAACCGATTGGATTGATAATTCATCGACCAATAATTTACGCTACAAAGGACTGTTCAACGGGCAAGAATATGTCCCGCAAGATACAAATGGTGGCAGTAGAGAAATCAGAGCCAATATTTGGTTGGTGTGGTATGATCAGAATTGAGCAGGTGGCGGCGCAGATAACTCACTAAGTTTAGTTGCCGGCGATGGTGTATCCAAGTGTTCGTAACGGGAGTTACGCCTACGAGGAATGAAACCTGCTCTTACGATTGCATCTTGTAATTCTAATTCACTGGCTTGGACTTTGCTCGTTCCAGATGCTGATACAACATTCTCTTCCATCATTGTAGAACCTGCATCATCTGCCCCGCCTAAAAGAGCCATTTGTGCAATCGAAAGACCCATTGTTGGCCACGATGCTTGAATATGTTCTATGTTATCAAAGAACAGTCGTGATATCGCTACATGTCTAAGATATTCAGTGGGGCCTGCTCCTAACTCGAATTTATTCCTTCCACGATTTCGTCTTCCATACGAATTATTTTCCAATTGAACTGGCCAAGCAATGAATGAAGTGAAGCCGTTAGAATAGTTTTCAATACTAAAGTCTTGTAACTCTCTAATTCTGAACATATGCTCGACACGATTTTCGATAGATTCACCAAAACCAAACACATTGGTTGCACTTGTAATTAATCCAAGAGATTGTGCTTCGCTCATTACTCGTAGCCAATTATCAGGTGAACCCTTCTTGGGTGACACATCTTTTCGTACAGACTCAACTAACATCTCAGCACCCCCACCCGGCAACCCGTGCATTCCAGCATTTTTGAGATGAGTTAGAACCTCAATAGTAGGGATGCCGGTAACTTCGGCTATCCCCTCAATCTCGATGGGTGAAAAACAATCCAAATCGATAGTTGGATGCTTCTCACGTAAGAACTTAAGCAAATTCGTGTAGTATTCGATCCCAAGTTCAGGATTGACACCTCCTTGCATGAGTATCCTAGTTCCATCAATAGCTTCTAACTCGCTAACCCTTTGACTAATCTCGTCGAATGTTTGGGTGTATGTTTCTTTATGGCCAGGGGGGCGGTAAAATGAACAAAACTGACAGTTTATTGTACATACATTGGTGTAGTTTATGTTTCTATCAATCAGGTAGGTTACCTGTTTATCCCCATTGATTTCAATTCGTCTTTGGTTTGCAGCTCTACGAAGAGCGTGCAAAGGTGCGTCCCTGTAGAGAATTACAGCCTCTTCATAACTTAATCGAGTACCTCTAGACATGTGTGACTCAAGGATTTCTCTCCAAGACATGCGCACCACTCAAGCAGAACCAACAATCGATTCAATATTATCGATTGTTTTAGGGCAGTCTCCAGATAGTACATCTGGCCCGTCCCTCGTAACTAGAACATCATCCTCTATTCTTATTCCAATATTTGCATATCTTTCGGGGCATTCGACATCAGGTCGCCATGCACCGAAATACAAACCCGGTTCAATTGTAATCACCATACCTTCTTCGAATAATCGAGGTTGGTCATCTGGACGATAGATTCCTACATCATGAACATCTATTCCTAACCAGTGACCAGTATTGTGCATGTACCACTTATTCAAATCACCATCTGAAGAAAGTGCTTCTTCTAATGATTGTTCAATCACTCCCAACTTGATTAGCCCTTCTGCCAAAACACGTCTTGCAGCCTTGTGTGGTGCATCGTATGGTTTACCAACCCGACATTCATCGATTGCTGCAATTTGAGCATCTAAAACAAGTTGGTAAATTTCTGCTTGTGCCTCGCTAAACTTACCATTAACTGGCCATGAACGGGTAATATCTGAGGCATATCCCTTGTACTCACAGCCTGCATCAATCAGAATTACTTCACCTTCATCACAAGTGTCATTATTCACGGTATAATGGAGAATTGTGGCATTCTCACCACTACCAATGATACAGGGATAGGCAATTCCAGAGGTTTTACAATATTTGAATAAACCTTCGATAATGCCTTCTAACTGCCATTCACCAATACCAGGTTTTGTATTTGCCATGGCTTGGATGTGGGCCTGAGCCGCTATCTTCGCTGAATGACGCATCAAGTCGATTTCCGCATCTGATTTGCGAAGCCTGAGTTCATTAATCATCGTTGAAGGGTCTACAATACTAATCGGACCTAAGCCAAATTTCTGACGCTCCCTTGAGTTAGATTTCATTTCCTTCTCTACCAAGTTATCGACATCAGGATCAACACCCATCTTTACGAAGATTCGTGAACACTTTACCAGCATGGAAGAAAGTATGTCATCAAGTTCTTCATGTGATGCAGCAGAATCTACTGGCCAATTTTTCTCAGCCCCTTCAACTCCTGGCCTTCTACCCTCCCAGATTTCTTTCAAAACATCTTTTGGTTGTACAAACAGTGTTGAACTCCAAGACCCGTCATCATTGAAAGCACAGAAAACTGCGTCTGGATCATCCCAACCACACAAGTATAGCATATCGCTACTAGTACGGTAAGGATAGTGGACATCATTGGAACGGGTTGATTCGTGTGGGGCAGTAACAATTAGCAAATCCCCTGGGCGCAACTGAGAAAATAATCGCGACTGACGTGAGCGATATTCATCAAGGCTGATACCCGCAGGTTCCTGCCCAACAGCTTGAAGAGAGTCCTCCCACATGTATATGCGGTACATGGACTGATTTTTCATTCCTTTCATGCTTAGGGAGATTCTTCACCTATCCACAAATCATTTTCCGAATCGCCGGATTTAATTTTTGAACCGGATTCCCACTTTGGTAAGACTGATGCCTCATTTCCGGTCATTCGCATTCTGCGGAACATCATGAAACTGAAGGCTACAATACCAATAAACATGAAAATTGCAGCAATATTGAATTTGCCTGAATCAGATTTGGGCTCAGCATTGACACTTAACTGGATTTCATGTGTATCCTGTGCTCCATCATTATCAACCACCATCAATATCAGGTTATATTCCCCAACATCCATATCTCTAAGTGTCACATTAATGGAAGATGAAATCAATTCCTCGTCTAAATCGACGTCATCCGATTCTTCTTGACTGTCCCTCAGCCAGCTGGCGTCATCTTCTGGTTCGATCTCCGGCTCTGTATTTTGCTGTGGGGAGGAAACTTCGGGCAAATCAGCATTGGACTTCGCTTTGGGTTCGAT
>PAQE01000026.1 GCA_002709705.1 Methanobacteriota archaeon | reverse complement strand
ACCTTTCTCGTTAATTCGGTGAGCCATTACTCCGACTACTCGGCGGACCCAAGCTTCGTTTGGCAGTAAGAAAAATCCGTCCTTTTCAACAACTGAATCCGCATTAGACATATCCGAATCAAAACCTTCCTTGAGTTTTACAAAGGCTGTTGAAAGCATGAATTGTTCAGGAGTCTTCGATTCTAGACACAGCATCATCAAATCGTCGGGATGGAAGTGCAGATCTGTCAAATCTGCCCCGTACCCATTGTAATTCAGCAACTCGCCTAACTCCCTATACTCTGGAATAGATGAGTGCTTAGACAAGCCATCACCATGCAGTGCAACTTGTGCCCAACTTGATTCAACACCAAGATGTTGTTCAACAATTCNAGCAGTGCAGACGTTGTCTGAAGTGTCAATATGTGCNCTTATCGATTCAATGTTTTCACCTGCAAGATGGTGGTCAAACCAAGTGATGTTAGCCCCATTTTGTGCAAATTTCTGTGCCATGGAGTGATTACGAGCCAGTGAAATATCCATTACGATTACTTCATCANCTTTGCTTGGNTNTATTCTATCTAGTAATTCAATGTCTCTTTTGACACCAGTAANNCGGTTTCCATCAACACCATGCACCAATCCCCACTGCACCATCGAGCAAATGCCATCGGCATCGCCGTTGTATGCAAACCAGCGCATGCTATTGCGACTTAGGCATCAGACATGAGCCTATGCCTCAAATTATCAAAATACNTTGAAGTAGCANATTTTGCAAAAAATTAACAATTTTCTTGAANTTACATGTCGCCCGCATCTATATCTATTCCCCGTTTCCATAAGCATTCATGCGCCGAGAGTTGGGGATGGCANTCATCCTCCTTCTTTCCACATTAGTTGTGGTTCCGCAGGTTGAAGCAGGGGGTCTGGGAAGTGAAGACCCGGGCGTCAGTGACACGGTTACATGGCGAGTTGGAGACAAGTGGGTGTATGCGGGTTCATTCGACCCTACAGTTCTAGTTCAAGGCGCCGGAGTCGATGCAGTTGTTGGAACAATCAACGGAGACGCTACAACAACAGTTGATGCAGTAACAGAGGTCGATATTGATGGAGTTCCGACTTTGGTGTATGAAACATCATCCAAGGCAGACTTTGACAAAGGAGGTGTCGCTCTTGAAGGCTACACTGGGAACCTTTTCATTCAATTTCAAGTCGACGAGGTTCGCAGAGTTTCAGATTTAGCTAAACTTTCTACAGACCTTTCTCTCGACGTTAGGTATGTCCCTTATGGGATTTCATCTCTAACTCAACAAATTGCTGACATCACCATTTCAACAACCTATGATCCTATGAGCGAAAACTACGATTTCCCNCTGCGAATTGGAGAAACATGGAACACATCATATGTTTCATCAACAGCATGGTCGGGTTCTTCGGATTACATTACTCCGTTTCCACAACCAACAAGTGGTGCAAATCACACCAATTGGGAAATCACAGATGTTGGCAAACCAATCAACAGCTTAGGTGAACAAATCGCTTATGGCGGATGTAATGCATCGTATGAATTGACATCTTATGATGACAATGGCACTGAAACATCCTATGAGTGGTTCTGCCCNGAGGTCAGAAACTTTGCTTGGTCTCATACTGAAGAAGATATAGGACTAATCATTGATTTCAGATTGAAGCAATACATGCCTGTTGCATCAACAGGAGTGGTTGCAAATACTAATCCTGGATATCGAAACATGAATCTCGATGTTGAATTATCAACTCAAATCACTGCACTAAACACTCCAATTGAGGTATGGGCTAACATTACCGATTCNTCAGGAACTCCGCAACCAGGACAGACTGTAGAGATTAGACATGAGGCTGAAGGATTCACTACTACAGCGGTGACTGCTGCCAATGGCAGTGCTTGGGCCTTAGTTCAAGTTGGAGATGCCACAGACACATCAGCAACCACAGTCGACTGGTCTAGCCATGGAATTGTGGCATCAAGTAATGGAATGTATGGAGTTGCAACTATTACCCTAGANGAGAATATCGTGGGTCTTGATTTGGTAGCAGCATATGAAAGGGCTAGCATTCTGCGAAATCGCAGTGGAGAGTTGGCTACTCTGAATTCCATTTCCGGATTCAATGTTCTACCAGGTGATCACCTTACAATTCAGTTACCAGTCTACAATCGCGGAATTACTACAAGCAACCCTACAACGACACACATCACTTACCCTGATGGCTTNGAGACAACCGAATCATTGCCTGCATTAGCGCTTTACGAGCAATACATATTCGAAATTGAATGGTTAGTAGATGTCAATTCCAGCATAGATAACAAAACGATTCTATGGGAAGTTGACCGTCAGATGTCAAACCCAAACGATGCCGATTCCGCAAACGACATAGGCACACTTCCGATTTTCATTGGTAGTGCTCCGACTTTCGTCGGTGAAGATATGACTGCATGGACAAATGAGAAAATCCTAATCGATGCTTCGGGCTCATTCGATGAAGATGGAGGAGATGTTTGGTGTGTTTTTGATATTGAATTCGATGATGGCTCTCGCACTACTGCTAATCAACAGATATTACGAAATGGTTGTTCAATTAATTGGACTTGGATTGANGATGGTTTGTTCTCAATCTNTGTNACAGTTACTGATGAGGAAGGCGACTCAATAGTCGAACTTCTGGAAGTTGAAATCAGGAATCGTGCACCTAGTGTTTCAATTTTCTCACAGAGAGAGCAGGTAAGAGTGGAACACCCTGTCACNCTGTATGTACTTGCTAATGATTCAGATTCTGAAGACCCATGGCCCGGTCTTGTAGACATACACTGGCCAAATGCACAGTGCGAAGAGGGATACTACACACGGGTTTGTACAACCACAGCATGGGAGGAAGGCCTGCATACATTCACCGCNGTAGGTACTGATGATGACGGAAATCAAACNTATGCTACGATAGATATTGAATTCACCAATATCGCACCACATGATGTAGCCGTAGCAATGTGGGACGAAAATGACAACCTTATCGAAGCAACTGGACAGATGACATGGCATGTTCAAGAAGACCAAGTCGTCGAACTATCTGCAAGAGCTGAAGATTCAATAGATGATTTATCGGGACTGAGTTATGAATGGTCCTTTGGCGTCAGTACTGATGGAAGAGAATCAAGGGTCCCAGCAATTTGGACAGATGCGGGAATGCAGACTATTCTNGTGAAAGCAATTGATTCAGAGGGCGAAGATAGCGGCTGGGNCGAGCGTTGGGTGGATGTCCAAAATATGGAACCGCAAATCGAGCAATTACCTGAAGTAATGGCCGTTGCTGAAGGACAAAGCGTCAGCCTTTCAGGTGTGGCATGGGATACTGTTTCTGACATGGATGATCTGATAATTTGCTGGGATATTGACCCAGGTGCAGATACTGATGGAATCGGTTCTGCAGACGATGATTGTGACGTTGAAGGAAATGACCTAACTTGGACATGGCAAAATGCCGGAGTATACAACATTGTATTCCACGCTACCGATGATGACGGAGCGAGAAATTCATCTTCNGCCTCAATTACNGTCCTTAATCTGCCTCCAATAATCATTGCAAATGTTCCTAGCAAAGCGATTGCNGGTGAGACNATTACACTGGATGCATCTCCAACTAGAGATTCCTTAATCGATAGAGAGTACCTAACTGTCGTATGGGATATCGATTGTTCAGTCGATAGCGACGGAGATGGAATCAAAGACAATGATGCTGACCTCATTGGCTCCAAAGTGGAATACAAATTCCCTAGAGCGGGTAAGTTCAAAATCAAGGCTATCGCTTGGGATGAAGAAATCATGAAACCTAGTAGCAAAACTATGGTCGTTGAGGTAGACTCCCCTGACATGACTGCCTTTGAGGAGGTTATGGCTTCGATAACCGGTGAAGAGGCAAATCCTTTCATTCAACTAATGCTTGTTGCGATAGTTATTGCTGGAGTAGCAATGCTGCTGAAGCGAGGACAGAAAAAGAGAAAATCAGTTTGGGACGATGATGATGGACCATTAATCGAAGCACCTTTAGAAGCACCTTCGATGGACGCATTCCAATCATCAAATTCTGTTCAATCAAAATCAGATTTTGCTTCACAAGCACTTCCAATTCCAGAGGAGGGTTTGCCAGAGGGATGGACTATGGATCAATGGCAACATTATGGCCATCAGTATGTGGAAATGCAACAAACTGATGAAGGACAGAATGAAATGTAATGATGTCTTCGTATGAGTATGCGAAGTGCCATCCCCGTCTTTATCCTAGTTCTGATGACTGCGTATGGGCCTCTTTCGATGCTAGAAGAATTGGATGCTCCTGATGCAATCAAATTCAGTGAAGAAAACAATGGAGTACACGATGTTCCGACATGGAGAATCGGCGACAAGTGGGTGTATGAAACCCAGTTCGATGTTGCCCAACTAATACAGCAAGCTAATGTTTCAGCATCACTGAATACACTAACTGGTGATACAACTATGGAAGTTGTAGATATCAGATTTGAAACAATCCAAGGAACTCAAACCCTAGTTTACGAACTAGATATCGAAGGAGAATTCACTTCAGGTAACAGTGGTGCTACGCTACAAGGTCAAACTGGAAGATTAGACATTGATTATGATGGAACTGACATTCTAAGNGCGAATGATCTTTCGATGTGGGATTCAGAATTTACCTTGGATGTTAAGTTCGCTCTCTTCAACATAGGTTTGCTGACAACAACCCTAGCAGACATTACATTTGGGACCGTGTATGAGCCACCAAGAGAGAAGTATGATTTCCCACTTAGAACTGGTGATCAGTGGGTCAGCACGTATGAATCTGGAACAAATGTGACCGGTTCTTCCGATTACTTCGACCCTACAGAGTTCGACACCCCCTACATCGAAGACAATACCACATACCAAGTCACAACAGATGGTGAGCCTAATGAAGATGGTTCAGGTGTAGATTACACTGGCTGCTCTGATTCATACAAAATAAACAACTGGAATAATACTGGCGCTGCAGGTGGTTTCGAGTGGTACTGNCCAGCAGTGAGGTCCTATGCTTGGTACAGAATTGTAAATCCCGCTGGATTCCAAATCGATTGGAAATTGAAAACATACACTCCAGCTGATTCAGGCGGAGTAGACATCGCATCATCCCCTGGAATCAGAAATACGAACATAGAAGTCACACCAGAATTTGTCGCAATTCTGCCAAATGCAACTGAGGAAGTTGTAGGCCACATGACTGTAAACGGAAACGATGTGGTAGGAACCAATTTACAACTTCGTTACGAATCTGAAGGAACGATAATGAGTCTAACAACGGACAGTGACGGAGAAGTTACTCCTGATCTTGATGTCGGGTACTTCCAAGATTCATCTGCAGCATCCGATGATTGGACAAGCAACGGAGTAATCATTTGGGATCCTGTAAGTAAGGTTGTTGGAGCTGCCACTATTGTGATGGATTTATCCGTAGTCGGTGTGGATTTNATAGCACANGCTGAATCAATGATTGTAACTAGAACAAGAGGGGACGATTCAACTGTTCTAAACCAAGCAAGTGGTTACAATGCCCTACCCGGCGATAGCATACATTTCTCTGTCCCAGCACAAAATAGAGGAGTTCTGACCTCGCCGGCTACTGAAATGGAAATCACAACTCCTGATGGTGCTACAATTAGAGGAAATTTACCTGCATTGGGCCCATATTCTGAAGGAAGNGTTGANGTCAACTGGACCGTTCCTACCGATGCATCAATCGGCATTCAGACCCTTTCATTCGTCGTTGACCCGGACGAGACTGTNACCGCAGATGCAAACAGAACAAACAATTTCGCTTCTCTTGATATCTTCATCGGCAGAATGCCTGTCCCGGCAATGACACTTGTTGACAATGTATTCACCTTTGAGAANGTATCAATCGACGCCTCAGCATCATATGATGTAGATGGAGGGCCCGTCGAGTGTTACTTTGAGATCGAGGATGGAATTCGTACTGAGTACATCGACTCCACATCATGCATGGCTAACTGGTCATGGGTTGACGATGGCGACTGGGAAGTCAANGTTACAGTAGTAGATGACGAACTCGATGAAGTCGTTATGGTGATGAATGCAACAGTTNTGAATCGTGCGCCTTATGTGAACCTCACAACGGAAACACCTGTTGTTTATGCTGGGCAGCCAATTACCTTCAATGCCTCAGACAGTGGTGACATAGATACCATTTCTGAAGAAGGAGATTATGTAGACATATCTTGGCCAAACAGTNTTTGCAACCAGGGATTATATGGTCCTGAGTGTACATTCACACCAGAAGAAGAAGGCACTTTCACAGTAGAAGTCCTTGTCATTGATGATGACAATGCATCGACTTCTGATTTCTTAACCTATGAAGTAATGAATGTGGCACCAACAATTGGAGAAATGCGATTCTCAATTGATGGAATCCCATATCTTCCTGACGAAGATGGAACATGGAATATTGACGAAGATGTTGTAGCATCCCTTGAAATCGACGGAGATGATACTTTGTCAGATAAGGAAGATTTGCTAATAACGTGGTATCCTGATGATTTAGACCAAAACTGGACAGTTACAACATCAGGACCAAATTCTGCAATTACTGCATCCTGGGGTACTTCTGGATTGCATACCATCAGAGCATTCGCAATTGATGATGATGGCGAAACCAGCGAGGAAATCCTTGGCTATGTACGTGTAAACAATATCGCACCAGTTCTTGATGCATTACCCGCACAAAAAGCATTATTTGAAGACGAAATTCTCAACTTGAGTGTTTTCGCAACAGATGTTGCTGACCAAGATGAACTGATGTATTGNTGGGATCTTATTGTCTCNGTCGATTCTGATGAAAATGGAATACTAACCGACGACTGTGATGTACAAGGNCNGGACCTANTCTTTTCATGGGCCTCCCCTGGACTGAGGACGATTACCGCTAATGTTTGGGATGACGATAATGCGACGGACTCTTTCTCAATCGATGTTACTATTGTCAATCGCCCTCCAGCTGCAAGTATTTTTGTCCCTGAAGGCGGCTTTGTTATCACGGAAGGTGAATCAATTACTTTTGATGGAGGAAATTCNACCGATTCTCCAACTGACAGAAGTAACCTGCAATTCATCTGGGACGATCCTAACACCGAGGGTGCTACACAAGATGGATCAGGAGAGGAATTCACAATCAANTTCGACAGGCCTGGGAAATTCTTTGTCAATCTGACTGTAACTGACGATGACGGCAGGTCAAGCACAGCTTCTGTAATGGTAGAAGTCGAAGAGAAACCGTCTGAAGGTTTGTTTGGGATGACAACCCCAACCATCGTAGGGACTGCATTGGGACTAATTATAGCCATTCTAGTAGTGGTTTTGCTGCTTAGAGGCAGAGAATCAGATTCTGTTCCTTACGAAACTAAGCAAATGCAGGATTACGGTTGGGGAGAAAGTCCACCATCTGTAGTAGCAACCTCAGATCCTGAGCCAGTTGCCTCAGTTGCGCCAGTCGCACAGACTCCAAATGCCGGTCCACCGATACCTGCAACAGGCCTACCTGAAGGTTGGACGATGGAACAGTGGGAGTATTATGGGGAGCAATACCTCGCATCACTTCCTCCTGCTCCTGCAGAAACTTATGCACAACCTGTACAACAGGAATATCANGCTCAGCAACCAGCGCCTGCCTACAATCCGGAACCTGTTCAAACCTATACAGAACCTGCTCCTTCACTACTCGACAGGACGATGGTTCAAGAACCAGCACCGTCCGCTGCCTCACAAGCCCTAGCCGATCTTCTAGACGACTTGGACCTTTGAGCAGTGAAGAAAGATGGGAACGCTTTGGCAATTTTTTGGATTTCCGGACCCNGAAGGTCCNCCGCCTGAAAGCGTAAAGAAANNCAAGAAGAGAAAGTCGAAAGCGGAAGAACCGGCCGGTCAACAATTGACACTGGTTAATCCAGATGACGCTGAAACAACAACCGCTGAGGCTCCAACAAAACTCGAACCTGAAAATGAACAGTTGGAAGAAGTNAGGCAAATCCCGCCACCAGTTAGGCGTTCGGCTTCGGTTCCACAGGGATGGACTGGCCCTCTCACGCCAGACGGCGAAGCTTTCCACGACCTTTCGAATTATTCTTCAAAACCCACCGATTTCCCCGATAGGGCTCTAAGGTATGTTGTACCTGACCAGATGCATCGTTTACCGATTAGAAAAATTCAGGATAGAGTGATGCGAGGAGATACGATTATTGTTGACCTCAACGGATTAATCCACATGGATACGCAAACTAATGCTTGCAGAAGGTCACTGAAGCAAATTGGNGATGAGATGAATATCGATATTTTCGCTTTAGATGAATCTGACAAGTTATTGCTCCTTCCAGGAAGTGATGTTTCTATGGATGTCTCAAAGAACGATTTGGGATTAACTCCATTGTTGATTTAATTATAGGTTTCAATTTTTTATATTAGGCTTATGAGAACCATTCGGTTGGCATGGGTGTTAATTTGGAACGCAAGCCCCATTGGGCTGCTGGTTCATACATCGATTTGGTCTTGGCTGCCGTTGCAATGCAAATCCTATTCTTCGTAACCGCATTTTGGGTTGGAACCTACGGAGGCGACTTCTACAATGAAAACCTGAGAGAAATNCAGTANGCACTAAGAATGCAACTCGCATTAGGTTGGATGATGTGTATCATCGCTGGAATAAGTTTCAGTATCTTACCACTTATCTATGATGTTCAAGGATTTGAAAGGAGCCTAATGAGAGTTTATGTGGGAATGAATGTGACAGGACAAATTGCAATCACAGCAGCAATAATGAGTAACGATCACTCAATGTTTGACTCTTTTGCAACCGTCGGAATAACATTACTCTGTGCGTCAATAATTTCTCTATGGGCACCATCGATGACCATCTTCAGGAACAAATCTTCTAACGGGGATAAAGTCGGGCCTTTTTCTTATGCATTAGGAGCATTCTTACCAATTCTCGGGCTGATTACAGTATTGTGCTGGATTATGCGTGATGAGTATTCGGGAATACTAGAATTATCGGAGGACATCGTCTATGATTTCTTCATGTCACTCGCACTCACAGCGCTAATTATTTCTCATATAAATCGAAGATTGAATTGGGATATTATTGATTCAAAAAACACANGTAAAGTTTTCGCAATTTTTGCAATACTACTACTACTGGCGTTAGTCTCTAAACAATTACAGGAAAGAGGAGACATTTCCTTACGGCTGACTGCTATGATTCAGTTCTTGCCGTATGCTTACATTTTCCTTGTTTTGAACCCAAAGAAGATTCTGTCACAAATTGGACGAGGACANCCCTACAACAAAATGGTCTTAACATCTGTATTTTGGTTACCATTTGTAGGCGCTGCAGCATATTATGAAACAATGAATTTTGTAGAAACCAATGATGCAGTGATGACATATTATCGTTGGATTCTGATATTTGGAGTTGCATTCCAAGTACTGTGGGGATTCACATCATATCTCCATCAAGACCACAAGAAAACACCTGTTCAAACAAGAAAGACACAATGGTTCACACTATGCACCATCAATTTAGGAACAATGTTCACAATTTATGAATTAATTTCTAGTTGGCAAAGTGGTAAAACGATTGAAACATTCCCTAGAATTGGCATTGCATTATACGCATTAGCGTATTTGTCGATTCTAGTTTATTGGATTAAGGAGACATTCATTTGCCTATATACTTGGCACAAAATTCCAATGTTTTATGATCAATATCTAGCATATCCTGAACAAGGTTCTGGATTCATCAAAGAAGACTAATCCAGCAATCGCAGTGCACTGGGTGCGAAGCCTAAAACTGCAATTTCATCACCATCAACTAATCGGGCATGGTTGCCCATCTCACCTGCTAAATCGTAAGAACCAGCTTTACCTTTCCAGGAACCACTCTCAATAAGATGAGCAATTTCATCTACTGATAAATCATCAATCTCTACAACTGCACTTTCAACAAAGAAAGTCCAATCTCCGCAAATCTGAACACCGGTGGCAGACCAAACTTGGTGTCTTCTACCAGAAAGACGCTTTATCATCGATGCTGCTGACAACTCATCATCTGCCTTACCAATAGCNACATTTGGATCATCAGGGTCCTCTAGCATTGTATCTGCTACAACAACGGCTTGAAAGCCATGATTAGGTGGAACAGCCTCACTTTTTCTGCGACATATAGTCAGTACTTGTGAAGGAACAGACCCCGAAGGATGAGTTTCATCGACACCTAGCAAAGCTTCGATATGAATAGGTCCAAATCTATCATCTAGAATCTGTGCGCGACGCTGCGAAGCGCTTGCTAACCAGATTCCCATAACAAGCGGTTTGGGGGTCACCTTGAAGAGAGCATCGCTATTACACCCGAACGGTGAGACGACGTGAGTGACACCGAAAGGATACCAACACACATCGCAGGATTAGATGAAAACATGCAAGGTGGAATACCTCAAGGACACATTTGTATCGTGGCTGGACAGTCAGGTGCAATGAAATCATCAGTTACTTTCTCATTATTGTACAACGCTGTACTGTATGGCGAAACCAGTGGAATTTATGTTACTCTAGAGCAGGGAAAAGATTCTCTTCGCTCACACATGTCCAACATGGGAATGAATGTTGACGACCCACGGGTTCGTAACAGAATTGCAATTATCGACCTCTCGGATTTGCGTGTTCAACTGGATGAACAAGGAATGAGTAACAGAATTGACTGGATGGGCCAATTGATCAAGCAACTGACATCCTACAGACAATCTATCGGATTTGAATTACTGGTTTTCGATTCATTGGGTGCGTTCTTCACCTTGACAAAAATGGAAAACCCTCGCGATGAAATTTTCAGACTATTCGAGGCTTGCCGTCGCTTGGAGTTGACTTCATTCTTCATCTGTGAAATGACTGGAGAAGATCACAAACAGTTTGGAGAATATGGGGTTGAAGATTACCTTTCAGACGGAGTCATGCATCTTACAATGGAGCGTACTGGTGACGACATCACGAGGAAACTTGGAGTCATTAAGATGCGTCATACTCACCACAGGCTTGGTTATTCTCCAATTCATTGGAGTGCTGAAGACCAAAGATTCACAATCAAATAAGGCCTATTCTACTGTAACTGATTTGGCCAAATTACGAGGCCTGTCTACATCGCATCCCAGTGCTAATGCTGTTCGGTAAGCGATTAATTGAGTCGGNAGTACTGTCAATAGNGGGGTTAGAAGATAATTGCATGAAGGGACGGGTATCGAAACGTCCGCTTCTTCAGCAGCCTCTTCGTCNCCTTCTTCATGAATCAAGATGATTTTTGCACCACGAGCACGGCACTCGTGCATCGAAGCGATTGTTTTCTCCCGGTGCTTATCATTTGGAAGGATTACAATTACAGGGCTACCATCTTCCAAAAGAGCGATTGGCCCATGCTTCATTTCTCCCGCAGGGTATGCCAAACAAGGAATGTATGCAACCTCCATTAATTTTAGCGCTCCTTCACTAGCAACGGGAGCTGATAGACCCCTACCCAAGAAAAGGACACTCTTTGCGTCTTTCACAAGTTCAACCGCTTCATCTATTGGACCTGGATTGGCAAGATATCTTTCCATCTGCTCTGGAATCTTTTCAAAATCCTTGATTATTGACTGACCCTTTTCACGTGAGAATGAACGGGTCCTGCCAATTCGAATAGCAAACAGAAGAAGAGATGCAACCATGTTGGTGAATGCTTTGGTTGAAGCTACTGCTTGTTCTGGCCCACTGTGAATATAAACTCCCTGACCACATAATCGTGCAATAGTTGAACCAACCACATTCACAATTCCGTGAACATCTCCTCCTTTGAGTTGGATCTCTTTGACTGCCGATAATGTGTCTGCCGTTTCTCCTGATTGAGAGACTGCGAAATGGATTGCGTTAGGATTTATGACCGGGTCATTATATCTGAACTCGCTAGCTACTTGTGCTACAGCAGGTATTCGGGCTAAGCTTTCGATTGCCAATTGTCCAATCTTACAAGCGTTCAATGCAGTTCCGCAACCGATNAANCGNACATGGGGAGTCGTTCGTAGTCTCAGAGGTTCCAAACGTAATCCTCCTAGTTTTGCACTTCCGTTTGCCATGTCAAGGCGACCTGTAATGCACCTGCGCAATGCTTCGGGTTGTTCATGAATCTCTTTGAGCATGAAGGTTGGGAAACCAGCCATGTCAGCTTCTCCCCAGTCATCGTCAATTACAGTCATGCTGGTTGAAGANACCCCTCCTTCTAATCGAGANATTTCGATACCATNACGTGTGACAACTGCCATATCTCCGTCTTCAAGGAAATAGAAATTCTGAGTGTGTTGAGATAGTGCATGCGGGTCAGAAGAGATGAATGATTCGCCATCACCCTGTCCTAGAATTAACGGAGAGCCGTTTCTTGCACATACGATTTGGTCGTAATCCTTGAACAATACACACAGCCCCCATGTTCCTGTCGCTCGGTTCAGAGTTTGTCTTACTGCTTCAAGAGGTTCTTGTCCAGAATCTATTCCGATTGAAATCATATGAACCAAGACCTCAGAATCTGTTTCTGATTTCAACACAAATCCTCTCTGTTCCAAACGATTTCGTAATGCACGGGCATTATCGATGATTCCGTTGTGCACAAGAGCAATGTTTTGATTTTGAGAGAGATGAGGATGAGCGTTTTCATCGGTAACTCCGCCATGAGTNGCCCATCTTGTATGAGCGATACCTGAATTTCCTGCGATATGATTAGGCAAAATTTTTGATAATTCTGANACCTTTCCTACTTTCTTGTGNACTTGCAGGTTTCCATTCTTCACGACAATGCCTGAAGAATCATACCCTCTATACTCTAGTCTTCTTAGTCCATCCACGAGCAATGGTGCTGCGGCTCTATTGCCGGTGAACCCAAAAATCCCACACATGGAAATTCCTCACATGTTGATTACTTCAGAACATACTGGACAATCCATTCTACGCAAAGTCATGTCTTTTACAGTGATATTAGCATCGCATGAAGGGCAGATTACCGACTTTTGTGGCATCGGTATTCCAGGCAGAGGAGGAAGCATTCCCGGAGCAGGTGGCATTGGCAATTCACCGGGTGCAGGAATACCTGTCAGTGGAGGTAAATCTTCCAACTTAGGGAGAGGAAGGATTTCTCCTGGAGGTGGTAATTCTTCTGGCAGAGGCAATTCACCGGGAGGTGGAATTGGTGGTAGATTCTTTGACAGGTTTTCGAAGATTTCTTTTGCTTCTCTGTCATTCTTTCTCTTCATTCTTCTCTCCAGGCGCTTAGAGGCGTTTCCTGCTTCGACCTTGGCTTCCAGTTCTTCGGATAATGACTGCTCAATTTCTTCCTCATCTTCGAGATAGACAGTTGGAACACTGCTGCCCGAAACAACCAATTCAGATTCATCATCGGAATCAATTGCGACTAGAGGGCCATCGTCCTCTTCGGTTTCGACTAGTAATTCAAGATCTCCAGTTTCAGCCGATATTTCCAAATCTTCTTCTTCACGGTGTGAGCGACGAAGTACGACAATAACCGACACGAACAGGATTAGCAGGAAACCACCAATAGCACCGAGTGCCATCATCTTTTCTTCGCGATTATCTCCTGGTAAAGGACTCAAAATATAATCAATAATTCCACCGTCTCCATCGCCGTCTTGGTCTGGATTGATGTTGGCAATTTTCATTCCACTAATTAGACCAGAAGGTGACGACATGATTACAATAGCATCTTCACCGATACTTCCAGCACCTACGACATTGCCTTTCGCAATTAGATTGGACAAGGAGATTTCGGAATCGCCCACGCTGTACATACCATAACGGGTAACTGGGCCTAGAACACCAATCTCATCGTGATAGACCTTGATTTCATCTTCTGACATGTGCATCATGACAATTCTAGAAGCACCGGGAGCTGAATTATTTTCATATTCGTCAATCGACCATATTGAATCTTGAACAACGCTGATTATTTGTGAAGAGCGCCCGCTACCTTCAATCCATGCAGCGACTAGAATATCATCGCCCTTATGCTCTACTACCTTCATTTCAGGCATGCTTGCATCATCGCCTGCTGATGCTTGGAAACTGAATGGAGTTTGTGAGATTACACCATGCGCATAGAAAAGACCTACTCGCTCAATTCCAGTTACATCATCACGCATCGCTTGGTATAAAATGTGGATTTCTTCACCAATTCCTACTGCTAAAGCGTCACCATCCTGTGGCTTGATATCGATATCTGAAAGGACATTCATCTTCGTTGTCCAACTCGATGATTTCGCATCATTGCTGTGGAGCATGAAGATGTTGGTTATATCGTTCCATGAACCGCCAGTTAGGATGTCTCTGTGATAGCCTGCCAAGACAATTTCATCACCATTAACCGCCATGTCAAAGCCCCAATAACTTCCCTCGGATTGCTTTAATGGAGTTAGGTGCGAAGTAGTAATGCTCTTGTCTCCCGCAATACCAATACTTGCTAGACCAATATCTGTCATTGTGTATCCTTGCTGGTCAGTGAATCTCTTAGTCCACGCCATCTGTACACGGTTGTCTTCTCTCAAAACGAAGGCAAATTCGCCCGCCCAGTTTGACTCAACAAGTGTATCTCCTGGCATAGAGAAACCGGAGGTAAGAGTTCTAGCATGTAACTCTCCGTCCTTTGTCGTGAATAGTAATCCTCCACCTTGGTCACTTTCTGCACTATCTGGAATCCCAACGAATCCAAGCACAGCCTCGCCTTCAGATAGAGTCAATCCAGTCTTAGAGCCAGTCGAGTATTCATCTATGACAACCTTGAATCGTAATTCCGAATGTTGGATATCAACGCCGTTGCCCTCTAGGAGAACTCTGTGTTTGACTACTCCAATGGAATCATGTGTGTAAGAGAACTGTGCAGTTGCACTGCCTGAGGAACTATCTGAACCCAGAATTAGGCGCAAGGTAACTTCGCCTTTATCTACGAAACCGTATGGTTCAGTACTGTCTTCCCAAGTTTGGAATCTAACCTTAATGTCGGTTGCTTCGGTTCTACCTAAATTGTCTACTCTGACATTTACTGAATATGGATTTCCTGGTTGAGGAATACTTGATGAAGTTGTTATTGCACTAGTTAAGAATCGCAAGGTAGGTTCAAGTGGCCTTTCTTCAATTTCAAATTGGAAGGTATATTCATTGTCACTCTCATCATCATTCATCAGCCCGTTTGGATCGATTTGAATAGTTACATCATGCAATCCTGGCGAAGTAGCCCACCACCACAGAATAACTGTGATGGTCTCACCTTGCTCAAGCCTCGGAATTTTACCTTCGCTTGGATAAGTGTTTGATTCGCTACCTGGGGCGTCAAGTTTCAGATGTAAATCTGTGGCATCCAGATCACCTGTGTTTACAACGCTGAAGTGTATTTCCAAAATAGTACCAGCTACGGCCTTACTTGCTGGCAGGTCTTGATCGTAAATCTGCACAGTGCCTTGGAATCTCAATTCTGGTGCTGCAGGCATATTGTCGATTGTAAATGTACGACGTACGATATCTGATTCTATTCCACTCTTATTGACTAACTTGATTGAAATCTTGTGTGAACCATCGTCAACCTCTGTTGAGTCCCATGTAAATGACCAATCTTGAGTTTCATAATCCTCCTCATCGAATGTATGTGCCAATTCCCATTCTCCTGAGTCTACTCGGTAATGTAATTCACTAGGCTCGATACCTTGTGCTGTTCCCGAGAAAGTTACGGTATCGGTGAGCACAGAACCAGACGAAGGGGAACCGAAAGAAGCAATCATTCTACCGATTCTAACCCAGTTGGCAGCATTGGATATCAAGTCGCCATCACCTATGGCCTGTGCCTCAATGACAACAGCTGTCTCTTCTGAATCATACCAATCATCTGGAATCATATCTGTGAATGACCAAGTGTCGTCATCAACTACAGCCTGTGTCCAATCCATTAGAACTTCTTCGTCTTTATCTTCGTAATATTGAGTCATTCGAACATTGACGCTGTTCCAAGGACCAGTGCCTGAGAGTAATTCTCCTTGGATGTTGAGCATATCACCTGTTAACCACCATGTACCATTTTCAGGGTCTGTGAGTGTAATTCCCTCATCTGATTCATTTGGAGGGTCAATGATGACTCCTCCTCCACCACCTGTTAACGGAGAGCAGGTTCTGCCTAGAACGGTATCAACTGCACATGAAGCATCCATCAGTCCGAAGCCCCATTCTTTGTTCCATCTATCTGAGACATCTGGCTCGGAAGCAGAGCCTTTTTGCTCACTTGAATTGCGAAGAATATCTTTGATTTCTTGTGGCTCAAGACTTGGGTCTGCCTGTAGCATCATTGCTACAACTCCAGATACCAATGGAGTTGCCATCGAAGTTCCATCTTTAGATTCGTATCCATCACTTGCTTCGGGCCTGGGTGAACCTGGGAAAGATGTCCCAACTTCTGCTGATGCCGAGTAAATTCCGCTGCCATAGGTTACAAGATCCGGCTTCAACTCATCCCAGTCATCATCATCTCCGTCAGACAAACGTGGCCCATAATTCGAATAGGATGCGATGAAGTCATTAGTGCGGTTGATAGTATCACCATCATCTGCTGAACCAATAGTAATCGCTCCATCAGCAGAGCCAGGGGATACTATTTTCCGAGTGCCATCGTTACCAGCGGCGACTACACAAACGATTCCATTTTCAGTAGCGTTGTTGACTAATCTTGCTTCAGCACCAGTGCCGTTGTCTCCATTTTCATTTAATGGATCATTTGCGCTCCTTCCAATCGAACCAAACGACATCTGTCCGATTTGAATGCCCTTGGCACCATTGCCCCAGTTCGTATCTCGGTTGTTAATCATCCACTGTATTCCATTAATAGAATTCTGTGAATTCGTTCCTCCAGTATCTGTCAATACTTTGACGTCGACTAAGAATGAACCAGGTGCTGCGCCAACATGGACCCTGCTAGAATCACCAGTTCCAAGAGCAATTCCTGCTACGTGGGTACCGTGTCCTTGGCCATCATCAGGGTCTTGAGAACCATCAGGGTTGGATGCTTGGCTAGTTGCATCAAAGCCTGCAACCCATTTTTGGTCATCATATGAATTGGGGTCAAGGTCCGGCTCATCATCTTCATCATCAAAATCATTCAATGATCGGTGTTCATTATCGACACCTGAATCCAGAACTGCAATGACGATTCCTTCACCGTCATATCCTCGATCATGGAGAGTCCCTGTATAAACATCCGAAGGAGAAATCCGAGCTGCAGGTGTTGCGTGTTCAAGAGTTGAAGCCATTACATTCTGCATTTCAACTACAACTACTGATTCGATAGCGTGTATCTCAAGAAGAGCGCTGACTGGAACATGGTCGACTACAATCGAATCGATTGAATCCATTACTTGGAACCATGAACCTTCTGCTTCCCAACCGTGACTTCGCAGTAGTGCGACTAACTCATCGATTTCATCTTGGCCAGGATGCCATGCATAATCGACGACGATTGCAACTGTCTTCCTTCCATCTGCACCAATTATCGCTGTAGTGGACTGAGATTCTTCACCTGCAATTACTTGCTCAAGACGGTCATCCATGCCATCAAAGTTCAAATCTGGACCATAAGCAAACCACCAACCGTATTCTTCCGTTGAGAATTTATCTCCACGGAACGGCATCCTGTCTGCCATTTCTCCATCAATTTCATCCCCAATTTGAGCCTCTTCAGTCGGCGTTGCGGAAGCGAGTGCAGACATATCTGCAATGAGAAATACTGTAGCGAGAAGTAGTGCTTTCATTCCTCTCATCGGACTCAACCCGCCCTACGGGCGGATTGCATAACACATGAACCTTGGGTGGATTCGAGTCCCTACGGGACTCAAGGCCAGACAACATGAGAGGAATCGGATTCGCATCGAATTCGCATTCTTTTCAGATACAATTTACCTCCGCAAACTGGACATTTAGCACGGTCTGCGATTTCTTCTAACCAGGCTTGACGTGTTTCTTTTTCATCGCCTTCATCATGAAGTCTCTTTACGAGATCATCAACTCCTTCGAATGGGTTTTCTGCGGTGATTTCCCCCAACTCGATTTCCCCCTCCCATTCGATATTTTTCTTCAAAACCGGCAAAGTGGCATATGCCAACATAAATCCACCAAAGTGAGCAATGTGTGCAACGTGACTTGCCTGCGATAAACCGTACACTTGCCAAGCCTTGTAAATCTCAAATCCAAAGTAGAATAATGCGATGAATTGAACTGGCCATTTTCTTATCAAAATCATCGGGAAATATACCTCATCTTGAGGCCATCCGCAAAGATAGGCCCCCAGTATTCCAAACGCAGCACCAGATGCCCCTAAGGCAGGAGTGTATGACCCTCCATTAGCAAGTGTCCATGCGATCGAACCCCCGAGCAATCCGATAGCGTAGGAAATCAGCCATTTGCCTCGACCCAATCTGTCCTCAAGAGGTATTCCAACCAATGCGATAATCACGATATTTCCTAAAACATGGAGAGGGCTGTTCCAAGAGTGAACAAAACCACTTGTAATCAATGTGTGAACGTGTCCATTTTCAACTAAAGCGGGCACCATGACCACTCGCAAATACAGTTCAGTCATCTGCGACGAATCCAAAGTCCAACCCCAAAATAATTGGACTATGTATCCGAAAAGCAATGAAAGTGTCATCGCCATTGCTATCGATGCTTTATGGTACCAAGACCAAGCAAGAGGGCCGATAATTGCGACTATCCAAAGCGCAAACAATACCTCCTCCATGTACAGGCGGAAGAGGCGTCGGCTTGAAGGCAATGCGGTTGCTCGCTCGGTTTGATGGGCATCATCGACTTATCCGAAATCTCCGTCCTTCGGGGCCGGAACAAAGTCTTGGATAAGTGGTCACTTTCGGTTGACAGCGGCGAAGTTGTATGTCTTTATGGCGAGAACGGATGCGGAAAATCAACCGTAATTGAAGCCGCCGCAGGACTGATTCCTTTGGAAAATGGCAGTTCTACNATTTCCGGCCAACTTATTCGCGATTCTGACGGACGTCGCGGGCGTACAGATTTCGGCCTATGTTTACAAGATGACTGTGTAATGGGCGATGAATTGGTTGACGAGAGAATTCTTGATGCGGCTGGNTACGATTTCGACATCACACCATTACTGAAGATTTGGAACCTAGATCATCGAATACATGACAGGGTTGCGATGCTTTCAGGAGGGCAGCGANGAAGAGTTGCGCTTCTCAGTGGATTAATCCCCGCAATGATTTCTNCANAACCCGTTGCCATTTTACTTGATGAAGCTGACAGTGGATTAGATGATGAGTCAGTAGATAGGTTGGCTAAGACACTACGAAATTTGGCTGCAGGCGGCCACTCGATATTGGTCGCAAGTCACGATTCGAGAATTGTTGCAGCAGCAGATAGAGTAATTCGATTCCCGTTTGAAGAAGAAAATAATGAGGCAAAAACTGGTAAATTTGTACCTCTNAGTAGGGGCGAGAAAAGAACTCCATACATCGGACACCGAATGAATTTACGAACACTTTCGGGCTTAGCAAACAATGGTATTGCTGGCTTGCTTACTCTCGGAGCGATGTTAGCCTTACTAGACCCTTCACAATTGGAAGGCAGAACATTAACNGGATTTATTCTGGCTCCAGCGCTCACCGCTGGCCTTTGTGGCAATCCTGTTCACCGTTTAGCAATGGAGAATCGTGCTTATGCTTGGTGGAATACCAAATCTTCACTACCCCCCCACGCAATAATTCACTCACTCATCATTTGCGGGGGGCTTACAGCACTAGCATCGTCAATTACGACAGAAGTAGATTGGCAACTAATTGTTGCGGGAGCACTACTTGGTGCAATAACAGAATCCATTGTCGGCCTGCTTAGTAACGCTACTCTGCGATTATCCAGACCAAATGCAGTAATGATTAGGTTGTTAACTCCAATTTTGATTCTGCCTTGGGCACTCATTGTTGATACTCTAACAGCATGAACATTGAAGGTGGGCGTCTTGCGGGGGGTTAACATGAACATCAAGGGTGAGGTTGTAGCAATGCTCGGCTTCGCCGGAGCAGCCCTAACTTTGGGCCTAGGGATGATGTGGGCTCCATCGGTGTCAATTAATGCATTCCAAGCGCCTGAGGCACAGCGGATTTTCTATTGGCATGTACCGAGTGCTTGGGCTGCAATGATCGCATTTNGCATGCTCTTTGTGGGCTCGATATATTGGTTCTTCAAGCGTAGTGAATGGGCATGGCGATTACATGTTGCTAGTAGCGAAGCGGGACTTGCAACAGGCTTGATGTGTATCACTTCAGGNTGTATCTGGGGCGCTGCAGAATGGGGTGTTCCTTGGGACTGGACAGATGTTCGTCTCAATACATTTGCTTTGCTAACCTTGCTTTCACTATACTTAGTGCTAGGTCGCAAATCGCAACCAGATGGTGTTGAAACTAGAGATACCTTTGCGGCATTTGGAATGTACGGTTTCGTCTTGGTGCCAGTGACATACATCGCCACAAGACTGTGGCAAATCCGACATCCTGGCCCAGTTGTGGCGACATCAGAAGGTTCTCTAAACTCTGAAATGGGGCTTGTATTGTTCATTGGCGCGATATCATTTACTGTCCTAACCGTAGGTTATATCATGGCTGGAATGAGACTAACTAAATTAGAAATGCGTCTCGAAGACTTGCAAAGGCAGTATGAGGAGAGATTGAGATGAGCGACCAAACATACCTTACCGCCGCTTACATCTGTATGATTGGAGCCCTTGCATTGTGGACTTGGACAGTCTTTGCTCGCTCTAATTCACTGCAACAAAAAATCGATTCATTAGAGAAAGCTATGGGCGCAAATGAAAGCACCTCAGAAAGTGCAGAAGANGATGAGTGACGGGGTGGAGATATGGACCTCGGAGGGGAATTCTGTCTAGTATGTGGAGCNGGCCCTCCATTATTCACTGACAGAATGTGCGAGAAGTGCACCCGAGANAGGGTCACATTGGTCAAGGTTCCAAAGAATGTACCATGGACAAAATGTGCTCGATGTGGAATCATTGATTTTCAAGGNAAGTGGAGTAANGTCGATGATGAAGATTTATGGCACGAGTTAGTTCAGAGAAATGTCGAATTTCACACAGAAATAGAAGACTTGGAATTGGGATTGATGGCGCAAGAAGTCGATGGCAGACATACCTTGATTCATATTGAAGTCGAGGGCGTAATCGATGACTTGCTTTACACTGAAAAACACACCATGCGAGCAAGAATGTCAAACGGAGTCTGCCTGACTTGTACTAGGCGAGCTGGCAATTACTTCGAGGCTACGGTTCAGTTGAGGTCGAGTGCTCGCCGCCTCTCCGAAGAGGAGTTCAATACACTGCGTAGAACACTCGACGATGTTCTTGCAGAAATGCCTGATGACCCGATGTTTTTCATTACAAATGAAGGCCCTGTAACNGGNGGATATGATGTTGTTCTAGGCTCGAAAGCTTTGGCAAGAGCGTGGGGCCGACATTTGATCACACAGCATGGTGGACAGGTTACTACAACCACATCTGTTGTAGGCAGAAAAGATGGTGTTGACCTGACTAGGCTAACCTTNCTTTACCGAAAACCAGGTTATGAGTTAGGAGATGTAATTCGATGGCGAGGAGATTTATGGCGCCCTTCTACATGGACTAACGATGGAGCCATTCTTGAGAAAGTCGAGAGAAGAGAGCGCACCGGTGCAACCTGGAGAGACCTCGAAAATGCTAACGTAGTAGCTCAATTGCATGAATTCACCTATATCGAACCGATTAACGAGGATGCATCAGTGGCTGAGTTCTTAGACCCGAATGATTGGAAGATGAACGCTGTTCGTCTACCATTCGAACATGTGCCCGGAAGGAAACTATTGCTAGCAAGAATTGATGGTGAATGGATTTGCTTACCAAGATTAGGGATGGACGGTGAGTGACATGGAAGAAGGCATAATTCGTCTTGCAACTGCACTAGATAAACAAGATATGATCAAGTTCACACGGTCTTTTGTCAAAGATATTCGCGTCGGAAGAGAGTCTGTAAATAGAGAGCTCCTCCCTTGGCTTGATGAACTTGACACAGGTTGGACTGGAGTGCTTTGCCTAGGAATGGGCGGTTCGGCAGCTGGTGGAGATTTCTTATCTGTATTATGTGATGAGAGTGGAGCTGTTCCAGTTAGATGTCATCGAGGATACGATTTACCAAATTGGTGGACTCCAGACTGGCTAATTATCGCAACTTCATACTCTGGAAACACCGAGGAGACTCTCGAAGCATGTCAAACGGCGATGGCACAAGGCGCTACTATTGTTGTAATTTCAAGCGGAGGAGAATTGTCAGGAATGTGTGAACTATCAAAGAGCGTACATCTGATTTCATGCCCATCTGGCCAGCCCCCTAGGTCTGCATTTGGCCACATATTCTCTAGGCAGTTGGCATTCCTTGTAGAGATCGGAATACTGCAAATCGAAATAACAGAACAAGCGCTTGAGCGCCTGCAACGTGCTGTAGAAGATAACGACATCATCACATATCCAGAAGGAGATGTTGCAAGTCTAGCACTGAATTTGATGCAGAACCCAATCGCCATTTTGGGCCCGAATGAACTGATGCCTGCAGTAAATCGTTTCAAAAATCAACTAAACGAAAACTCTGCACGATTTGCTAGAATCGGAGCAATTCCTGAAATGAATCACAATGAGGCTGTCGCTTGGGGAGGGGTCGGAGGTGACCAAGACCCTGAAGCCGCAGACCAGGCTCTAATCTTCCTTTCATGGGACGGTATGCTCCCTCGTGTTAGACAGAGAATGGATTGGTTTGTATCTAATTGTCCCACCGAACTTGCTTGGAAAATCCATGGCGATGGTGAAACGCTTCTAGAGTGTCTATTGCACGTGTGCATAATGACCGATTGGCTATCGATTGCACTTGCACTACTGCATGGTAAAGACCCTTCNGCAATCGAACCAATTATTTCTCTGAAGGAATACTTGGCTCAGATTAATCAGTAAATTGGTCCAAGAACCATTCTTGGGTCAGGATACTTTTCTAAAGCCCAATCTCTATCTGACCTAGCCACAACTCCAGGCATGTCATTGCCTTCAGGTTCTTCCCATGATAGTTGGAAATGCAAGTGAGGCTCCCAGCCTCCATTGACACTTTTGTCACCGACAGTTGCAATGATTTGTCCCTCTGCAACTTCCATTCCTTCAGATACCATGTCGAGTGATTCCATCGACAAATGACCATATAGGGCCCAGATTGGTCTGCCTTCGATTTCATGCTTGATGATGATAGTTGGCCCGTAAGAACCATCTTCTTCATTGATACCAAGGGAATGAACTATCCCCTTAGAAAATGCATGGACCGGCTCTCCAACAGGAGCACCAATGTCAATTCCAACATGTAAATCTCTCACGCCACCGAATAATTCGTGAGTGTACATCCCGGGGCGAACCTCATCATATCTTCCGATTTGGTAAGGAAACGGACATTGGAAATTTGGGTCTTCACCCTTTGTGAAATCAAATACCCAGTACTCATCAGGCAGGATAATGACTTCAGCCATGCTCCTGCCAAACAGCCTTGATTCATCATTCTTCGCAAATAGGTTTGAAGGCTAGAAGGGCGAGGCGAGGCTATGTCTCTAGGCTTGGAAGTGGCTATTCTTCCGGGCCTAGCCCTTGCTCGACGCATAGATGTCGAGGGTGATTGGAAGAGGCAATTGATGCTTAGTCCAGCATTGGGTTTGCTGGCATGTCTGGGATTAGCAGGATTCTGTTTCATCTTGGAATTAGGCCTAGAAACACTAACTACTCTTTTGATAACAGCAAATGTAGCTGCAGCAATAGCGATTCGAGTTGAAATTAATCCCTTGCCTCGTCAAGTAAACATCGAGCGCAGTCCGTGGTTTTGGATCTTTACAACTATCGCTTGCTTCATTGCAATAACTCCCCTAACTTACATGAGACCAATGGGCGTAGATTGGATTGGATTTGCATCATTAACAGATTCAATTTCAAGAACAGGTGGATTCATTCTCTCTGAGCCATCGGTTGGAGAATGGATTTATCCTCCTGCATTCCCAATGTTAGCTGCTTGGCTAGGAGGTTCTGCACACCTGAGTGTGTTCTGGTTGGGCGTCATGTGTTTCGTGGCACTATTGCTTGGTATCGCAGCAGCCGGAGAAAAAATGGGATGTGGCCATTGGACAATAATGGCGATGTTGCTTGCTCCAGCTCTTTTCGCAAAGAATCTAGATTCTGGTTTTCCAACCGTGGCAAGTCAGTTAGGATTGGTTGTTATTCTGATGATGTTCGACGAGAAACTCAAGTGGGAAATTGTAGCAATAACGGCCGTAATCGTGGCTATGATTCACCCCACTGGCCTGATATATCTCTCAACCCTGGTCATAGCGCAACTGATTGTTTCCAAACGTGAAGCATTTACGATAACAGACAGAATACAATCGATTATTCTCGCAGTTTCCATTCTGTTGGTTGTTTTCGCACTCGCTCCAGCATTCGATGGCAAGGCTGTATTTGCAGAATATGGGTGGCAAGGAGGAGCACCAATGCTGATGTATTCTGGATTATTGTTGCCTCTTGCAATATGGGCGACTTGGACGATGAGAGATGACGGTAAAGCAATGACTTTGGCCTTATGGTTCGGATTAAATTGGGCTTTATCGTCAATTCATTTGTTTGATGGATTTAGTGGGGTTGCGATTCTATCGATGATTTCTTACGCACTATATTCCATGAGCATGCATGCATTCCATATCCCATTAGCGGCATTGGTTGGAATGCGACTTTCGCGAATTGAAGGAGGCGTTGCTTCAGACGGTGGAAGAGCGATAGTGATNGCCACTTTACTTCTATGTGGACTAGCGCATAGTGCCCTTTCTGAGTTATCACTTCACGATGAATTGCATGCAATTTCTGATGGTGANGAAGCTTTATTTGGAGCCTTAGANAGTCTGCCTGAAGGCTCAATCGTCTACACTGAAAATGAACACTGGGGGCATATTTATTCAATTCCAGAGCATATTGGAATAACTGCGGTTCCTACATTGGGTATTCTAAAACAAGAACACTCAATACAAAATGCCGCAACTACTGCGATAATCTATGATGACATTGAGCGACTAAACAACTTGGGTATNACTCATGCAATCGCCTCACCAAAAGGGATCATGATGCAATACATTCAGGCTTCAATTCACTGGAACCAAATCTGGTCTAGTGGTGGTTCATCNATTTACATNTTGGAAGATGACTCGATGGTTTCTACTTTCATTCCAGTAACTGGTGACAACATGCGACCAGACCCCTGGGCGCCGCTTNGAGACCTTGATCCATTCAATCTCGGTGATGAAAAACTGTACCTCACTGAAGGNACACATGGCTTCGCTGTTAACGAGAGCCTAGCATATGAAATCTGTATAATGACCGAATTTGTTGGCGAAGTTTCGGCCACAATTAATTCGAGGGAAATCACTGGTTCAGGATGGTACAATACTTGCACTTATGCTGGNGGAGGAGGCTTTGAAATCGAGATTACTAGTGAATCAGAGTTCTGGATAAATCCACTAGGTGCATCGGGAAGAGGAGATGCTCTATTCGATGAAACCGGTATCCGAGTTCATTGGATAGAAGTCATTCATTATGCCTAAAATGAGCGAAAGACACTACAATGAATAGGTAGTCGTATGACCGTGACAAACCTATTCATCATGCTTCCAACCCTTGATGAAGAGGGGGCTTTGAAAGACATATACTCGAGAATTCCAATTGAANAATTGAAAAATCGAGGGTATTCAACGAGAGTTGTAGTGGTCGATGGTGGTTCAACTGATAACACCGTGGGCATTGCTGGAGACTTGGGNTGCGAAGTTATCCAGCAATGGGGAGAAGGTAAGGGCGCTGGAATGCGTCAAGGGTTCAAGAAATTCCTCGAAGTTGGTGACGATGAATTAGTAATGCTGGATTGTGATGGAACATATCATCCAGAAGAAATCCCTAGATTATTGGATTCAATTCCCGAAAATGGTATTGTAATAGGCGACCGACTACATGGTAATTTACACTCTGATGCAATGACCAGTACTAACTGGATTGGAAATCAACTTCTGACCTGGCTTGCCGTCGCACTACATGGTAAGCCGATTTACGACCTATGCTCTGGTTTCTGGGCATTCTCAAGGAATGCTATCAAGNGACTGCAACTGAATAGTATGAGGTTTGAAATCGAAGCAGAGATGTACACTTCTTGCGCACATCANGATATCCCAATCGCTCATGTACCGATCTCATACTCGAAAAGAGTTGGAGAAGCTAAGTTGGGTAGCATCAAAGATGGCACGTCCATAGCAAGGAAACTCATCATAAGGAGAATCTTCCCCACACCACATGAGGAGCAATGACGAGCCGGTTCAATGTGGCGATTCTGGGTGCTAGCGGCCTTGTAGGCCAAAGGCTGCAGGAATTGCTATGGAACCACCCTATGTTCAGGGTTGTAGCTATCGCCGGCTCGCCCAACTCAGTCGGCCTAATGCATGAGGAAATTGAGTGGAGATTGGAATCGCCTAGACCTCGNTATGACATCCTTGTTTGTTCAATGAGTGATATTCCCGATGTCGATATTGCATTCTCTGCATTACCTAACAATGTAGCAGAAGTTGTCGAACCTTCGTTAGTTGCAAGAGGTATTCATGTATTCTCTAATGCAAGTACTTTCAGAAGAATTGCCGGTATCCCCCTAGTAATTCCTGAGGTAAATCCCGAAGACATGCACACCTATGATGGGCATGCATGTGCAACTAATTGCACAGTAGTTCCAGTTGTAACTCCAATTATTGGTTTGAAATCGCTAGGAATTGTTTCCGTAACAATCCACACTCGTCAAGCCCTTTCAGGCGCTGGATGGCGATTACTGTTTGACGAAGAGGCCCTCGCAGGTAACGTCAACCCCTTGATTCCAGGAGAGGAAGAGAAACTGATTGCCGAGTTGAAGTACCTTCTTGGCATGGANATTCCTGTTATTGCATCATGTAACAGAGTCCCAGAAAAAGACGGTCACTTGGTTTCTTGCGGAGTTGAAGTTAGTAGGGAAACATCCTTGGAAGAGGTCAAGAGATTGATGCAAATACCCACTCTGGATTTACCCTCTTCACCAGAACTGGTCAACAACATCATTGAAGAAAAACCAACTAGAGATGAACACCTGTGGGCCGGTAATGGAATGACTACAACCGTAGGAAATGTTCGTGTTGAAGGTAACATTATTCGTTTTGATGCCCTTTCTCACAATACCGTTCGAGGCGCAGCTGGAGGAGTGATTCTATTGGCTGAATTCGCAGTCGACGAATCCTACATCACCAAATAGTCGACCTCTACTCGCTGTTTGGTGGTCGCATGGGTGTCACAGCAATGATTCCGAATATGACCTTTCAACAATTGAAAGACGAGGCTAATGCTCGATGGCAAGAAATCTGGGATGGTAATGCTGCTAGACTAGAAGTTCTGCTATTATGCCCTCGCAAGGAAAGGAAATTATTGGAATTGCACGGTGATATGATCGACCATGGACAACCNGTCATGGGAATCTTTCACAGNCCAAGAGCGGAAGCTGAACTAATCAGTGACCAAGGATTTGACCCTCGTGCTGCATCATTCCAATTCCTAAACATCTCAAATGCAGATATGGGNCCATGGATGCAGCAGTTAGTAACTCAGGAAGGATGGTTACGCAGCACCGTGGAAATCGCACCAGTTCCATTCTCACTGGACATCCCTAACCAAAGGCCGTTCGAAAAGCACTCAATCTTGTGCTTCAGGCACCCAAGTTTGCCTGCGNTAGAGAGGTATTTCCTNCCTTATCCTGTACACGCACTTGTTGGCAAAGCATTCGTTTCACTACCTAGAAGACAGGCCGCTGAATTAGCAAAACAGCAAGCCGAAATATTGGGAGTAGGCTTGGCCAAGCCTGAGCCTGAAATTGTCGAAGTGCCTGTTGTTGAACCAACTCCGGAAGTCGAAATCTCAACTGAAGATGATTCTACATCAATATTAGAAGAGGCTTTCATTACAGAAATGATTCCAGAAGAAGCAACTCAAGTCGCTTTGCCAGCAACAGAAGAGGNGGAACAGGTCGCACTACCGGGTAGTGAAGAGGCTGTAACTGCACCTCCGACTACAACTCAAGAGAGTATCCCGTTGCCAACCGGTGAGCCTGAAGTAGATGATTCACTCCCAATTGAGAGAGAATTCAAGGCATTGATTCAGGAACTACTCGATGCAGGAGTCGATCCCTCAGAAATGATGACTGACCCTCGATTAGAAGAAATTACAGANAGAGCAATGGCCCAAAATTTCGAAACATGGCCAGTGTTCATGCAAATGGTTAGTTGAATGCGAGGGTTCAAGGACGAGTTAGGATTGGGATTATCATGGCATTCTGTATAAACTGCGGGCAAATGCAAGCCGATGGAACAAGGTTCTGCAGATTTTGTGGAGGCCAGCAACCAAGTGAACAATTGATTGCTAGATTAAGGATGGAAGCAGAATCCATCAGATACCAGATGCAACAAATGCAGGCTCAGCAAATGCAACGTGCTAATTACGGCCAACAGCAAAATCAGCAACGTTGGTGATTGAANTGAAGCTTCGCCACTTGGCGATTTCCCTATCGAAATTACCTGCACACCCATGTAATCATGTAGAATTAGAGCAGTATCAAACTGAAGGAGATCTTGCTGCATTATGGCTTGCACAGATAGATGCTCACGATGGCCTTGAAGGGAAAACCGTTCTCGACTTGGGTGCAGGAAATGGGATCCTTGGACATGGTGCACAACTCCTAGGNGCAGAGGTAACATTTGTTGAATGTGATGAGAATGCCGCAGCATTATGTCAAAAACTCGGCACTACAATCGTGGGCAGAGTTGGAGAAATAGAATTGCCCGAAGTTGATATTGTTATTTCCAACCCTCCATGGGGTGTTCAAACCCATGGTGCAGACCGCGCATTTATCGACGCAGCGATACAAAGTGCACCCGTCGTTCACATGATGCACAGCGCCGCAGCAACTCATCTACCTGAAGGCGAAGTAATCCTTGAAGGAGAGTTCAGAATGCCGGCAACATACCAGCATCATTCCTCTAAAATGGGTACAACTTCCATCAAATGTTGGCGCTTCACTCGATGAGAGGGGTTCAAAAGTAAACAGCCCTCGCCTCAACTATCCCCTTCCCGTCACCCGTAGGGTGACTCCCAAAACATGAGCGTGAAAATATGGCGACAATCGTCACCCCCGGAACTGTAGTTGGATCTGCAGAAAATAAAAGCCCAGGACAGGGCACAGTTGAAGAAAATGGCAACCTAATCGCACTACTGACAGGTGTTGTCAGCGAAAGTGATGGCATAGTTAGCGTCCGTACATACAACGAAATGTTGCGTGTTCAAGTTGGCGATACCGTAATTGGAGAAGTTGTCAAACTAAACGAAAAGTCTGGTGAAATAAAAATCCTCAGTGTAGAAGGAAAGCCAAACCGTTCGGTAATGGCAGACCAAGAGTACGCACAATTCCACGTCACAAAAATCACCGATAGATTCCTTCACAACACAGCGGATGGACTACGCCGACGNGATATCGTTCGNGCNAAGGTCATAGANGCTGGNAANGTNATNNGAATNGACATGNGAGAAGANGATGATTGNGGNGTGCTTGTGGGCACTATGNCCNTCTTGTGGCGACACATACGAAGCTGAACAAGAAGGCGATTGGAATGTTGTTTGTAGAACGAATGGAGAGCGCTCATTCCGTGCTCTTGCAGATGATTTCGGTGGAGAATCCGGAATGGCTGCACTCAATGGCGCAGGTAAGCGTTGGAGCGGAGAAGCAGAAGCATTGTTCGCTAAAGGAAGCGCAGGCCGTGCCACATACATCGCAGAGGATATTCGAGAAGATGGTCGTGAGCGCACCTACTTCAGGTTCGAAGGTGAAGGTGGCCAAGGTGGCGGCCGTGGTCGCAGACAGAAGGCAGCACCTGGTTGCAGGCTATTCGTCGGTGGACTTTCCAGAGATGTCGAAGAAGACGATGTTCGTGCCATGTTCAAGAAGCATGGTAAGGTCACTGACTTTGCCTTGATGCGAGATGATGCAGGTAACCTTCGAGGATTTGGTTTCATTACATTCGAATCCAAAGAGATGGCTGATGCAGCAATCGCTGACCTCGATGGTCAGAAAATCAAGGGACGTAGAATCGGCGTTAGAGATGCTGATGCACCTAGGGATGAGAAGCCNAAGCGTGCTCGTCCAGAAGGCGCTAGACTNTATGTTGGAAATCTACCATTCAAAGCTACTGAAGATGATTTGTCTGCTCTATTCAAGGACCACTGCGACAAAGTGCATGTCCAGTGGGCAACTGACAGATCTGGTCGCAAGAAAGCATTCGCTTTCGTTACAATTCAACCTGAATCGAAAGGCGAGGAAGTTGTCAACAAACTGAATGGAAGCGAATTCATGGGCCGCAATATCAAGGTAGATGTTTCCAAACCTCAGAACCGTGACAAGCGAGGAAACTCTGGCGGNAAACCCGGTGGTAAATCTGCTCGNGAATTACGTGCTCTCGCTGAAGAGGAAGAAGACGCTAAGAAGAAGCGTCGACGACCAAGAAAGGAATGAGGTGAGCTAATGAGTGAGTCCGGAGATGCCTCCTGGCTCATCATTGACGGCTACGAAGATGAGCCGGCTGCTTTCGGCGTCCCGCCATATGTTGGATTTCACATNAGATACATCTGCGGAGTCCTAGAAGAAAGAGGAATAAATTACGAATATTGCCCAATTGATTCTTATCGAATCAATCCTCCTTCACTGGAAAATCGCCTAGGAGTTGTCGTATTGGCTGGGGCGATAGTTCCGGGTAANTACCTCAGAGGTACTCCAATTTCTCTTCGAGAAACAAAAGGGATTATTTCCGGAACTCCCGGTGAGACTCCAATCCTCTGCGGAGGTTGGGCGATTAGAGGTTGGAGGCACCAAGGCTGGAGTCCGTTAAGGCATAATCTATTCTTGGCATTACAAGATACGGATGCTACACTTGCTTACTTCTTATCGAATGATGAATGGAAACATCGGCGCAGAACTGCAGAAGAGTGGACGGCGTGGGCTCATGCTGGTGCTCGTTCAAAAGCGGTCACACAAAATCCAGATATCAATGGACCACTCACTTACGAAGTAGAAGTCTATCAAGGGTGTGTTAGATTCAAGCGAGGATGTAAATTCTGCATTGAACCAAAGAAAGGTGTTCCAATTTGGCGCAGTCCAGAGGACATAATCAAAGAAGTTTCAATCGCTCATGATATGGGCGTAGAACATATTCGACTTGGAGGCATGACTGACACTTACACTTACTTGGCTGAAGGTGTAGTTGAGATGGAATACCCCCGACCTAATCCTGAGCCAATCGCAAAATTACTACATGGCTTGAGAGATGATGAGCGCCTAGGAATACTTCACACCGACAATGGCAACCCTTCGATTATTGCAGAGCATTTAGAAGAGTCTGAAGAGATCACTAAGACTCTAGTGGATACTCTCTCAGATGGTGCAGTACTCTCTTTCGGCCTAGAGTCTGCTGACCCTAAAGTGCATGAAGCGAACTGGCTAAATTGCGATTCTAAACAGTTGAAATCAGCGATTGCTCTGATTAACAAACACGGTAGAGTTCGTGGCGAAAGAGGTCTGCCAAAACTGTTACCTGGNTTGAATTTCATCGCTGGATTGAATGGTGAAACCAGTGCAACTTACGACATCAATCTCAAACTTCTCAATGAATTGAAAGACGAAGGTCATATGATTCGCAGAGTCAACATTAGACAAGTTGAAGGTAAAGGTTTCCAAGAAATTGATGATTCTGATTTCAAGNCATTCAAGAGCACTGTTCGAGATAATTTTGATGGTCCACTACTAGAACAAATGCTGCCGTTAGGCACCATACTGAATGATGTTTGGTGGGAGGCACATGAAGGAAGAACTCGTCTACCAAGGCATCTAGAGCCCGAGGCTCGCTCAAGTGATATTCGTGGTAAAGCAGGAATTACCTTCGGGAGACAAATTGGAGCATATCCAATTCTTGTAGGAATGAATTACCTTGCACCGTTAGAATCCTACAGTAATATCATGGTAACCGGACACGGCGCCCGCTCGATTACAGGAATAGANACTGGGCTTGATTGGAGGTCTGCAACTGAAAAGCAACTCGCAGCGATTCCAGGTATTTCCGCCAAAGGCGCATGGAATCTAATCGGTGNCAGAGCTAAAGCGATCTCAAAGGGTCGNNAACTCGAAAGTATCGAGCAATGGTTTGNTTCTGCAGGTGTTCAGATACCTGAGATAGTTGATATCTCTAAGATATTCTCGTGATTATTCGCCAACCCAAGCATAGGTTCGCATTCCTTCTTCAACACCTTCGTCGCCCACTTCAACGAGTGCGAACTCGCCCTTAGGAGTGATAATAGATTCCTTTGCCAATCCCTTGTGAAGCGCTTCGTAGGTCACACGGTCGATTGCGATTCTGCCTTCAAGTCTCTCGAATAGGTTCCAGCGGCTGGCGATTTCTCTCCATGTTGGCTGTACTTCTGCCTCGAATACCTTAGCCTTAGCACCAGAACCGTAACCACATAATCCGAATGTCACATTGTCGAGGTTTGCATTCTCCTCATAGTCAGCCTCAAATGTGGACATTAATGCTAGGAATATTGAGCCGGTGTATTGGTTTCCAATCAACGAAGATGCTCTTTGACCCTTCTCGATTCTGTCTTCTACGAATTGCTTGAATGAGTCGGTCTTGGAGATTGCTCGGCGATAGCCATCCATTGCTTTCTCCCATTCTTCTGTTGATTCAAAGTCTGACTCTTCTGGCATAACACCAATTTCGGATTCGACATGTTTCCATGAATCGAGGTGCTGCCTATCGTGGCGGAATACGTCAGGGAACATTCTCTTTGCTTGGAATGCATACGGCAAGTGCATGATGATTCTAGCCCACTGCTCGGTTAGGATGACATCCATTTCAGGGTCAAACCTATTCTGAGCAATCGCCTTCTCTGAGAAATGTGTGAAAGCTTGCTTTACCGCTTCACGGTAACATCGGTTTGAGAACTGGCCGTCGAATACCGGCTCATCACGGTGTACCTTGACGTTCTCTTCTCCGTGTGCGAAGATTCCTAGACGGCGAACTGTTGATTCTGGTAGATGTTTGATCATCGCTTCTGCCATTCCGTCACGTATGGTCGCACCTGCTTCTGCAGCAAGTTGCAAAACGTGATTGATTACGCTTTGAATTGAAACTTCTCTTCTTGGTTTGAAGAAATCGTGTACAGGTGTTGTTGAAACACCCCAGCGGTCTGGCACAACGATTAGACGAGGATTGTGGCGAACTAGGAGAGCTCCACCACCAGCGCCTTGTGTGTATTCACCAGATGATTCCAAATCGTATTTTGCGTTGTCAGAGAACACAACAATTCCCATGCGGTCTTCTTCTTCCCCACCTCTAGCAACCCAATCTAGGGTGTTGTGGAGTGCATCAACCGCTCCAATACAAGCGAATGTCATGTCAACTACGTCACAGCCTCTGAAGCAATCTTCTCCAAAGCGCTCTCCGTAGCGATGGGTCAGCATATCTACGATGTAGGTAGCAGTTGGCTTAGCGCCATCCAGTGCGGATTCTGTTCCCAAGTAGATTCTACCAATCTTTCGAGGGTCGATACCATTTCTATCAATCAGTCTACAAACAGCATTTGCACCCATTGTAGCAGTATCTTCGTGAACGTCTGGAATTGCCATTGCAGCAAGACCAAGACCCTTGTTCAATTTACCGTAATCGGCTCCTCGCATCTCTGCGAAGTCCTCCATATCCATGTATAATCTAGGAAAATGGAGTGCCATATCATCGATACCGACTTTCGCTCCCATCATCTTTAGTCGGTTAATTTGCGTATATAGCCGTATGTGTTGAATCGGAGTCCGAAGTAGGTGTTACGAACTACACCGTTTTCAGCGACTGATTTTTCATCGTCACCCATGTGAGATAGGTCATGGGAGTCATAGAATCGGCCAAAAAATTGTCCGAAGCATGCGACTCTTTGACAAAATCTATTCTTCGCCAAACCTCTCTAGCACACGTCACTAATCCACTCAATTATGCTTGGGAGTATCACGAATCATATCTCTCACAATATTCTGGACTAGGAGCTAAAACATTGCTGTTAGGAATGAATCCTGGTCCTTATGGGATGGCACAATGTGGAGTCCCATTCGGCGCAACAAGTATCGCAAGGGATTTCCTAAAAATTACTGGAGAATTCACTGATCCAGTAGGAAGACACCCAAAACGCCCAATTGAAGGACTAGATTTCGAGCGTCAAGAAATCAGTGGTACCCGCCTTTGGGGACTACTTCAGGAGATTTGGGCACGCCTGAAGAGATTCACAAGCACGTGTTTTTAGTGAATCACTGCCCTTTGCTATTGCTCGGTGAAACTGGGAAAAATATCACTCCCGACAAAATCAGT
Source organism: Methanobacteriota archaeon (assembly GCA_002709705.1). Taxonomy (GTDB): domain Archaea; phylum Thermoplasmatota; class Poseidoniia; order Poseidoniales; family Poseidoniaceae; genus MGIIa-K1. The sequence continues at coordinate 2,721 of PAQE01000026.1, read as the reverse complement.
GGAAATGCCGTCAAGAAATTGCTAAAAGCATGCGATGACCACCTCAAAGAGGTAGTTACAACAATGGGAATTACGAGAGTAATAGGCGTAGGAAAGTACGCTGAAAAGAGGGCACTACTTGCCCTAAAGGGACTAGATGTTGAGATAGGAACTTGTTGGCATCCATCACCCGCATCACCACTTGCAAATCGTAACGATGGTGCAGATTGGCGCGCTAATGTTCGCAAAATTTTGCTGGCAGAGCATTCATAACAAATACCGAATCTGTCGAAGTCATGGCGAAAGAACAAGCTTGGCCAAGACAACCTTCAGATAGACAATGGGAAAAGCCGGAAGGCGATGACCCTCGAACATTATACCAGATGCTAATGGTAAGCCAGGAAATGTTTGGTGATGCTCCATGTATTGGATACATCCCTGCTCCTGGAATGCCTAGAATTCACCTTACCTACAACGAATTTGGTGACCTTGCTACAGCAACTGCAAAGGGATTGAGAGACATTGGCGTTGAGAAAGGCGACCGTGTTGCAATCATCATCGACAATTCCGTTGAATGGGCTGCGCTATCCTATGGTGCTAATGCACTAGGTGCAGCATACACTGCAATGTACACGCACCAGCACGGAAAGGACTGGGCTTACATCATCGGTGATGCAACTCCTAAGGTAGTTGCAGTTGCAAATACCGAGGTTCTTGACAAGTTGTGTGACGCACTTCCTGCTGATGGATGGCCTGCATCTGGAGTTATCCTGCTAGGTGACGACCCTGCAAACAAACTACCTCCTGAAGGAGTATCTGTTCGCTCATGGACCGAACTGGTACAAACTGGCAGAGCCGGTGAAGACTTGGCAGAAATCGCTGATGACCCAAGTGCTCTTTCCACTCTGATTTACACATCAGGAACCACTGGTAACCCTAAGGGTGTAATGCTATCCAACTGGAATACTCTATCCAACGTACTGTGTGTACAAGGTGTATTCGAGTTGTTCCCTGGTGACAAGAACGCTGCGTTCTTGCCGTGGGCTCACTCCTTCGGTTCTACCTTCGATCTGCACTGGATGATTAGAATGGGAGTTCACATCAACCTCATCTCTGACCTAACCAAGATTGCAGACGAGTGTATCGAAATCAAGCCTGCTGCACTACTGGCTGTTCCTCGTGTTTGGAACAAGTTCTACGACCGTGTTAACAGTCAATTCGAGAGCGCAACCGGCCTGAAGAAAGTCTTCGTTGGTAAGGCTCAGAAGGCCGCTGCTAAGAGAATCGCAAAGGCTGGCGTCCAATGTGATGCTGTTGCTCCAAGCGGATTCTTCGACAAGTTGTGGGACAAGTTGGTTTGGGCTAAGGTCCGTGCAAGATTCGGTGGCAACATCAGATTCTGTATGTCTGGTGCTGCTGCACTTTCCCCTGACGTTGCTTCATTCGTTCAGAAAGTTGGTTTCAACTGCTACGAAGGATATGGTCTAACAGAGACCAGCCCTCTAGTTGCTGCTAACGGTTGGATGGGTAAGGGAATGTCCCGTCTGAACACTGTAGGTATGCCTGCGAATGGTGTTCGTGTAGAAATCGATACCAGTGCATGGGATGACCCTGACAGACCTGACGAAGGAGAGATCATTGTTTACGGTCCAAACATCATGCAAGGATACTGGAACCTTCCAGAAGCTACCGCTGAAGTCATGACTGAAGATGGTGGATTCAGAACTGGTGACCTCGGAAAGATGGTAGATGGATACCTATCTATCACTGGCCGTGTAAAGAGCCAATTCAAGTTAGAGAATGGAAAGTATGTATCTCCAGCGCCACTAGAAGAGAACCTCAAACTCAGCCCACTAGTTGAGCAAGCGGTACTAGATGGTCGTAACATGAAGAATACTTACCTAATCATTCACCCATCATTGGATGTACTAAGGAAGGAAGCAAGCGCTGCTGGAGTTTCTGTACCTGCTGACAATGCAGCAATGTGTGCAGATGAAGGAGTAAAGTCCTGGCTACTAACCAACCTAACTGAGAACAACATGCTTGCACCAAAGTGGAAGGGATACGAAGTTGCTCGCAACATCATCCTCGACCCAGTCGAGTGGTCTGTTGACAACGACATGATGACGCCTTCAATGAAGGTCAAGTTGCGAAACTTGCTAAGCCATCACGAGGAAGCAATCAACTCCCTTTGATGCCGGCACTGCATTGATTAAGTCCACTAACCGTGGAATTTACATGCGCAAAGCGATAGCACTAGTGTTGTTAATTGTTCTAGGAACAATGCCACTACAAACTTCCGCACAGGTTTCAGTACCCGTAGTTGACCTTGAGTGCTCACCATCAGCAGATTTGGAGACTAACGGAGCTATGGTCTATGAAAATCAAAATTCTTCTATTTCCGGAGGAGATAGCCAATTTGTTGGTGGCCCAATTATGTGGATGGATGGATATAATCCTGACCGCCTCAACGACACTGTGATTTGTACTGTCTCCAATCCAAACTCCTATGTTGAAAGAATCCAAATTCAGGTTTCTGCAGATGGATTGGTAGTTGCTGCACCAGGTTCAATTACTCTAGCACCTAATGGTGAAGAGTCGTTCAATGTAACAGTAGTGATTGACCAGAGAATGAGTCCGAGTATCAGAACTTTGACTGTTACTGCAACTGTTGTTGAAGCTAACGGCGCCCCCCCTCCGAATAATGCTGAATCAGAACTCAGGGGTGACATATACATTAGT